>CANJNJ010000261.1 GCA_947474995.1 Opitutaceae bacterium | reverse complement strand
GGTCAAAGCACGCCCACGTGCTGTGACCCAAATTCAACACCAGGCCGCGCGGCGTGAGATTGTCCTTGGGAAACCTTGGCCCCGCCTCGCGGGCATCCACGACGGAGGAGAAGAATGGAAAATCGCGCTCGACCCACTCCGCCCACGCCCGCTCCTCCTTTAGCACGGCAAACGCCGCCGCTGGCGCCCGCGGCGCATGGCTCAGGGCCAACACCGCCAGCGCGAGCCGGGGAAAAAAATGGCGGTTCATCGTGATGCGCTTCTATCGGCTAGTACCATCCAACCGATGCGGCGGTTGGAAGGGATGACCGAACGTCCGTCGTTACCCGGTGGGTTCGCGGCCAACGTACCGGACCGAAAAGGAGGGCGGGCCAATGGCCGCAGGGCCGCGGCGGTTCGCGCCGGCGATGGCGCAGAGGAGTCTCGGGAAGTCGGATGCACGACAGTCGTAGCGTGGGCGTCCACGGGTGCGGCTCACAATCCCAGAGTGAGCCGTTTTACTGGTAAGGAGACTTCACCTTTAAAAATGCTTGGAGGGGAGGGCCGGCTGGGCGATCGTACCGACGTGAACCCCACGTTGCGCGAAAGCGCCGCCTTGAAGGCTGGCGAGCGAATGACGCCATCGAAAAAACCGGCGGCAGGTCTGGTGTTGGTACGCGCATGAAGACGGACGAACGCATTCAGCTGCGCGGCATTGGGTGGAACCACTCCCGCGGGTTCACCCCGATGGTGGCCACGGCCCAGCGTTACGGCGAACTGCATCCCCACGTCGACATCGTGTGGGAAAAGCGTTCGCTGCAGGCCTTCGCCGACGCGCCGATCCAGATCCTGGCCCGGACTTTCGATCTGCTCGTCGTCGATCATCCTTTCGCGGGCTTCGCGGCCCAGGACCGGGCGGTACTCGACCTGAATGTGCATTCGCGGCCGGAGGTGCTGGCGGACCTGGCGGCCAACTCCACGGGGGCGTCCCACGCGAGCTATGAATTCGACGGCTATCGCTGCGCGCTGGCCGTCGACGGCGCCACCCCCGTCAGCGGCTGGCGCGAGGACATTCTGGCGGCCCACGGCGTGCGGCGCCCTGAAACGTGGGAGGAATTACTGGAGCTCGCCCGTCATGGCTTCGTGGCCATTGCCGGCATTCCCGTGGACTGCCTCATGAATTTCTTCATGTTCTGTCACGCGCAAGGCGAGGAGCCGTGCGCTACGCGCGAGCGGGTCGTCGGGGCCGACGCGGGAAATGCGGCTCTTGAGATGTACCGCGACCTGGTTCGGTTGCTGCCGGCCGAGACCTGGACGCGCAATCCGATCGCGGTGTGGGACACGCTCGGCCACAGTGCGGGTCTGCCGGCCTACTGTCCCTTCGCCTATGGCTATTCCAACTATGGTCGCGCCGGTTACGCGCCGCATGTGCTGAGGTTTGGCGACTTGCCTGCCTACCGCGGAGCCAAACTCCGCCCGACGCTCGGTGGCACCGGCCTCGCCGTCTCCAGCCACTGCCGGCATCGCGAAGCCGCCCTCGACTACGCGAGGTATGCCACCAGTGCGGATTGCCAGCGCACGCTATATTTCGACAGCGGTGGCCAGCCGGCGCACCGGCTGGCGTGGACCGATGCCGAGGTGAATCGCCGCTCCAATAATTTTTTCAAGGACACCCTCGGCGCCATGGAGAACTCGTGGACTCGACCCCGCTATTACGGATACATGCACCTGCAGGATCGGGGCGGAGAGGTCGTGCGCGATTTTCTGACGAACAAGATTACGGCCCGCGTCGCTCTCGATACACTCAACGAGATCTACCGGCATTCCCTCACGCTTCACGGCTGAATTCCTGTCTCCCACCTCCTAGCGGATTATGCCTCACTCAATTTTTTCGACCCGTTTCCATTTGATTTGTCTGGGCCTGGTCTTGCTTGGGTGGACCCGGCCGGACCACGTGGCGAGGGCTGCCGCCAGTCTTCCTCCCGACCTCGCCAATGTTTCCTACGGCGCTCATCCGCGCAATGTGTTGGATCTGTGGCTGGCAAAATCGGACAAGCCCACCCCGCTTCTGGTCTACATTCACGGCGGCGGTTGGTATCAGGGCGACAAGTCGGCGGTGACCGAGGACGTCGTGAGACTTAACATCGATCTCGTGCGGTTGATGCTCGAGCACGGGGTGTCGGTGGCGTCGATCAATTACCGTTACGCCACCATGGCTCCGCTACCGGCACCGGTTCACGATGCCGCTCGTGCCATCCAATTTCTGCGATCCAAAGCGCGGGAGTGGAATCTGGACCGAGGGCGCCTGGCGGCGATGGGGACTTCGGCCGGCGGCTGTACCGCGCTCTGGCTCGCCTATCATCGCGATTTGGCGGATCCGGGAAACCGCGATCCGGTCGCGCGGGAATCAAGCGCGCTTGGCGCCGTGCTCGCCTGGAATCCCCAAACGTCCATCGACCCCAAAGTCGTGGTGGGTTGGGTGGGCGACCAGGTGATGAATCATCCCATGATCTGGCGGGCGGTCGGCGCCGCCGACCGGGCCGAAGTGGAAGCGCGCTATTCGGACTGGAGCGATCTCTACCGCGAATTTTCGCCGATCAATCATGTGTCGCGGGGTGCCCCGCCCGTGATGCTCGTGAATCGTACCGGCCCTCTGCCCGCCGCCGACCACAATGCCGCCATTCACCACGTGATGTTTTGCTATAAATTAAAAGAGAAGACCGATTCGGTCGGTGCGACCTGCCTGGTGCGCCTCCTGGATCAGCCGGACCCGGCGATGCCGATGCCGTACGATTTTTTACTCCAGCAACTCACCGGCCGCTAACGGCTGGCATCAACTTCTCGCCGGACGATCGGCCTTTACCGGCCGGGAGCCGGGAGCGCGGTCCGGATGCCCTGGGCCACCAGCGCGGCGAATTCGCGGTAACCTTCGGTCGTGAAGTGTACGTCGTTCGGCTGCTGGATTTCACTTTGCCGCTGCACGGCCAGGGACCAGAGGTCCGTGACGGCAACGTCGTGAGCCCGCATGATTTCAAGCGCGCACTGATTGTACGGGCGCTCGCTGCCGGCCGGCCGGCCGG
>CANJNJ010000260.1 GCA_947474995.1 Opitutaceae bacterium | reverse complement strand
GCCAGCGCGAGGAGCTGCGGTTCGGTCAGATGATGTTCGTCTACCACCTGCGAACCGGAAACCTTCCGCGCCAGCTCGGCATGATGGATTTTCAGCCAGGCGAGGAATTGCTCCATTTCGCTGCTGGTTCCCGTGCCGCCGCCAAAAACCAGAATTCGGCTGGCGTCGTGCAAGGCCTTTGCGACCGGCTCAAAGAAGCTGTTCGGGTCCGGTTTTTCCCGGCCCCGGGCAAAATACTTCGAGTTGGGTGCGTGGCGGAAGAAATCGTCTGGATCGTGGGGCAGGATTTGCTGCGGCACGGACCCATGCATTTCGAGTCGGAAAAGCCGTGCCTGATGATGATTGATCACGATCAGGTAGATTTTTTCGAGGAGGCGCGGGGTCGCATCGGTGGGGGCTGGATTCGAGTTCATGATGGATGGTCGTTTGGCCGCAAGGCGGGCGGCGGAGGGAAGGTCGGGCGAAACAGCAGAGGATAAGCCTGCTCCGTCGATTGGGCTCCGCACTTCCTTGTCAACCCGCCGCATTAATTGCCCAGCGGGGCTCGCCCGCCGCTTTCCGGCTCCAACCGGATCCGGACAGTCGCCAAAAAAACGCGGCCCCTTTTGGAAGGTGGCCGCGCGGCAAATTCTAGGGGCACAAATGCCGTGCCCCGGTTAGCGGACCTTACAGTCCGTGTTCGAACGCGACATAGGCGAGCGGGCCGTGGTAATTGGTCCTTCCACCGGTCGTGTCGTTCTTGCCGTCGAAGTAGCCGATCTTCGCGTGGCACACCCACTTCTCGGAGAAGCGGTGTTTAATCCCGATGGTCATCGACGTGTCTTCCACGACAACCCCGTAGGGTATGGTGAGGTTCGCGAGAACCGAGTTGCCGTTGTTGGCGCGGTAGTGGTTCACCTGCACTTGCGCATCGGTGTCCTTGCCGACGGTCCAGCCGGTGAGCAGGCCGAGGGTCGTGTAGTTGTTATTGGAATTCTGCAGGACCCGGTTGGAGTCGAACGCGAGAGCGGTCACCAGTCCGACGGACGGCCCGGGAGCGCCGATCGTGGCCGGAGTGACGCCGGCGCGCGGGTAGATCGTGCTGATCACATTGAAGACCCAATTGCCGTTGAGCTGGACGTAAAAGCCCTTATTCGGAGTCCAGTCGATGCTCTCGCTAATGATGTGGTTCTTGGAGTCCAGCGAGTCATAGGCGGGATAGGTCGGCAGGAAGCCGGTGACCTTCATCGTGCCTTTCTGATGCACATAGCGGGTAGTGAAGCTCAGGAGCGCCGAGGGCTTGGCCAGCGCGGTCAGCTTGAAGCCCGTGTAACGGGAATCGAGCAGGTAGTAATCGCCCACCCGCGATTCGAAGCCCGACGTGTTGTCCTTGTGGCCTTTCTCGAACACCTCGCCGCGCAAGGACAGAAGGGGTGACATCTTCCAATTCGCTCCGAGCGCATAGTTGCCGTGGTCCTCGGAGACGTTTTGGATGGCCGGGGTGCCGAGGGCCGCAGTCAGCGGATTGTAGGCGGACGTGTTGCGCTCCACGCCACTGAGGTCGCGCTGGCTGCCGGAGAAATATAGCGAGAGGTCCTTGATGCCGGTATAGCGGAGTTCGAGCACCGGCGTGTGCACATCCTGCTCCAGCTTCGCCCAGCCATAGCGTGGCGTGGTGGCCAAGGTGATGGCCGGGGTGCCCGAGGCGGCGATGACGTTGTAGCTGCTGGTTCCGCGGACATATTCCTGCTGGGCACGGTAGGCAAACTTCACGTACACTTCCTTGTTCGGCCGCCAGTCGAGAGCGATGGTGCCTACGAGATTCTTCAGCCGGGTGCCGCCGGTGAGGTCGGCGTAATTGTTTGTCGTGATGGGAACCGCGCCGGTGGGCGTCGGCGTGCTGGTGACGAGGGGCCGGCTGCCGACCACGGTGGTGTGGATCAGCTCGTAGTTGCCGTTGACCTTGAGCGTGAGTTTGTCGCCGAAGGGGGTGTCGGCCGCGAACGTGACGCCCGACATCCGGGACCGCATGCCCTCGGTTTCGGCGATACTCACCTGATTGTTCCAACTGGTGGCGGGGGCCGCCGCTTTCGCGACGTTCTGGGGCGCGGCGACCTGCCCGGTCGGCACGGTCGCGGACAAGCTCGCAATGGCCCAGGGAATAACCTCGCCGGGATAATTGGTCATGAAACGCGTATCGAGGTTGTTGAATTGGTCCGCGAGTAGCTCGATCTGCAGGTTGGTCTTTCCAATTTTGTGCGTGATGGTGAGTTCCAGTTCCTCGTGCCGCTCGCCCAGCTTGATGTAGCTTGGGTTCAGCTTGCGGCCGGGGTTGATGGGATTGGGCGCGAGGTTGAAGGGCAGGCCGGTGAAGTCCGATGTGCCCCAGATCGTCGAGTCTTTCTGGCCGGACCGCAGTTCATTGACGTAACTCAGCTTGAAGACGGGCGCGCCGGGTAGCGCGACGGTACCCTCCATCCAGAACTTGCTTCGGTCGACGTGCAGATCTCGATCCGCGAGTGGCATCCACTGGTTGTTCAGGGGGAAGAATCCGCCCACGCCATCGTAGAACGTGCGGAACCGCTTGTAACCCATGTCGAACGTGCCGACGTCGGTCTTCGTGATTTTGAAACTGCCGAGGTAGTCCTCGGAGCCCACCAGGGCCTTGCCGTCGATGACCAGGGAGGTCGTCTTCGAAAGGTCCTTGGCGATGTGCAGATCCTGAATGCCGGCCCCGCCGTCGGAGGGTTGCTTCGTGCGATTTTGAAAAGAGGTCTCGCTGCCGCTGATGGAGGCGGCCTGACCGCTAATCTTGATATAGCTCTCGTAGTTGGGAAAGGCGTCGGCTTCCGCCTTGGTGGCGGAACGGGCGGGTAGCCCCACGAGAAGGAGCAGGCCGCTCGTGAGGACGCCGGCGCGACAGATGACCGGGGCAATCGTGTTATTCATGGCGTGCGAATGGGTGCGTTCAGTTGCGGAAGTGGTAGCTGGCGTTGGAACCGTGCGGCTGCTCATGGCAACCGGCGCTCCAGCACGTGCCCTGCATGAGCCGCGAGTTGTGATTCTCCGAGGTGCGGCGAATCGCATTGGCGTTGATCTGGCCCGAGGAACCCGCATC
>CANJNJ010000259.1 GCA_947474995.1 Opitutaceae bacterium | reverse complement strand
TGCGAAAACCACCGCCTTGCACAATGGAGTTTCCGCCGGCGCCTACAGGATCGAGATTGGCCGAGCGGTGAAAGAAAGAATTGCGGTAGGAACCCGCCTGCACGTAGGCGAGAAAGTTGGCGACGTGCTTGGGCGCGACGTCGGCTCGCAACATGACGTTGAACTTGCCCAGCACGGTGTCGAATTGCACCACCTGGCCGGTGATTCCGGGCACGCCGAAGTAGTCGCGCAGATCGATCGTCGCGGCGGCCTCGCCGAGACCGAGCGTCCGGGCGGGCAGCGCCTGGGTGGCGACCGGGACGGTCGATTGCGCCCGCGCGGCGAGTGCGGCAGCGAGCAGGAGGAGGGAAAAGAGCGAGCGGACAGAAATCATGGGCAGAACAAGACTGGGGTAGGCATGACGCCTGCGCCAATCCGATTGTTCCTGAGGAAATGGGGATTGGTCGGTATTAACGGGTTGACGAAAAATCGAGGGGGAAGGTCGGGAGGGTAGGGTGGAAGGAAAGGCCGCGCACGGAGTGCCCGGCCCACCCGGTACGAAGAACGGGAAAGGTGGGCCGTCCACTCCGTGGGCGGCCGATCGTGGGCTCGATCTCACGTTCCATGGCCGCGCACTCCGTGCGCGGCCAATGGAACGTGAGATCAATTCGGTCTTTTCGTCGCGCCCAGAGTGCGCGACCCACCCGGCACGAATTACGGCGTCGGATTCACCACGATCTGCGAGGTCACGTCCGTGCCGCTTTGATCAAATTTCCCCTTGTTGTTCTGGGCGTTGAAGAGCTTGCCGTGCGAATCGCTGCCCGCGGTGAACTTGAGTTGGGTGATTCCGCTCACCTGCACCGCGCGGCCGTTGGTTTGCAGCAGGTCGCCACCGGTCACCCGGACATCGCTGCCCGAGCCGATCACATACACGGGAGTCGCCGCGTCAGAGGCGTTGATGTCGTTCAGGAAAACCGGGCCCGTGAATTGCACGCCGGGGGCATAGAGGCCGGTAAAACCCTTGGTGGCGAAGCAACTCGTGTTGGCGGCGCGGAGGCCGCCAAATTTTCCGTTCGCACTCGTAATCGCGACAAAGGCGATGTCGGCGAAGCCGTCGTAGGTGACATCGCTGCGGAAGAGGGCTTGATTGGCGGCGTTGGCCCGGCCGACGCTGAAGATGGACAGGTTGGTCGTCTCGTCGGCGCCCGTGAGCACGATGCCCGCGTGGCCCTTCATGTAGGCGGTGGCCTGGTTGTATTTGGTCGGCGCGGCGGGTCCGGAGGCACCGTCCAGCACGAGCGTGAGGGTGCCGGCGCCGGAGTATTCCACCTGCACGATGTCGTCGTTGAGATCGATAAACGAGATGCGGAGGATTTGATTGGCGTCGGCCTTGACGGTGGCGGCGGGGCCCCCTAGCAGAATCTGGTCGTACACGTTGCCGGTTGGGGCGGTGATATCAGGAAATTCCTGGCCGGCGCCGGTCAGTTTCGCCGTGCTCGTAATTCCGAGGATGGCGGCGTTGCTGGCCGCGGTGCCGCTGCTGTTGGTCGAGACGGCCGTGTAGATGCCCGCGTTCGCCGGCTGGAGGTTGCTCACCGACAGCGAGGCGCTGGTGGCTCCGGCGATGGGCGTGCCATTGAGCTGCCACTGGAAGGTCGGGCTGCCGCTCGCGGCCACCGTGAAGGTCGCGGACCCACCCAAGCCGCCCGTCTGGGGTGCGGGTTGAGTGCTGATGGTCGGCGGCGTGGCGGGCGTCGTCGTCGCCGCACCGGCGACATTGATCGTGTAGTTGAAGGTGTTCGAAGCGAGGCCCGCGGTGCGCGAAAATTCCCAAGCCTGGAGCGTGATGACGTAGGTTCCCGCGGTGGTGGGCGTGCCAGTGAGGATAGGGGTGGTGCTGGGATTGCCTCCGGAGGTGCCGCCATAACCGTCGTCCATGCCAGGCGTGCTGGCATCCAGTATTCCGGGACCTTCCAGCGAGACCCCGCCGCCT
Source organism: Opitutaceae bacterium (assembly GCA_947474995.1). Lineage (GTDB taxonomy): Bacteria > Verrucomicrobiota > Verrucomicrobiia > Opitutales > Opitutaceae > ER46. The sequence continues at coordinate 1,131 of CANJNJ010000259.1, read as the reverse complement.
TCCCGGGCAAAGAAGGTGAGGCCAGGCGGAATGTTGCCGCCGATTTTCCATGACGCGATATTGATGGTGTCGGTGACCGTAAAGCCGATCTGCACCCGGGTAGTCGTGTTGACGTTGGCGGGACTGGGCTGCGTCGAGACCAGGTTCGTGGCGCCGGCCAGCGAGTGCATCGCGCCGAGTGAGGCGACGGCGGCGAGTGCGGCCTTGAGGACGGCGCCGGCGGGCGAGGTGGTTGCCAGGTTTTCCGCGGTCGTCAGCAGTTGGAGTGCGGGCGAGCGCTGCAGCAGCGCGACGAGGAGGGCAACGGGCAGCTTCAGGCGCAACCAGGCGCGGTGACTACAGAGTTGAGCGAACGGGTTCATGGTATTTCAGGTGTTGGCGTTTGGTGTAGTTAAAAAAAAGGGCGCTATTTGGCGTGTCGCCCGATGGACCAGAGAAAATCGACCTGCAGCGTTCCGACGAACTGGGGGTCGGCGAGGTCCACGTAGCGCGCGCCGGCGAAACGCGGAGCGGTCACCCGCCGGTTCGGGTTGTAGTTGGCCTGGGCGTGGCAACTCATGCAGTTGGTCTGGACGCCGTGGTTGTTGGTGGCCGGAAGGCCGTTCGGATCGAGGCCCGGCAGCGAGTCGGGCAAATCGGCCGGGGCGAAGCGCGCCTCGATCCAGGGGTTGTAAGCGTAGACCGCGGCGCCGCTGTTTTCCCCGCCCACATAGGGCTGGTCTGGCGTTTGCATGGTGTAGGTTTGCGCCATCGCATAGCTGCGTGCGGCGCCGCGGAGTTGGTTCGGCCTCTGGCTCGCGATCGCGGGCGAGCTGGGGGCGGGTGGGCTGTCCGGGTCGGGAGTCCACCAAAAAGTCTGCCACGTCCAGCGGGCGATTTCGCGGCCGGCGACGTGCATGGCCACGAGGATGGCAATATCGCCCGCGCTCGCGCCTGTGCCAGGCTTGTCCGCATTGAGGGCGGTCGCGTCGACCGCCGACAGTCGGTAGTTTATCAAGCTGGATCACGGCTGTCCGGAATAACGATTGATGAGGTTCTGTAACATAAAGTACTTCAGCGGATTGTTCGCCGTGGAGGGTGTGACGCATTTTGCGTTTGGCCGGACCGATCGCGCTCCATTCTGCATGGATG
>CANJNJ010000258.1 GCA_947474995.1 Opitutaceae bacterium | reverse complement strand
TCCGAACCGGGCGCAGAGGCCTCACTCAAAAAATCCCGACCGGTAACGGTCAGGACGGTCCCGCCATGAGACCGAAACATCCGCATGCCGCGGAGAGTGGCGTCGGGAAGCACACCGCCCGCGAAAGCGAGCGCGCCCAAGCGTGTGCCACCGGGAAAGAGCGCGTGGCGAACGCCCACTCCCACAAATTGGCTCCGGAGCCTCAAAAACTCCGGGGCCTTTTTTGTGCCCCAATTCCGCCACCGCGGGCTTGTCGCCGAGGCTTCGGACCGGTGGAATCGCCGGCATGTCACCCCGCTATTCGTCACGATTGATCCTATCGGTCCTGGTTGGCCTATCTGAATTTTCCCTCGCCGCCGCCACTGCGCCCGCACCGGCGGTGCCGATGACCGCCGGCGACACCATCGCTCCCAACGAAATTCGCCTGTGGCCGGACGGTGCGCCGGGCGCCCTCGGGCAGCGAGCCCAAGATACGCCCACGCTCACCCCTTTCCTGCCGGAGACGTCGAAGCGCAATGGAGCTTCGATGGTGGTTTTGCCCGGCGGAAGTTATAGCGGTTTGGCCGTCCACGAAGGCAAGGGTTACGCCGAATGGCTCGCGAGCCAGGGTATCGCGGCGTATGTCCTAAAATACCGCCTCGGCTCCAACGGTTACCGCCACCCCGTCATGATTAACGACGCCGCGCGCGCGCTGCGCATGGTGCGGGCCTTTGCGAAACGCGACGGACTCGATCCAGCGAGAGTCGGAATCATCGGGTCGTCGGCCGGCGGGCATTTGGCCTCGACGCTCCTTACTCATTTCGACGGAGGAAAAAGCGATTCCACCGATCCCTTCGAACGCGAAAGTTCGCGACCGGATCTCGGCGTCCTCTGCTACCCGGTGATCTCCCTTGGGGAATTCGCCCACGCGGGTTCGCGCAAGAATCTCTTGGGTGACAATCCAGCCCCAGAGCTCCTCCAAAACCTTTCGAATCAATTCCAGGTCACGAAGGATACTCCGCCCACTTTCATCTGGCACACCGTCGCGGACAAGACCGTGCCCGTCGAAAACAGCCTGATGTTTGCCGCCGCCCTGCGGCAGGCTGGCGTGCCCTTCTCCCTGCACATTTACGAAACGGGGGCCCACGGCCTTGGATTGGGCGGAACACGCGGGCAGGCACCACCCTGGGCCGCGCAGCTGCTCTATTGGCTGGGTGAACGAAAGTTCATTAAATAACATCGGACCGATACCCGCCGGCGCCGCCGTTTCCCTCCTGACGGCCCCGTAAATTGCCGCCGCCCCTGCCGAAGGACGGCTGGCTTTCTGCGCCGCCGTTCAAATAAATATGAGCATGCCAAGTCCCAGCATTGTGCTCGTAGTTGATGACGACACACTGAGCCGTCAGTTCCTCCAAGGGTTGCTCGCGGGCGAGAGCTACACCGTCCTGCTGGCAAGCAATGGCGCAGAGGCCCTCCGCATTGCGGCCCAAACGCCACCGGATCTGGTGCTGCTCGATGTCATCATGGATGGCATGGATGGCTTCGAGGTGTGTCGCCGACTGCGCTCGAATCCGGAGTTGTTTCAGGTTCCGATTGTGATGCTGACCTCGCTGGAAGGGCGCGAAGCACAGTTGCGCGGCCTGGAAGCCGGGGCCGACGAATTCCTGCACAAGCCGGTGGACCCCGCGGAACTGCTCGCCCGGGTCCGCACCATCACCCGGCTCAACCGATTTCGGCAGCTTTCCGACGAACGCACCCGCTTCGAAGCCGCGGTGGCCTATGCGCCTGACGGGATCGTATTGACCGATGGGGAGGGCAAAATTCTCCACGCGAATAACGCCTTTGTCCGCCTCGTCGGCCGGACGCCCGCGGGGATTCTCGAGTGTTTTCGCAGCGAAACGGCGGCGCTCTTACGGGTGCAATTTCCCACGCTCGATCGACCCGGCCGCAAAGTGGACGCGTTTGAAACGCAGCTCGCCATCGCCGCAACCCCGGGAGCATTCGTCGAAGTGACCGTCGTGCGTCTCCCCTGGTCCGAACGCACGATTCTGGAGTTCATCCTGCGGGACGTGAGCGACCAAAAGCAGCTCGAGGCCCAGCTCTTCCGCCTACAGCGAATCGATCTGCTCAGCCATCTGGCCAGCGGGGTCGTCCGCGACGTCGACACGTTGATGACGGAGATCGCCAAGAGCGCGGTCGAACTCCAAACCACCACCAGCAGCGCGAACCAGAAGCTCACCGCCAAGATCTCCGAAAACGCCGAAACGGCGTCGAACTTGCTGCGGCGGATCCTGACCTTTGCCGGCACCTCCGGTCAGAGATTAACCCCCGTCCAAATCGGTCCGGTGCTGCAAGAGACCGCGGCACTCACCACCAAATTGCTCCGCTCCGGCATCAAGCTGGAAATCGACCTGGCCAACGACCTTCCCGGTATTTTGGCGGACGCCGCCGATCTGCAGCAAGTGTTCGTGAACCTCTCCTTGAATGCGCGAGATGCGATGCCCGGAGGTGGCACCCTGCGACTGACCGCCGGGGCCGTGACTTTGACACCCGCCGATGCCAAGCTCATCGGCACCGATGCCTCGGCGGGGGATTTTCTGGCGGTTAGCGTGCAGGACACGGGTACCGGCATCGCCCCGGAAAACCGCGAGCGCCTCTTTGATCCCTTTTTCACCACCAAGGCCCCGGAAATGGCAACCGGACTCGGTCTGGCCACCGTTCTGAGGGTCATGCGCCGCCACAATGGCTTTGTCGGTTATCAGACGGAAGTTGGCGCCGGTACGTGCTTCACGTGCTACTTTCCGGCCCTTTCGGGGCCCGGCGGGAGCGAATAGCGACTTTCCGCAGGCGGTGTTTGCGTCTTTGCCGTCTTACGCCTTGCCTTCATTCGGCGCGCCGAGCAGATTGGAACTCTTTTTCCAACGAATACAGTGTCCGCACAATGAACCAGAGCATCCGCAATATCGCCATTATCGCCCACGTCGACCATGGCAAAACCACCCTTGTCGACAAACTCCTGAAGGAGGGCGGAGTCTTCCGCGCCAATGAACGCGTCGAGGAACGCGCCATGGACTCGATGGACCTTGAAAAGGAAAAGGGCATCACGATTAAGGCCAAAAACACGTCCGTCCACTGGAAGTACAAGATTATCAACATCGTCGATAC
>CANJNJ010000257.1 GCA_947474995.1 Opitutaceae bacterium | reverse complement strand
GATCGACGAGGGCAAGGCGAAGGCGGTGGGTTTCGATTTTGTTTTTTCCGACCTCGGTGTTTCGGAATCGGCGGATCTGCCACGGTTGGTCGCCGGCAACCAGGAATTTGGTCGCTTCCTGCTCAAAGCGGGCCACCCGCCGCCGGTCGTGCTCGCCGCCGCCTACGCGGAACGATTGTTTCGCGACGCCAACGGTCAGGCCCACGAGCGCTCCCTGCCACTGGTGGCGACGGACCGGCGCGCCATGAAGGACATCGAGCCTCCGGAACTTCCGGCGTTCAAGCGCAGCGTCAATCCGGCTGACCAAACATTCTTCACCCCGCCGATCATCGGGCTCATCGACACAACCGACAATAACACCCGGACCGTTCCTGCCTGGGCACCGAACGCGACCGGCCGCACCTACTACCATCTGGCATTCGAGCTGGCGCGACTCTATTGGGGTCTGGCCCCGGGCGCCATCAAGGTTCAAGGCGATCACCTTAACTTCGTGCGTCCCGACGGCCGCGTGCAGGCCACGGTCCCACTTCGGGCCGGACAGCTCATCGACCTCAACTGGTTTACTCACTGGAAATCCCAACGCAGCGCGCATGTCGAATTCTCGACCCTGTTCAAATATGCCGAGGCGTTGAGATCGGAAGATCCCGAAATTCAAAAGGCCGGAAAAGAGTTCTTCGCCCAGCCGGAATTCAAGGACGCGATCGTGCTGGTGGGGCCCGTCGACGTCCTCTTTCAAGATCTCGCCCCTACTTCGCTCGACTCTCGTCCCGTCCCGCGGGTCGGAGTCCATGGTAATTTGCTTAAAACGATAATTTCGGGCCGTTATCTGCGCCACCTGCCGCAGTGGCGCGGGATTCCCTTGGTCGACGATATAATCGTGATCGCACTGACGGTGATCGTCTGTGGCTTGCTGACCGCCGGCGGTCCGAAAGGGACGGCAGCCAAAATTGCGGCCGTTGTCCTCCTCGCTGGCTATGCATTTTCGGCCTTTGGGCTTTTTGGCGCCTACGATCTTATCCTGCCACTGGCCGCGCCGCTCGGGGCGGCGCTCAGCACCAGTTTCGGCGCGATCATCTGGCAGCTTGTCGCCGAGGAGTATCAAAAGGGTCGGATCAAAAGGATGTTCGGCACCTATCTCTCGCCCCAACTCGTGGACCGCATGGTGGAAAGCGGCGAAGACCCGCAACTCGGTGGCCACGATGCGGAAATCACCGCCTACTTTTCCGACATCCAGAATTTTTCCACCTATTCGGAAAAACTCGGCTCCGGGCCGCTCGTCGAGCTGATGAATCAATACCTTACCGCCTGCACCGACATCGTACAGGCGGAAGGCGGCACCCTCGACAAATACATCGGCGACGCCGTGGTCGCGATGTTCGGGGCACCGGTGGCGCTGCCCGATCACGCCTTGCGCGCCTGCGTGGCGGCCCAGCGTGTCCAACTAAAGCTCCACGAACTCCGCGCGCAATGGACCGCCGAGGGTGCTCGCTGGCCCGAAGTCATCGGCCAGATGCAGTCGCGCATCGGTCTCAATTCGGGCGTGTGCACGATCGGCAACATGGGCAGTCGGACGCGATTCAACTACACGATGATGGGCGACAATGTGAATCTCGCCGCACGCATGGAGTCCGGGGCCAAGAGCTGGGGCGTTTACACGATGTGCACGGAGGCCACCAAACTGGCCTGTGAAAAACACGGCGGCGATCGCGTCGTTTTCCGTCCGCTTGGTCGGATCGTCGTGAAGGGGCGGACGCAGGCCGTCGCCATCTTTGAAATTGTCGGTTTGAAGGAGAGCGTCCCGACGCAAACCCACGAGTGCCTCGGCCTTTTTACGCAGGCCCTGGAAAAGTATTACGCGCGGGACTGGGCGGCCGCCCTCGCCTTGCTGGCCTTAAGTCGCGAGCTCGAGCCCAACATTCCCGGCCGGAGCCCCGGAGTTGGCACCAATCCCTCGCTCGTGTATCTCGAACTCACCGCGCACCACCAAGCCGACCCACCGCCGAAAAACTGGGACGGTGTGTATGTGATGAAGGAAAAATAGGCGGTCCGGCTGCGGCTATTTCTTTTTCTTGGCCGGCGCCGCTTTGGGAGCGGCCCGCAGGGCCTTTTCGCGATCTTGGAATTCCTTTTCGATGTCCTTGGTGTCGTCGACCGTTTCGCGCTTGGCCTGCGGATCACGTTTGAGCGCCGGCTTTGGGCCCTTCGCCGACCCAACATCGGTTTTGCGAAATACTACCCGCTGGGCTTGCTGCACCATCACCTTGGCGTGATGCTCCATGATGGTGGCCGTGCGCGGAGAAATGGGATTCGTGTCAAACATGGCAAAGCCTCCGCGGGGCCGGACTCGGCCGGAAAGTTCGACGTCCGCAGGCACGGGCACTTCCTTCCCATCGGGCCCGGTGAATACGACCGTGCCTTCGCTGGTGGCGGCGGAAAAAAGGCCTCCGCCATTGGCGTTGGGCCGATAAACGTGCCGAAAGGTCGTGCCCCGAATGCCGGCCACGCCGCACGGTATTTCGACATTATACGTCGAGTCGCGATGCAGCTTGGTGACGTGCCCGGTCAGTTCGCCGCGTTCCAGCCGCAGCTTGGTCGACGAGGGCACGGGCTCCTGCTTCAGTCCGTTCATCGCCAGACCACTCTCGGCAAACGGATCCTGCAGGAATTCATGGATGACCAACTCGGCACTGGCCCCCAGCCGCACCGTGGAGCCGTTGGAAAACACGAGCACGATGCTCGAATTGGCTGACGTTTTGATCGCGTAGTGTTGGAAGAGCAGGTCGTCGTTATGCAACGGCACGACCTCCTGGGTTTCTTGGTTGACCGCGCTCACGTCACCAATCACGCACGCCGCCTTGATCGCTCCAAAATTTGTCGGACGGGGCGGCGAGGGAGCGGCCGCGGTTTGCGCGCCCAGGTCGACCGCAAAAATTGTCGCCGTCAAACCTCCGAGTAAAACCAGGATCTTAGGGTACATGCTCGCAGGGAAAATTTATTCGCGAATTTGCCTGGACGCTCAACATCTATCGGCGGTGGAAAGCAACGCGCCGTGGTTCCTCTTGGCAGCCCGATAATTCACCGTCGCACCCGAGGCCACTTTCCCTCCCACTGGTCCTTGGCCTCGCCTCCAACCGCGGAGTTCCCTATGTTCAGCATCCACGTGACTTCGTCCCACCGCCTCG
>CANJNJ010000256.1 GCA_947474995.1 Opitutaceae bacterium | reverse complement strand
GAAGATCCAAGCCATCAAGTCAGACGCGCGGGGCTTCCGCAGCTTCGCCAACTATCGGGCGCGCATCCTCTTTCACTGCGGCAAACTCAGCCTCTTGCCGGATTTGCTCCGTCCCTCGGGCTGCCACTAAGAAACCGGGACAACCCAAAAACAACGTCGTGACCGAGCCCGTTGCGAGGTGACGATCGTACGCTCGGATGGCTTCCATCAGCCGCAGTTGGGCCCGATCGCGCAGGGCACCGGTCAGGTGATTCATTCCGAGCAGCAGAGCATACGAACTCTGTTCACCCCCGGAAGCCGTGCCGTCCGGTTGCACGTGATCATGGACCAATGCGCTGCGGATCTTGGCGGCCAGGCCAGCGTACTGCTTGGCCTCTTCGGCTTGGCCCAACGCCGCCGCCATCCGCGAAACCAGCTCGGCGGAGAAGGCCCACCAAGAGGCGGCGAAAAGATCGTTCGGAGCGCCTTTCCCGCCTTTGGGCCTCCACGCACCAGCGCCCGGAGGAATCGTCATCCGTGCACTCAGCCAGTCTCCCCAGCGGCTGAAGTACATTTTTCGCGGCACGCCGTCTTCGTTTTCCCGCGCAATCGTGTCCATGAACCGCTTCGCGCCCTCGTAGCCAAGCCGGAGACTCCTGCGATCCCCGAAGTTCACCCACTGGTAGTACGGAGCCGTGACGCTCGCATCGCACCATCCGGCCGCAGCGTAGTCATTCTCCGCCTGTACTCTCACGAGCAACGGCGGCGGCACTCCTCCAGAGTTCAGCGCATCCGCAATCGCCTGATGCTGGTTGCTGGCGAAGGCGGCAAAGTCGTACATATATGCAAGCGACTGCACCGCGGTCGTGTAGCAATCCCCCATCCACGGGAGCCGTTCATCGCGTCCGGCGACGTCCACCGCCAAGCTGAAGAAGTTGGAGCGATTCGCCCGATCCATGATCGCACAGAGCCGGTTGAGCCGGACGTCGGAACTGGACAACCAGGCTGCTTGCGGGAGATCGCTGCCCATCTCCAAGGCCGTAAGCTCTTCGATTTCCTCCGGCCCCGTAGGCCCGCTCACCTCCACATAGCGGAAACCGTGATATGTGAAGGAAGGGACGAACGTGCGGGAACCGCTGCCGTCCAGAATGTAGAGGTCATGGTTATCATAAGCCCCGCCCAGATTGCCAACGTAGAGCGTCCCATCTGGTTTGAGCGCCTCCGCATGGCGGATTTTGACAGCAGCGCCCGATTCCCCCTTGACACGCAAGCGGCAAACGCCGGCCACCTGCTCGCCAAAATCAAACACGTAAGCGCCCGACCTTGGCTCGGTCCGTGAAATCGGACGCAGCTCCCGCCGAACGCGAATCGGTGGGAACATCTGCGCCGAGATTTTGGGACCGCCGGCCAGTGGTTTCGTCGCCGCTGCCTGCCAGCCACGCATCTCGAACGGGCTCGCGTCGTCCCAACCCGGCACTTCCTTTCGGGCATCGTAATATACGCCATCGTAGATTGAGGCACGACGCAGGGGGCCGTCCTCGAACGATTGCCAGGACGAATCGGTGCCGATGACTTCGTGGCTGCCGTCCTCGAACTCGATCTCGAGTTGAGCCAGCAGAGATCGATCGCCTTCGTACCAATACCCCGCGACGCGGCGATTACCGCCAAAAACGTCCAGCCAGCCTCGCATCCGGTACCAGCCGTCGGCGAGCTCAGCCACGACAGCGTTGGCCCCAGATCGAATCTGGGGGGTTACATCGTGCGTCTGGTAGAGCACCCGCTTTGGATAAATCGTCCATCCTGGCGCGAGTTCCTCATTTCCCACCCGCGATCCATTCAGCCGCAGTTGATACGCGCCGAGAGCAGTCGCGAAAAGGGTCGCACGCCTCACCACCCGCTGCACGTTGAATTCCCGCCGAAACAATGTGACCGGCCGGACATCATAGCGGCTGCCAAAGTCCGCCTCGACGCGTCCGTCAGTGAGGTTGGCTGGCTTCCAGGCGCCTCGCATCGCCGGCTCGTGTCCAAATCCGAAAACCGACCCTTGGGTAACCGTTCCGGGCTTCGGTGCCACCCGCGCTGCCGGCACCATGTCAGCCGAATCATCATTCCACGAATCGAGGGCCGACACCGCTTTCCCCAGCGCCAGATTCTTTCCACCGCCGAGGACTTCCAGCTCCGCCAGCATAAGGATCCAGTCCGCGTTCGCTGGACGCGGCGTCCACTTCTCCGCCACGGGATCCCATGCCCCCACCCAGCTGCCTGACAATCGAGTGGCAGTGAGCCGGACGAATCGCGCCGGCGTGGGCGGAAAGTCGAATTGCAGGGGGCGGAGCGCCGGATTCGGCGTGTCCTCGCCGGTGCGGTCAACGACCACCTTGGCATCGGACCAATTGGCGTTCGTCGCTGTTTCAATTTTGAACCGCACGGGGAAGCCTTCGCCCGGCACTCCATTGCGTTTCACCGGCCAGGTGCCCCATACACGCACCCCGTCGACGATCGTCGTCGCGCCCAGATCGATCTGCACCCACTTCGGATCGTATTCGGATTGCGCCCGCAAGCTGCGGTAGCCCAGATGCGGCGACCGCACAGGATCGCGGAGTGGTGCGCTGATCCACTTCGCCTGCCAGTTCGTGTCGGAAAGCAATCCCATGGTCCAAAGCGCGCTTGCGCTCCAATCCGACGCGCGTCTGTCCTGATCCCACACCTGCACTTTCCAGTGGCAATGCATTCGCGGGCGAAGCGGCGCACCGCGGTACTCCACATTCAAAGTCTCTGCGGACTCCACCTCTCCGCTATCCCACAGGTCACCCATGTCCTGATCCAGCCGCTCCAGCGTACTGGCCACCAATATACGATAGCGGGTCTGTCGCAGTCCCCGGGACTGCACCGCCGTGGGCTGCACGACCCAGCTCAGCCTTGGTTCGGTGATGTCGATGCCAAGGGGATTCTTCTGATATTCACAACGAAGCTGGGTTGGCGTAAGCTGCCCCGAGTTGGCCGCGTCCGCGAACAATCCCCGCGGGCTGCAGATGAGAAGCACGACGAGGAGGACGGCACGTCGAACGCCTGAGGACTAGGGCGGATTTCTTCACCCCCGTAATTTTCACTCGCGGAGGGCATTGCTATTTTTCGCGGGACTTTCTTCCCGGCTTTTGTTTGGGTGGTGCCGATGGCAAAATCCAAAGCTCAATTTCGCCGACCCAGCGCGAGCGAGCAACTTGT
>CANJNJ010000255.1 GCA_947474995.1 Opitutaceae bacterium | reverse complement strand
CGATAGACGGCGAGGATGCTCAGATCGTTTTCGTTCCGGCCGGTATCGCTGCGCGAATAGATCAGGGCGTGGGCGGTCATCAAGACGATGCCGGGCGCCACGGGGATAAATTTGCGCTCAAGGTAATCGTAGCGGTCGTAGATCGTGGCCTTCGTGACGAGGCTCTTGGTGTACGAGGCCTTGTTGTCGATCTTGCCGCTCGAATGCGTGTAGGTGAGGTCGTTGGAAAAGATCGCGTCGAGTCGGGCGGAATCGGCGGCGAGGATGGCGGCCACCCGTTCGTCGTCGGCGGCGCGCACGGCGGCGACGACCTTGTCGTTCATCTTCGCTGGGGCGGCGGACTCGGCCCGCAGGGAGACGAACGCCAGCGCGAGGAGGGAGAGGAGGAGGGCTTTTTTCATCGGGGAAAAATGAGATGGCACGCTCTCCTGGCCGTGGCGAGCACTCTCCGGCCGGAAAACATCGGGGCGCTCCGGCCGTTTGTAGTCCCGTTCCGCATGCGGGACGGAAGGATCGAGTGGCTCGAATTCCGCCTGAAGGCGGAACTACCAACCAAGCCAGGCTACGCCTAACGCCAATCCAAGATCGGTCAACCGTCAGGTCTTTGAATTTACGGCGGCCGCGGGCGCGGCCGCCGGCGGATTATTCCGGCAGGACTGCCACGCGACGAAGCGCCATTTGCCGCCTTCGAGGCGCCAGATGGAAAGAAAGTTCAGGTCGAGCTGACCGGTCTTCGTATCGAGGAGCAGGCGGCCGTTCATCTGCACGATGCCGGGTGCGAGCTGGCGGAATTCCCGGTCCACATAATTGTACTTTGAGTAAACCGTCTGCTTCGTGGCCAGAACCTCGGTGTAGGATTCCCGGGTGTCGTGCTTGCCGCTGGCATGGACGAAATAGAGATCGGCGGAAAAGATCTCCATCAGCCGGGCGCGATCACCGGCGAGAATCGCGCTCACCCGTTCTTTGTCGGCGGCCTCGAGCGCGGTCAGGGTTTTCGCATCCGGTTTCAACGCCGCGCTCGGTTCGGCACGGAGCGGCAGGAGCGCCAGGGCAAGGAAGGGCAGGATTCGGAGCAGGGTAGTTTTCATGGGGTAAAAGGGGACGAGGGTGGGGGCGGCGCGAAACGTTGCACGCCTGGCCGCGCTCCGACGAGGAGAATGTGCCTTACTTGGCGCCAGGCGCGGGTGCGGGCGGCCGGTTCGACTGCCACGCCAGCATCCGCCACTTGCCATTTTCCTCCCGCCAAACGGCGAGAAAATTCAATTCGAGGTCCTGCGCGGGGCCGCCGGCTTGCTGCACTTTGACCGCGGCGCGGCCGTTCATCAGCACGATTCCGGGCGCGGCCGGGACGAAATTGCGCTCAACGTATTTGTACGACGCGTAAACCGTCGCGCGCGTCACCAGTGATTCGGTGAATGACGCCTTGGTGTCGACCTTCCCGCTCGAGTGGGCGTACCGCAGGTCGTCCGAGTAGGTGGCCCCGATGTCCGCACGGTTCCCCGCAGTCGTGGCCGTCACCCGGGCGTCGTCCGCCGCGCGCACCGCCGTGATGACGGCATCGGAGCCGGCCGCCTGGAGGGTCCAGACGGTCAGGGCGAGAAAGGGAAGCAGGCAGAGGATTTTTGTTTTCATGGCAGGGTAGAAATTTTTTTGCGTTCGAATGGCGGGCGAATGCCGTTGAAGCCCGGTCAGCCCAGCGCGGCGAACGGCGCGCGCCAGTCGTCGGTCGGCTTTCTCCGGTTCATCGCCCGTCACCGTGGCAAGACCGCCACGGGTCGGCGAGCCGATTTCACGGCGCGTTTTCGTTTGTTTTCACCGCCCCGCAGCGCGATACTACCCCTCATGCCTGTGAAGTCTCCCCAAGCCGCTTTCAGGCGCCTGTTTGATGAAATTGGGACCGTGGACTGCGTCGGGGTGGAGGAGCGGGTGGCCAAGTACACGACGCGTTCAATCAAGAAAGACGCCAAGGTCTGGGGCCTGATGCGGGCCGTCTCGATGGTCGACCTCACCACCCTCGAGGGCAAGGACACGCCGGGCAAGATTGCCTCGCTCTGCCGCAAGGCGATCCAGCCCCACGACAACCGCGCCATCCCGGGCGTCGCCGCAGTCTGCGTTTATCCCGCGATGGTGCGGCACGCGAAGAAGCACGTCGCCGACACCACCATCAAGGTGGCCTCCGTGGCGACGGCGTTCCCCAGTGGGCAGACCCACTTGAAAACGCGCCTGGCCGAGGTGCGCGGAGCGGTGGCCGATGGGGCGGACGAAATCGACATGGTGATCAACCGCGGCGCTTTTCTCGCCGGCGAATTTGTCGAGGTGCAGGACGAAATTTCTGCGGTCGTCGCGGCGTGCGGCGCGGCGGCGCTCAAGGTGATTCTCGAGGTCAGCGAGTTGGAGACCTTCGACAACATCCGGGCTGCCTCCTTTCTGGCGATGGAGGTCATTCGCGAGGGCGACTTCATCAAGACGAGCACGGGCAAGACCTCGCTGAATGCGACGCTGGGCAACAATCAGGTGATGCTCGAGGCCATCCGCGATTTCTACCTCGATACGGGCACCGCGATCGGGATGAAGCCTGCCGGCGGCATTCGCACGGCCAAGCAGGCCCTGCAATTTCTTATCGCGGTGAAGGAGACGCTCGGCGACGCCTGGCTGACGAACCGGCGCTACCGCTTCGGCGCGAGCTCGCTGCTCAACGATCTCGTGCGCCAGATCGAAAAGGAAAAAACCGGCGCCTACCAGGCGCCCTATTATTTCAGCGAAGCCGCGGAGAGCTATTAGGAGGTTTGAGTGACAAACCCGATGAATTCAGCAGCCATGAAACCAGGCGCTCGGGGCAAGCCAGTTCTCGTGGCCTCCCGGCTGCAGAATTTCTCCAACCCTGTTTTTCTCCGTTGGTTTCCGTAGGTCTCAGAAATCCACTTCCATGGCCACTCTTGCTCTTGAGAAAAAATCCGCCCGCGGCGTCGGTCGCAAGGGCCGCCCGGCGCCCGAGCTGATTTTTGGCGACCTCTGGACCTTCGATCCCGCGCCCGAAACCGCGGATCCCAAGCTCCAGCCGCGCTACGATCTTTTCATCAACGGCCGGTTCGTCGCGCCGAAGTCCGGCCAGTACTTCGATTCCATCAATCCCGCCAACGAGCAGAAGCTGGCCGAGATCGCGCTCGCCGGCCGCGAGGATGTCGACGCCGCCTATCAGGCGGCGCAGCGTGCGTTTGCCACGACCTGGGGCCGGATGCCGGGCCGCGAGCGCGCCAAGTATCTCTATCGCATCGCACGCCTCCTGCAGGATCGGGCGCGCGAGTTCGCCGTCGCCGAAACCCTCGACGGCGGCAAGCCGATCAAGGAATCGCGCGACTTCGACGTGCCGATGGCCGCGGCGCATTTCTTCTATCATGCGGGCTGGGCGGACAAACTCGAGTAT
>CANJNJ010000254.1 GCA_947474995.1 Opitutaceae bacterium | reverse complement strand
TCGGCGCCCTGCTGTTAACCTTATCGGCCCGAGCGGCCTCTTCTGCCCCTTACGGATTGGCGGTCCGCCCCTCGAGCAAGGCCTATCTCCACATGCCACCCGATGCGGACGGCCCGATCCCTCGGCAGCTTTCGGAAACGGGCGCCTACAAAGACCTGCGCAAGCTGATTCCTGCGGACGGACTGATCCCCTACGAGCTCGTCGTGCCATTCTGGTCGGATCACGCGTCAAAGCTGCGTTGGATTTCCGTTCCCACCGGAAAAACCATCCAGTTCAGCCGGACGGGCGAATGGATTTTTCCGGCGGGAACGGTGTTTGTGAAGACTTTCGAAATGGGTCTCGACGAAACGAAGCCGGAGGCGAAGCGGCGGCTCGAAACCCGGGTGCTGGTTCGCAGCGAGTCGGGCGGCGTTTACGGCGTCACGTACAAATGGCGGCCGGACAACAGCGACGCGGATTTGCTCGAGTTAGACGAGACCGAGACTTTGGCCGTCAAAACCGCCGAGGGAGAACGCACGCAGCCCTGGTATTATCCCAACCGCAAGGATTGCCTCACTTGTCACACGCCCAACGCCGGCCTCGTCCTCGGGGTGAAGACACGCCAGTTGAATCGCGATTTAGGTTTCCCCTCCGGCGTCACCGACAACCAGCTGCGGGCGTGGAATCACGTGGGATTGTTCGAAGGCAAGTTGAATGAGCCCGACTTGGTGGAGGCGCCCAAACTGGCGCGCCTGGATGATCTGTCCCACAGCCTCGAGGACCGGGCGCGCTCCTACCTGGATGCCAATTGCGCCCATTGTCATCGGCCCGCCGGCACGGTGGCAGAGTTCGACGCGCGGTTCGTCACGCCGCTGGCCCGGCAAAATATCGTCGGCGGCCAGGTGTTGATTAACGAGGGCCTGGACCACGCCCGCATCATCGCACCGAACGACATCTGGCGCTCCATCCTGTATATGCGGGTGAACTCGGTCGAGGCGTTCAAGATGCCGCCCCTCGCGCGCAACACGATCGACGAGCAGGGCACGGCCCTGTTGCGCGCCTGGATTGAGAGCCTGCCCGGACCGCCCGTGCTGCCGCCCCCGAAGATTTCGCCCGCCGGCGGAACGTTCACGCGCCCCGTGACCTTGAGTTTGAAAGGTGAGCCCGGGGCTGCCATCCACTACACGTTGGATGGTTCGGTGCCCTCCCCCTCGGATCCACGGTACGACCAACCCATCCCATTGACCGGCCCAAGCATTTTCCGCGCCCGCGCTTTCCGCGCGGGCTACACCACGAGCATTCCGTCGCAGGAGATATTTATCGTGGGCGAATAGGCGCGGGAAGTTGAAGGTTGAAAGGTGAAAGCGGCTTTCAACCTTCAGCTCTCACCTAGTCCTCCGGCTACGTTTTTTGCCCCCGCAGTGACACAAGGTACGCGATCACGTCGTTCATTTCGGCAGGCGTGAACACCGCACCGTAGGGCGGCATCGGGGAGGCGCCCTTGTCCTTGTGCAACTCGGCCAGCTCCGACTTGTAGAAGGACCAGATGGCGCCGGTGAGGTCGCGCAACTGGATCGAATCCGTGTTTTCGTTGACCCGGATGCCAGCCACGTCTTTCCCTGCCTTGGTCTTAACCCGGACGAAAAGGAAATTCAGCGGCAGGTTAATTTCGGCGCGATAGGCATTGAAGCTCTGCGGCACATCCGCGGCGGGATCGACGAGACTCCGACGCAGAAACGCCACGCTGCGCCGCCGGCCGATGTCGGTCAGGTCGGGACCGATGGCGAGGCCCTGGCCCTCGAGCGTATGGCACGACATACACGAGCCCTTGGTCTGGAAAAGTTCGCGGCCCTTCGCGGGATCGCCGGGCACCTTCTCGATCGGCAAGCGCCCGAGTGAACGCACATAGGCGGCGACGTAGGGCGCTTCGCCCGCTCGCAACCGCGCGTTCGGCATCTCCGTGCCGGGGATGCCGCCGGCAATAATCCGGAGCAAACTCGGATTGTCGCTGGCCCGGGGAAGATTCGGTTGGGCGAGCGTGGGGCCCCTCGATCCTTCTCCTTTGGGCCCGTGACATTGCCCGCACTGCAACTCGAATAATTTCTGGCCCTTGGCCAACTCACTCGGGTCAGCGATGATCTTCTCCAGATCGACCGCCAAATCAGCGGGGCTGAGGCCGCGTCCGCCGACTGCCATACCCGCGGCTCCGGCTCCACCTCCAGCATCACCTTTGCCTCGGCCCGGCGCCTTCGTTTGGGCTGGACTGGGCGCGGGGTCCGCCGGGGCGGCGTTGGCCGGCGGATTGTCGTTATGAGCGTCCTGCGCCCGGAACGAAATCGGTGCGAGTACGAGCAAGACGCAGAGCAAGCGGGGAGGCATGGAAGAGTGCACGGGTGCGGGAAGGTTTGGGGTGGGAGAAATTACAACCCAAAGACAAACAGTCCGGCGCCGACTGGCGCCGCGACGCGCTGTTTGCCGTCAACGAGGAAACTGATGGCGCCGCCCTGAGCCTTGCCGCCGCCGGTGAACGTCCAGAGGAGCTTCCCGGTCTTGGCATCGACCGCGTAGAAATCTCCCTCGGCCGTGCCGGTGAAGACGAGGCCGGTGACCGTGGAAAGGACCGGCGAATGGCCAAAGGTCTGGACTTGGTGTTCCCATACAATCTTGCCCGTGGTGGCCTCAATCGCCTTGAGCACGCCGATCGGCTCTTCCCCCAGAACATTGCGGCCGCCGCCATTTTCGAAGTGTCCACCGACCTCATAGGGTCGCACCTGCTTGTAGTAGGTCTGGCCGTAATCTTCCACCGCGTTGACGTAAATCAGGCCGGTCAGCGGGTTGTACGAGGGCGGCGCCCAGTTGGCTCCTCCGCCCAACCCGGGATAAATGAGCACGCCCTCCGGCGTGGGTTCCGTCCCCGGCAGAACGATGGGCCGGCCGCGATCATCGAGCCCTTTCGCCCACGTCTGTTTCGCGAAGGCCCGCCCGGACACGAATTCTCCGGTGGTGCGATCGAGCGCGAAATAAAACCCGTTGCGATTGGTGAACGAGAGCATCTTGCGCGGCTTGCCGCCGACATTCGCCTCGAACAGCACCGGGACCTGGCAGGAATCCCAATCGTGGAGGTCGTGCGGTGTGAATTGGAAGTGCCACTTCAACTTCCCGGTATCGGGATCGAGCGCGACCACCGAGTTGGCGTAGAGATTGTCGCCCGGACGATCGTCACCGTTGTAGGACGGCCCCGGATTACCGGTGCCCCAGTAAAGCGTATTCAAAGCGGGATCAAATGTTCCGGTCACCCAAGTGGCGGCGCTGCCGGTTTTCCAGCTTTCGCCCGGACCCCAGGTTTCGTTGCCGGGTTCGCCCTTGCCCGGAATGGTGTAGAATCGCCAGGCCCGCTCGCCGGTCTTGGCGTCGTAGGCATCGAGGAAGCCACGAATGCCGAATTCACCGCCGGCGATGCCCACGATGATCTTGTCCTTCAG
>CANJNJ010000253.1 GCA_947474995.1 Opitutaceae bacterium | reverse complement strand
TTGAATAAAGCGTCGACGGTGGGGAGGTCGAAACTATCGCGCACCATCATCTTATTATTAAACAGGCTGTAAGTCCACGGGGCAACGAACTGACCGATGTCATCGTCGTTCCGCTTCGTGGCAGGATTGAGACCCACAACCCCGTCCGCCCCGACATAATCCCAAGACGGACGATAAGAATTTATCAACCAACGGTTCTGGGTTCGGTAGTCTGCACCGACCTTAAAATCGACCGCAACACCACCAAGCGATTGTCGATTCAGGAAATCGATGCGCCCGGAGTTGATATACTCACGGGTGACATCGGGCTCCACAAAGAAAGACGCCGTATATTGCGAGAAATCGGCACCCCGACCGATGCTCGGTCCGTAGGTCTGCGTATAGACGGGCCGCGTCGCATCGACCGATGCGTCGTAGCCAACACCAACCCCCGTCCGCGTCGGGCTGAATCCGTGAAAATTATTATCGTAGGACGTGGGGTTGTGGGAAGCACTAAAGGTCACCTTGGAATCCCCCCAAGACTTTCGGCCGTCCACGCCAACCTTGTATTGGTGCGAACGCTTAACCTCGTGCGCCGACCGATTCAGGATCGTGGCGTTAAGCAGTTCGTTATAGGTACCGCTAAATCCCGGGGCGATTCCGGCCACCCCGCCAGCAGCGGTGCGGGCCACGGCTCCGGCCTCGATTTGGGCGCGGCTCACAATCGAGTAGTCGGCAATAGCGGTGTTGGCCGCGGTGATATTCCAGTCGACTCGATCACCGTCGAAGGCGAAGTAGTTCAACTGGGCGCTCACCCCGATCTGTGCCGTTTCATCAAAACGGTATTCCAGCTTGCCCGAAAGACCCCCGCGGATGCGGGTGTTAATGTCGTTAAGCTGGCGGGCTCGCGTGCTGATATTATTGTCGACGTTGGGTCGCGTCATCTGGACGCGGTCGCGGGTATTGGTCGTTTGCGAATAGGAACCCGACAGGGCGAGACCGACATGCCGCTCCGGGCCAAAGGTGTTGAGGTAGGTCAGCGACGCGGTCGGGCCATACTTGCCCAAGTTGATCGGGGCCAGCTGCTGGTTGACGACTTTCCCCTCACGATAGGTGTTCAGATTTAGTCCGGCCTTGAACGTGATGACCCGCTCGTTGAAATCGAAGGCGGACTTCGTGATAAGGTTCACCGTGCCGCCCAGCGAATCGGCCGCTTGATCAGGGGTGTTGCCCTTCGTCACTTCGATTTCCTTGATGAAATCGGCGGGAATCTGGTCGATAAGCGCAGCCCGGTCACCCTGCGGGGTGGAACCGGCGATGGCCGCCGCCATGCGCGTGCCGTCAAGGGTGACGGAATTCAGTTCGGGCGGCGCGCCGCGCAGGCCGATGCCGACGATGTCACCAGCCTCCTTGTTGACCGCGACCCCCGTCATGTTCTGCATGAAATTCCCGATGTTACCATCGGCCACGTTGCCGTAGGCGTCCATCGACACGATGTTCTTGAGATTGTCCGCGACGCGCTGGCGCGTGATCGAGACCGCGTTGCCCTCGCGCTGGCCCGCCACGCTATAGGCGTTGAGGGTGTAGATATCCGACGTCATCGCCACCGCGACGTTGTTGATCTCGCCGCCGCGCACCGTCACCGAGACGTCCTTCGCGTCGAGGCCGGTATAGAAAATCCGGATTTGCTGCACGCCGGCGGGGACCCGCGACAGGATGAAGCGACCGTCGCGCTGCGTGGTCGTCATCAGTTCCATACCGACGACACGCACTTCCGCGCCTTCGAGGTAACCGCCGGTGCCCGTATTACTGACCGTGCCGGTGACCGTGCCGGCATCGTTCGATTGCGCGCGGGCGCTCAACAGGGTGAAGGCCGCGGTCAAGGCGAGGCCGAGTTGGAACAGTTTTTGCCAAACCGTCCGGGTGTGGGAGGGATTACACGTGTTCATCATCAGTAGGTGTCTGTGGTTCTCTTGGGTCAGGGAGCGCAAGGCACGGCTCAACTGCTCCTAGGGTGTTAGCGCTGGCGCTAAAACGTTTATTCTCCGAAGCCATTGTCAACGCCGAAGTGCCCTGCACGCTTATCCCCTAAACTCCTCCACGCCATAGCTATAAAATCCGGATTCCGGTTGCATGTCACCGGGACCCCCGTCGCTCCCCGGAAATTTAATCTTACCGCGCGGCGATTAGCCGACGAGGGCGGGCCCGGAAATCGCTCCAGCCAGTCGCGTGAAAAGTCAAAAAAAAGGCGCCCGGTGCAAAATGCACCGGGCGCCGACCAAGGGAGGAAATTGACGGGAAACTTAGTACCGCGCGCTGACCCCGACGTTGAGGCGGGCACCGTAGAGCTCGCTCATGAGGATGTGCCGCTGATCAACGTGCCACCAATCGGGTGAATTGTTGAAGATGTTGATGTAATCCAGGAAGAACGAAAGATTCGCCCGGTAGCGGTACTGAAGATTGAAATCGACCGTCGGATCATCCGTCGCGCGCGTTTGGGACGTCACTGCCGCGCTGTAGGTCATCAGATAGCCGCTCTTGTAGTGGTAGGTGACCCGGGTCTCGAATTTCTTGTTCGAGTAAGACACGCCGGCATTATAGGTCCGCGGCACGAAGTTCGCGAGCTCGGAGGCACCATTGGCATAGGTGCCCGACGTGCGCAGTCCCGTGAAATTCGCGAAGACCGAGATGCCATTGAAGGGCTGCGGGAGTTTCCGCAGTTGCTGATTGTACCCCAACTCAAACCCCTCGACCTGAGCGGTACCCAAATTACTCGTCGTATTCAGATCGAAGCCAGCATAGCGTCCATCAAAACCGTTGTTAGCCCCCGAGCCAACGATCGCGGCGGCGTTGGAAATGTAGTTGGTGATATCCTTCCGGAACAGGCCAGCGGAGAGAATGCCCGCCGGTTGCAGATAATATTCAAAGTCGATATCATAGTTGCGCGTAAATTGCGGCTTGAGTGCGGTATTGCTCACCGTAACGGAACCTAAGCCGCTGCCATTGGAGAGATAAGACACCCTCGTATCTGGGGTGATTGCGGCGAGCCCAGGGCGGGCCGCGCTCGTCGCATAACTCGCACGCATGAGAAAATTTGGGCTCACCGTGTACCGAAGATGCATGCTCGGAAACCACATCTGATAGGCACGCCCGACGGTGATCTGGGTCTGCTTAGGAGCCTGCGGATCAGCCATGGAACCCGTGGCTTCGACCGCGGTGTGCTCAAAGCGAACTCCGGTCAGCACATTTAGAGCTCCCAAATTAAACTTAGCCTGGGTGTAAGCGGAGCCGACATCCTCGATGACGCGACGGGGAATTCCCGCGGTCGAAACTGACGCGCCCTGCGGAATGAAGTAATTGGGAGTCTTATTGAATAAAGCGTCGACGGTGGGGAGGTCGAAACTATCGCGCACCATCATCTTATTATTAAACAGGCTGTAAGTCCACGGGGCAACGAACTGACCGATGTCATCGTCGTTCCGCTTCGTGGCAGGATTGAGACCCACAACCCCGTCCGC
>CANJNJ010000252.1 GCA_947474995.1 Opitutaceae bacterium | reverse complement strand
CCAATATCGATTCGTATCACCTCGTTGCCTTAACGGCATTGCTCCTAGGACCCATTCGTACGATTGGAGCTATTCCTGCCCATGCCTGCCTCTCCTAACCCAAAAAACTGGAAAGCCGTCCTCCTGCGGCACGAGACCTTGCTGCTGCTCGTGCTCGTCGCAGAGTGGTTGTTCTTTTATTGGGCTGGCACGACGACCAACCGCCGCGGCGTCGTCGTCGGCTTCGGCACGCTCGATCGGCAGTTCGACATCCTTCGCCATTCCTGTGAAATCGGACTCCTCGCGCTCGCGCTGACGCCGATAATTTTGACCGCCGGCATCGATCTGTCAGTCGGCTCCTTGCTGGGACTGTGCGCCATACTCTTCGGCGGATTCTGGCACGACCGCGGATTTTCCATTCCCGTGGCGATCGTCCTGACGCTGGTCTGCGGTGCGCTCGCCGGCGGAATCAACGCCGGGCTCATCACCGCGCTGCGGCTGCCGCCCCTCATCGTCACGCTGGGCACCTTCTCGCTCTTTCGCGGCCTGGCGGAGGCCATCACCCGCGGCGCCGTCACGTACACCGACTTTCCTGCCGGTTTTCTTTTTATCGGACAGGAGCGCTGGCTCGGCCTGCCGACACAAGCTTGGCTCTTTCTCGGGATTGCGATCGCGATCTGGCTGTTGGTCCACCGGACAACATTTGGGCGCTCGATTCGGGCGATCGGCTATTCGCCGGAGGGCGCCCGTTATGCCGGGCTCCCGGTCACGCGCCGGTTGGCCCTGGTCTACATTGTGGCCGGCGTGATTTCCGCGGTCGCAGCCATCATCTACACCGCGCGGCTCGGCCAGGCAAAGGCTGACGCCGGCATGGGCTACGAATTGTTCGCCATCACCGCGGTCGTGCTGGGCGGCACCAGCATTTTTGGGGGCACCGGCAGCGTCCATGGCACGCTGCTCGGCGTGGCGGCCATCGCGGTGCTGCGGAGCGGGCTGGCGACATTGCCGGTCGTGATCCGGATGAATGCCGCCGAAGAGATGTCGGGCGTCCTAACCGGCGCGCTGTTGTTGGTGGCATTGACGGCGAGCGTATTACCTCGAATCCTTGCGTCGTACCGCCATCGCGCAGGCTCCCTTTCAGCCTCTCCCTCCCCATGAAAAACCCTGTCATTCGTCTCTGCGCCGCGCTCGCGGCCCTCGCGTCGGTCCTTTCCGGCGCCCCGGCCCCCAGCTCCAAGCTGGTCGTCGCCATGCTGCCCAAGGCCAAGGGCAACGCCTATTTCCTCTCGTGCAAAGCCGGCGCGGACAAGGCCGCCAAGGAACTGGGTGTCGAGCTGCTCTTCGACGGCCCGACCGACAGCAACGCGGCCAAACAAAACGAGATCGTCGAGAACTGGATTACACTCGGTGTCGATGTCCTCGCCGTGGCCGCGGAAAACAAGGAGGGTATTTCGACTGCCCTGCGCAAGGCCCAGAAACAGGGCATCAAGGTCGTAACCTACGACGCCGACTCGATGCCCGATGCGCGGTCCTTCTTCGTCAATCAGGCGACACCCCAAGGCATCGCCTTCGGGCTCATGGACGAGGCGGCCAGACTCACGAACTCCGAGGGCGAATTCGCCGTGATTACGGCCACGCTGACGGCCAGCAACCAGCGCGAGTGGATGAAATACATCGAAGTGCGGCTGAAGGAAAAATATCCCAAGATGAAACTCGTCGCGACCCGGCCGTGCGATGACCTCAAGGACAAGGCGCAGTCCGAGGCCACGGCGCTCATGAGCGCGAATCCCAATCTAAAGCTGATCATGGCCATCTGCTCGCCCGGGGTCCCCGGCACCGCGGAAGCCGTGAAACAGGCCGGCAAGGTCGGCAAGGTGAAGGTCATCGGCCTCGGTCTCCCGAGCGAAAACCGCCGCTATGTCCACGACGGTGTCACCGACAGCGTGATCCTCTGGAAAACGGAAGACCTCGGGTATCTCACGATCTTCGCGGCGGTGGCCGTGGCCAAGGGCGAGTTGACGAGCGGCGCGAAGAGCTTCAAGGCCGGTTCGCTCGGCACGTTTGCGCTTGAGGGCGACAACATCATCCTCGGGAAGCCGTTTGTCTTCAACAAGACGAACATCGATCAGTTCAATTTTTAGCCCGCCGCTCGCCGCCGACCGAGGCCCACGTGAACGACCCTGCCTCCTTCGTGTCGTCCGAGAATGAAAACGGAACGGCGAAAACACGGCGTTGGCTGTACGTCGCGCTGGCCCTGATCCTCGTGGGAGGCGTCGGAACCTTCTGGGTCCAGACGGCCGGTGGTCGCGTTCAGGTCGTCGGGCTGAAATTTCCCACGGAAAACGGCCAGTGGGTGACGGCTGATTTGTTCCGGCCCAAGACGGCGACCGAGAAAAATCCGGCGCCGCTCGTCGTGGTTTGCCCAGGCTTCGAACGCAGCAAGGAAACCATGGACGCCTATTCCATCGAACTCGCGCGCCGGGGAATGGTCGTCATCACGATCGACCCCTACAATCAAGGAGCGTCGAGTTCAACGCGCGAGCGCCAATCAGCCACGGTGGAGGGCTACGGCGTGGTGCCGGTGGTCGAATACGTTTATGGCACGCCCAACCTCAACTACGTCGACAAATCGCGCATCGGAGTCGTGGGGTATTCCGCGGGAGGCAACGGGGTCCTGCAGGCGACATCGCGTTTTGGCGGCCGGCAGGCGCGCGCCCTCCGCCGCGCGCAATCGGCCGATTCCGATGGCGGCAAAACCGTCACGGAGGCCGAGGCGGCGGCCGCCCGGGCGCAGAACAAGATCTCGGCCGTCTTTGTCGCCGGCTATGTGCTGACCCTGACGGACAAGGTGCTCGAAACCGTCGACGCCAATGTCGGAGTCGACTACGCGTATTTCGACGAAGGCGCGTATCGTAACGAAAAGCGCCACGCCCATCTCGAAGAGGCACCCGAAGCGTTGCGGCTCGTGAATTCCGGCCTGAAGGGGAACAAGATTGCCAAGGTCGAAATCGGCAAGCTGTACGGAGACGCCACCCAGCGCACCCTGCGTGTCGTTTACAATACGCGGATGATCCATCCGCTCATGCCGTACGACACCCGGCATATTGCCAACATGGCCGGATTCTTCGGAACGGTCTTCCACCTCACTCCCCCGCTCGAAACCACGAGCCAGATTTGGCCGCTCAAAGAGTTCTTCGGCCTGATGTCCTTGGTTGGCGCGTTCCTGTTTCTCGTGCCGTTTACCTCGCTGTTATTGAGTGTGCCGATTTTCCGCTCGCTCGTCCGACCAATTCCGCCCGCCCTGCCGGCGCCCAGCCGGAAAGGAAAAATTATCTTTTGGACGATCTTTGCCGCGTCCGCCGTCATCGCGTGTTTCCTCTTTATTCCGCTGGCCCGGGCTACGTTCGTACTTTTCCCGCAGGCGAGTGAACGCTACCAGACCTGGTGGTTCCCCCAGCGAATCAATAACGCGATCCTCCTGTGGGCGATCGCCAACGGCCTGCTCGGCTTGCTGGTCTTTTTTGCGACCTACCAGCTGCACGGCAAAAGGAAT
>CANJNJ010000251.1 GCA_947474995.1 Opitutaceae bacterium | reverse complement strand
GCTCGGCGACCGGCGCTATTGGTTGGAAGCACGGGCTTTCACGTTGGGAATATTTGCGGTGGCCGTGGTCGTCGTGATTGATGTGCTCGGGTGGCCGTGGATTCCCGATTCTCCCTCGCCCGCGATGGCGTATCCGTGGTTGAGCGGGGCGGCGGTCGTCAGCGGCGGTTGGGCGCTCTTTGGCAGGATTGCTGAACGCCGAGGCGGGCGAGAGAATGTTCCGGCGCGATGAAGAGCCGCCAAGCCGGCGGAGTCAAAACTCGGTCGGGGCGCCAGTGCTTCCGGCGTGGGGTGATCGAGCCCGCGCCCGCCTCTCCCTCAGGAAATCCCGCACCTGCTGGCGCCTAAAGCCGCACGTCAACTGAGGAATTTAGGTTCACGTGAGGTGAGGGATAATTCGACCACCTCCCCTCCCTTCCTTCGTTGATGCTTAGCGGCGTTGCGAGCGGCCCAGGCCTACGTCGCCGGGATTGCGCGGGCCTTGGGTGATTTCCCTAACCTTCGCCCTTCCCCTCCTATGAAAAGGAGTAAACTGGTGCACCTGAAGGGAGTCGAACCCCTAACCTCCAGATTCGTAGTCTGGCGCTCTATCCAGTTGAGCTACAGGTGCGTGAAAAGACGGCGAGAACAAGCAAGGATTCACCGCCGGGCGCAAGCGAGATCTTCGGCGGGCGCCGAAGTTTTAGGTTTAAGGTCTAAGGGGTAAGGCCGACGACGCCTCGCGGCACTCAGACGAGAGCCCTCTGCTTTCGGCATCCCGACCACGCCTTAAACCTTACTCCTTAAACTCACTCGCGGATCCCGTCGACCGCTTCCAATCAATCAACCCCAGTTGGAGCAGCTTCCGGCCGTTGAAGTGGTTCCACTTCAGTTCGACGGCGAGATCGATGGGCGTGTCAATCGGCGGCACGCGATGCGCGAACTTCCAGGCGACACCGTGAATCCGTCGGCCGCGACCGTCTCCGAACTGGAAGCGAAAATGAAGCTGCTTGAACACCTCCGGCGCCTGCCGCAACACGACTCCGGTCACCCCAAAAATCGGCTCGGGATTACCCTGCCCGTAGGGATGAAGGGCCTCGAGCTCGTCCATCAACCGTTCATTGATTTGTTCGGGCAAAAGCCACGCCGCGAGTTCGAGGCGCGCTTCCGCAATATCCCCGCCCACATGAGCACGAACCGCCTCGTCAAACCGGACGCGAAAGGTTTCGACGTGCACCTTGGGCAACGCCACTCCGACCGCCATGGGGTGCCCGCCCCAACTGGTGAGGTGCTCGCAACATTGGCCCAGGACCTCGACCAGATTGACGCCATCGACACTGCGACCCGAACCCTTCGCCATGTCGCCTTCGTTACCCAGCACCACGCAGGGGCGGTTGTATTTCCGCGTGACCCGGCCCGCGACAATCCCCACGACGCCGGGATGCCAGTTTTCGCCAAAAATCACAATGCCCGCCTGCGAGGCAAAGCGCGTTTCAATGAGCTGCTCGGCCTCGTCGGTGATGGTACGCTCAATCTCCTGCCGCTCGCGGTTGAAGGTATCGAGCTGCTGCGCGGTCGTCGTGCAAAAAGCGACATCGTCACTGAGCAGGAGTTCGACGGAAAGCGCCGCGTCGGCGAGGCGTCCACTCGCGTTGATCCGCGGGCCCAACCGAAAGGAAATGTCGGTCGGCGTGAAACTCTGTCCCGGCCTGATCCCGGCGATATCCATCAGCGCCCGCAGCCCGGGACGCTGCGTTTCCTGGAGAATCCGCAACCCGTGGCGCGCCAGGATGCGATTCTCGCCGCGCAGCGGGACCAGGTCGGCCACCGTGCCGAGCGCGACGAAGTCGAGATGCTCGCGCAGTTTAATCTGCAGGGCCACGGGATGGTTCTCGAGCCGAAGCTGCTTCAGCAAGCCGTGCAGCAGCTTGAACACGAGGCCGACCGTGCACAGATGGCGCCACGCCTCGTCGCTGTTGGTGCCATCGTCGTGCACGTGGGGATTGATCAGGAGGCCGTCCTCCAGCGGCTTCTCTTTCGACCGATGGTGATCGACGACCATCACGTCGATCCCCTGTGCGCGAAGAAAGGCCACCTCGGCATGGGAATTCGTGCCGCAGTCCAAGGCGATGAACAGGTCCGGTTTCCCTGCTTCGAGTGCGCGATCGATGGCACTACGCGAAAGCCCGTAACCGTCCTCGGAACGGCGCGGCACCACGAAGCGCGGGTTCAGTCCAAACCGGCGCAGCACCATGACGAGCAGCGCCGTGCTGCTGACGCCATCGACGTCATAGTCGCCCAGGACGACCACCTGCTCTTGCGCCGCAATCGCCTGACGCAGCCGGCTCGCACCGGCCTCAAGATTGCGCAGTAAAAACGGATCCTGCAGGCCGGCCAGCGCCGGCGTCAGGAAGGCCGTCGTCGCGTCGTCGTCCCGCAGCCCGACGCGCCACAACAGCTCCGCCAGCACGCGGCCCACGCTCGCGCGCCTGCTCAGCAGCTCAACTTCGTCCGACGGACAAGGAGTGTAGAGCCAGCGCATGGGACAGGATCGTATCGCGGGACGGCGAGATCCGGAGACCGTGGGCTTGAAGCCCAACGGAAAAGGGAAACCGAAAGTCGCCGGCCGGCGAAGCCAACCCAATTACTCCGATGCCTTGCTGGTGCCCTGCCACTCGTACTTCGGAGCCACATCGGCATGCGCCTCGACGTGCTTCCGGTCGCCCTTGTGCCACCAGTAGAACACCTGGGCCGCGATGAAGATGGCCGAGAAGGTCGAGGTCACAATGCCGACGAGGAAGGTGAACGAAATATCGCGCAGGACGCCGCCACCGAACGTATAAAGAGCGAGGGCCGCGAGGAACGTGGTCGTCGACGTCATGATGGTCCGGGCAAAGACCTTATTGATCGCCGAGTTGACGACGTCGCGCAACGAACCGGTCGGGTTGAGCTTCAACTCCTCCCGGATGCGGTCGAACACCACCACCGTCTCGTTGATCGAATAGCCGGCGATACACAGGATCGCCGCGACCATCGGCGCGGAGAATTGCCGGCCGAACAGGACGAAAATACCAATCGTCATTAGGATGTCGTGGAGCGACGAGAACATCGCGCCGACGCCGAAGCCGAATTCAAAGCGGAAGGCGATATAGAGGAGGATGGTCAGCATCGATACACCCACGGCGAGGAGCGCGTTATATTCGATTTCCCGGCCGATGGAGGCGCCGATGTGGTTCTGGCCCACGCGCTCGAGTCCGGCTGCGGGAAAGGCCTTTTGCAGCGCATCGAAGACAACCCCGGACTTACCTTCGGGCGTCTCGATATTGAGGGTTTCCTTGCCGGTGCCACCGATCGAACTGACGTAGGTCGGATTGATGTCCGTCACCCCGACCGTGCGGGCGACGTCACGCACCTTGGCGGTGTCGATCTTTTGTTTGAACTCGACGTGGATCGCGTCGCCACCCGCGAAGTCGATGCCGTAGATCCGGTTGCCCTTGTAAATCACGACGCCGATGCCGAGCAATACGACGAGCCAGGAACCGATGAACGCCGGTTTGCCG
>CANJNJ010000250.1 GCA_947474995.1 Opitutaceae bacterium | reverse complement strand
CCTACCGAGCCGCTGCGCCCCAGCAGCGGTGACGGCGCGTCTGCGCCGGTGCGTGTGCCCAGCGAGCGGCACGTGCCGCGAGCGCTCATCGCCGCAGCCATTGCGGAGGCGAAACATTAGCGTGCATCAGCGGTTAAACCTCCGGGTCAGGGGGATCGATTTCATCCTCCTGGGATTGGATTTTTGCCCGGCTCCGCGCCTCCGCGGCTCCGCGTGTAACTGCCCGAACATTTCGTCGGAGGAAACGAAGAGAACCATTAGCGTGTATCAGTGGTTAGATCTGCCTTGGCCTGCCTTTGGCCGTGTCTTGTAACCAACAATTAATAGCTCATAGTCCCCATTCCGTGCTAAAGCGCGCCTTCGATTTCTTCGCCGTCTTGGTTACGCTACCCCTTTGGCTGCCTATCGTCGCCGTTGTCGGCCTCTTGGTCCGATTGAAACTCGGCACGCCGATCTTCTTCCGCCAGAAACGTCCCGGCTTTCACGGCGAACTCTTCGAACTCCTCAAATTCCGCACGATGACCGATGCGCGCGATGCCCATGGGCAACCGCTCCCCGACGCCATCCGCCTCACGCCTTTCGGTCGGTTGCTCCGCTCCACGTCGCTCGACGAACTGCCCGAGCTCTGGAACGTCCTCCGCGGCGAGATGAGCCTCGTCGGCCCGCGGCCGTTGCTGGTGCAGTACCTCGAACGCTATTCCCCGCGGCAGGCGCGGCGGCATGAGGTGCGGCCGGGGATGACTGGACTGGTCCAGGTGAGGGGGCGGAACTCACTGACCTGGGACGATAAGTTCGAATGGGACGTCCGTTACGTCGAGACCCGCAGCTTCTGGCTCGACCTTAAAATTCTGGCCCTCACCCTGAAAGTGGTACTCGTGCGCGATGGAATCAGCGCGGCGGGCGATGCGACTATGCCGGAATTTTTACCTAACGAGACGAATCTATCTGGAATTCAGGAATTCCGGAATTCCGGAATTTCGGTGGTCCAGAATGACGGAAGCCCGGAGGTCCGGAGTCGTGGAACAACGGGAGGCGGGAAATCGCCATGAGTCCGGCCCGTTTCTTTTCCAAGCCTTCCTCGGATGCGGGATTGAATGGCCGGACGGCGATTCTCGCGGTCATCTACGCTAGCGTCGCCACGATCAGTTGGTATCTGGCGTACGAAATCCGGTTCGATTTCATCGTGCCGGAAAACTTTCAGGAGGAGCGGATCCGGATGCTGCTCTGGGTTGTCGCGGTGAAGCTGGTCGCCCTGATTTTGTCGCGGCAACTCGGCAGTTTGATGACGTATTTCAGCGTCCCCGATTTGCTCCGGCTGTTTTGGGCGATGGCGGCCTC
The DNA here is from genome assembly GCA_947474995.1 of Opitutaceae bacterium. Lineage (GTDB taxonomy): Bacteria > Verrucomicrobiota > Verrucomicrobiia > Opitutales > Opitutaceae > ER46. The sequence continues at coordinate 2,264 of CANJNJ010000250.1, read as the reverse complement.
GAGTGGGCTGTTTTTCGTGGCCCGCCAGACGGGCTGGATTCACTACGCGCTTCCCCGTGGGATGCTGCTGACGGATTTCATGCTTTCGTTCGGCGGGTTGTCGGCCGGCCGGCTGATCACCCGGCTTTATCGCGAACGCTTGAGTGGCAGCAAGCGCTCCGGCCTGGGGGACCACCAGCCGCAACAGCGAATCGCCATTATCGGGGCCGGCGATGCGGGGGCTTCGCTGGCGAGGGAATTCCTCAACTCGCCGTCGCGCGGCTTTCGCCCGGTGATGTTTTTTGACGACGACACCGCCAAGCACGGCAAGTTGCTCCACGGGGTGCCGGTCGTGGGTCCGCCTGAGTCTATCGTGGACACCAAGGACGCCGAGACCCTCTCCAAGGCGGTCATCGCCATGCCCTCGGCCACGGTCAAACGGGTGCGCGAAGTCGTGCTGCTGTTGACGCAACGCGGGCTCAAGGTGGAAACCCTGCCGTCGTTGGAGGAGCTGGCGTCAGGCCGAGTCAAGGCGAGCCGCATCCGGCCGGTGGAGGTGCAGGACTTGCTCGGCCGCCAGGCGGTGAATCTGGATTCGGAGGGGATCAAGAAATTGATCAAGAACCGCGTCGTGATGGTCACGGGTGCGGGCGGCAGCATCGGCGCGGAACTCTGCCGGCAACTGGCGGCGCTGAACCCGAAGCGCTTGCTGATGGTCGAGCAATTCGAAGGGGCGCTCTTCGTCATCGAGCAGGAACTGAACGAACTCGGCTTCGGGACCGTCATCGTGCCGCTGGTGGCGGACGTGCTTGATCGCGAGCGGATGGAGTACATTTTTTCCCGCTACGAGCCGGACGTCGTGTTTCACGCCGCGGCGCACAAGCACGTGTTCATGATGGAGCGGCAGCCGGCCGAGGCGATCCGCAACAACGTCCTCGGCACGCGTCAGCTCGCGACGATCGCCGCGGCCCATGGCGTCGATGCCTTCGTGCTCATCTCGACCGACAAGGCGATCAATCCGACGAGCGTGATGGGCGCGAGCAAGCGCCTGGCGGAGATTCAGTTGATGGCCATAGCGGCGACGCAGTCGCCGCAGTTATCGGTTACTGGTTATCGGTTATCGGGGGAGAAAACGGGACTGCCCAATAACCAAGAACGGTTAACGAGTAACCCGGTGGCGCGGCGACGCGCACCGACGAAATTTATGGCGGTACGTTTTGGGAACGTACTCGGCAGCTCAGGAAGCGTCATCCCCATCTTCAAACGCCAGATCGAGAATGGCGGGCCGGTGACCGTGACACATCCGGACGTGACGCGGTATTTCATGACGATCCCGGAATCGGTCGGGCTGGTGTTGCAGAGCTTCGTGCTCGGAAAGGGTGGGGAGATTTTTGTGCTGGATATGGGTCACCCGGTGAAAATCGTCGATCTGGCGCGGCACATGATCGAGCTCAGCGGGTTCAAGCCGGGCGACGATATCGAAATCAAGTTCACGGGGCTGAAGCCGGGGGAGAAACTCTTCGAGGAGTTGCAGCATCGGAACGAACAGCACGCGCCGACGGAGCATCCGCGGATCATGCGGTTCACGACGAACGCGGTGTTCAGTGAGTCTGGTATTCGGGAGCTGGAGCGGAGCCTGTACGAATTGGATTCGAATCAGTTGAAGGAACGGCTGAGGGTGTTGGTGCCGGAGTACACGCCGTTTTTGGATTAGGCGTTTCCGGATATACGGAGGAAGGCAGGATGTCTCGCGCGGAGACGCGGAGAACGCGGAGAGAAGGCGATCCCTGGCCAAAGCCGGTTTAACCGCTGATTGGCGCTGATATTTCGCGGGTCAATGGCCCGCGCTGAGCGCCAGTTATTTCCGGCTATCGTACCGGGTGGGCCGGCCACTCCGTGGGCGGCCGATTTTGGGATCGATCTCACGTTCCACGGCCGCGCACGGAGTGCACGGCCCACCGATGAGCATCGTTACCTCTTTTCGACGCCCCATGCCGAGCCGCTGCGCTCATCGCCGCAGCCATTGCGGAGGCGACCTGTCCTCCGTAGCTCGAAGAGCGAAGGAGGAAACATTAGCGTGCATCAGCGGTTAAACCTCCGGGAGCCCATTCCTTTCGCCCCAACACACGCTCTAACCCCTCACGTTTGACTCTTCGAATTGCGTCCACAGCACCACCGCGGGCCAGAGGCAGCACCAGGTGATCAGGACCGCCGGATTCTGAAACGGAAAGTCCCACCACGAATACGCCAGGAGCAGCAGGGCCCCGAAGACCACACACATGCTT
>CANJNJ010000249.1 GCA_947474995.1 Opitutaceae bacterium | reverse complement strand
CACCACGACATGGCCGGCCAGCAGCACGCCATTGCTCATCACGATATGATCACCGAGCAGGCAATCGTGGGCCACGTGGCAGGCGGCGAGGATGACATTGTCCGACCCGAGGCGGGTCATGTCGCCATCGTTCGTCGCGCCGTGGACGGTGACGTACTCGCGAAACACATTGCGGTCGCCAATGCGCACGCCCGGATTGCCGCCCTTGAATTTCAGGTCCTGGGTCTTGCCGCCGAGGCAGGCGTAGGGGAATACCTCGCACGCTCGACCCAGGATCGTGTTGCCCTCGACCGACGCGTGATGATGCAGCCGGGTACCATCGCCCAACGTCACCCCCGCCCCAACATAACCGTGGGCGCCAATCTCCACGTCGACGCCCAATTGCGCACCGGGTTCGATCGTGGCCGTGGGATGCAGCTTCACCGCCATGTGCTTAATTGACGTCCGCTTCGTCGACCACCGTGAACATCAGTTCGGCCGACGCCGTCGGATTGCCGTTCACGGTGCATTCGCCGGTCGCCACGCCGATCTTGTTGCCACGGCTCTTGGTGATTTTTACGTGGATCAGGAGCTGATCGCCGGGTCGGACGGCGCGGCGAAATTTCACCTTGTCGCAACTCATGAAGAGCGCGGTCTTACCCTCCGCCGAAATCCGGCGCAGCATCAACAGCCCCGCCGCCTGCGCCATGGCCTCGATTTGCAGCACGCCCGGCATCACGGGATTGCTCGGATAGTGTCCCTGGAAAAACGGTTCGTTGATGGTGACGTTCTTCAGCGCCACGAGTTCGTCCTCGCCCTTGAACTCGACGATCCGGTCGATCATCAGGAACGGATAACGATGCGGCAGCGTGTCGAGGACGCGACGGATATCGAGGGTGCTTTCGCTCTCCAGGATCATCGGCGATCCGGCCGCCCCCCCGGCCTTTTTTCCGCCGCCCTTGCCGCTGTTCAAGCGCGCGAACAATAGCTTGGTCAGCTCGGCGTTGATCGCATGCCCGGGCCGCGTGGCGACGATGTGCGCCTTGAGCGGCAACCCGAGCAGCATCACGTCGCCGATGATATCGAGAATCTTGTGCCGGACGAACTCGTCCTTAAAGCGCAGCGGCTCCTTGGAGATGATCTTGTCGCCGCGAATCACAACGGCGCAGTCCAGGGAACCCCCACGAATTTTCCCGAGCTTCAGCAACTCCTCAATGTCCTCGTAAATCGTGAAGGTTCGCGCCGGCGCGATTCCCGTTTCATAGGTCTCGGGATCGATGGTCAGCGACAGATACTGGGTATGAATGCCCCGGTCGTCCGTCGACGTGCACGAAATCTTGAATTCGTCACAAGGCAGCGCGATGACCGAGGAGTTTCCCCGCGTCACCGCAATGGGGGCGTCGAGTTCATAATAAACCCGTTCCTTGTCCTGTTCCACCGGCTTGCCCTGATGGATCAAATTCACGAACGGCCGGGACGAGCCATCCATCACCGGCGGCTCGGATGCGTCCATTTCCACGATGGCATTGTCCACCCCGCAGCCGTGAAAGGCGCTGAGCACGTGTTCGACCGTGTGAATCTTCACGTGACCCGATTGGATCGTGGTCGCGCGCACCACGTCCGTGACCTGATCGACCCGCGGGCGCAATTCCGGCGAGCCCTGCAAATCGATTCGGCGGAAGATAATGCCGGAGCCGGCGGGTGCTGGCTTCAGGGTCAGCGTCACGCTATCGCCGGTGTGCAGCGCACTGCCTTTGATCGAGACCTCCCGCGAGAGGGTGCGTTGTTTCATTAGTTACGGCAATCTCTCCAACCGACACTGTCCAGCGCAAGCGTGGAGATGGTTCAGCGCGGGGAAGAGCGGTTTAGCCGGCCTTTCGACCCAGCGGCTTGACAGTCACGACGCTGCTTCGCCACTGTAAACCTTTTCTCCACGCAAAACCTGCAGTTCGAACCGATTCTCCGTCATGCCCGCAGCCAACGACATTCGCAAAGGCCAAGTTATCAAGTTTAACGGCGAACCCCATCTCGTCATGGAAACGCAGCACCGCACCCCCGGAAATTTGCGTGCGTTCGTGCAAGTCAAGATGCGCAATCTTCGCTACGGCAAGGCCCTCGACCAGCGTTTCGCCTCGACGGACACCATCGAGGTCATGGCCACGGATCGGCGCACCCTCGAGTTCTCCTACGCGGATCGCGACACCTATTCCTTCATGGATCCGGACTCTTTTGAGCAGATCGATCTTACGGCCACGCAACTGGGCGACGTGAAGAACTACCTCGCCGCGGGCGGCAAGGTCGAGGTCCTCTTCGTCGAAGAGCGTCCTCTTTCGGTCGACCTCCCCTCGACGGTGGCCCTCAAGATTATCGAGTCGGCCGATGGAGTCAAAGGCGACACCGCGAGCAATGTCCAGAAACCGGCCAAGCTTGAAACCGGTCTCGTGGTCCAGGTGCCCCTCTTCATCAAAGAAGGTGAAGTCATCAAGGTGAGCACAGTGGACGGCTCCTACCTCGGTCGCGTTTAAAGCGGCGTCGGGTTCGCCCGACCACGCGGTCGGGTCACCGCCAAACGGCGATTTCCAAATCGGGATGGCTTTTGCAGCGCCAGACCGGGGGTGCGTCGGCCGAATACGCCATCTTGACGTCGCATTTCGGGCAGCTTGGCGTCGTATAGTCGCCCATGCTGAACTCTTGGATCAATTCAGCCCGCGCCGGATCGGGCAGGGCGTTGAGCTTCTCCAGAAAAATGTCCCCGGACAGGAGAGTGATGTGCTTTTCCTCGGCAAAATCGCGCGCCGCGACGTTAAACTTGCCCGTGGTCACGACGTAACCGCGCCGGATATCATCGGCGGTGAGCACGTCAAAAAGTGCCTGAACGGGCTTCGCGTCGACGAGGCCCGCTGGATGGGCGAGACACTGCACGCACGCGAACGGACGTGGCTCGCCTTTCCAGGAAATCTTGATGTGGACCGAGCTGGTGGGGCCGGTCTTGGTTCGCACGGCGACGACGCCCGTCTTGCTATAATACGCGGCGACGAGTTCCTCAAATCGCTTCCATTCGAGCTTGGCCGGCAAGTCGGACGGAAACATCGCGACACCTTTGCCCGACGCGGGCGCGTCGGCAAACGGCGTGTGTGAAACCGCCGTCGCCTCCAACTCGAGCGCGCGCTGCCGCCGCTGCCAGATCAGGAAACCACCGCCGGCGACGATCGCCAGAAACCCGATGAGGTAAGTCTGGGTCGTGAAGATACTCTCTTCCGCATCGGGAAAATCGGAATCCTCCAAAGTCCGTGCTCGCTTCTTGCTGGCCTTTTTTTCCTTCGCGGGCGGTGGCGCGGGCTCATCGGTCTTGGCCGAATCCGCCGGCTCGACCGTTAGTGCCGGAGCGGCATCCCCGGTGGTGGCGACATCCGACCGCGCCGCCGGCCGTTCCGTCGACCGTGGTTCCGGAGCCGAATCCGGCAGGGGTGCCCGCGACCTTGGCGCCATCTCGACGGCGGGCTCTGGAACCGGGGCGCGATTGGACCGGCCCGTGTTCGCATCCGCAACAGCGACGGGCTCGGAGGGCGTCACCGGCCCGGGTGCCGATACGGATGAAACGTCCTGCTTCTGAGCCGACCGGGGGGACTTGT
>CANJNJ010000248.1 GCA_947474995.1 Opitutaceae bacterium | reverse complement strand
TCGCCGGGAAAATGCGGCATCCGCAACGATGCGGCTATTCCGTGACGGCCAGATCGGGCTTGCGGGGCCCCGGGACTCGGCGGCGAGTTTGATCCGGAAATCGGCCAGCGTCACCTCGCACCGGCGCGGCATTTTTCGACTAGACCCACCGCTACAGCAGCACGTTCACAATCGCATTGCCGATGCCCACGAGCGCGGCGCCCGAGATCAGTCCGGCGCAAATCGGCTCGCAGCCTTCGACCCAGATTTCGTGCGCCCGCGATCCCGGCGCCAACTGCTTCCGACCCTGCCACCAGAAGACCAACGCGCCCACCCACATCGCCAACGATGACTCCGGCGGCAGCACGACGCCCAAGCCCACCGACACCGAAGAAATCGGAAACCGCCCCTTCGTCTTGATCCGCAGAATCTCAAACGTCGCCGCCGTCAGCGCCGCCACGATCATCGAGATCACCGCCGAGAGCGGCAGGTTGCTCACGCCTTTGGCAATCAGGTCCGCCACGCCTTTCCACTGCAGCGCCCCCGGCATCGCAAACTGGTCGGAGACGAGTGTCTGCACCGAGCGCACCCCCGCCGAGTCCGGCGGCAGAAACAGCAGGAAAAACAGCGGCGTCGACGCCACCGCCCCGGCAAAAATCCCGATCACGTGCCCGATCGCCTGCTGCCGCGGCTTCGCGCCGAGCATGTAGCCGGGCTTGATGTCCGAGAGGAGATTCGCCGCGTTCGACGCGATCTCCGCGGTCATGCCGGCGGGGACCAGGTTGCTGGCGGGATTCGTCCGATCGATCGCGCCCATCGAGAACTGCGTGATCTTCGACAGCGCACCCGTCGGCGTCCACGAGGTCAGCGCCATCGAATTCGTGCAGATCACCGTCAGCACGAAGATCAGCGGCAGCGAGATGAACGCCAGCAACCACGGTACACCGAAAAACTCGTGGGTCACCCACGCGCCGAGCACGCTGAAAATCGGCACCCCGACAAACGACATCCACAGCGGCAGCTCGATGGACGCGAGGGGGTCGTCCGCCGCCGCCACCGGGGCCGCTCCCGGCCGCTGGCGCAGCGACTTGAGCGCATTCGTGAACAGCTCCGGCTTCGCGAGCAGGCCCACGAGTGAACCCACCACCATCATCGCGACCCCCCACCACAGCGACCACTGGTTGACGATTTCGCCGCGCGAGATCGGCACCAGCTTACCCGCCGCATTGGTGTAGGCCTTGATGTCGCCGCGCTGGATCATGATCGGCGCCAGCACCGCAAAATTGATGAACGCGCCCAGGATGCAGCTCGTCGCCACGCGGATGCCCATCAGCCCGCCGACCCCGAGCATCGCCGCATCGAGCGTGAAGCGCAGCCCCAGTTGCCGCACATCCGTGCCGAGGATCTTCGGCGTCCACAGGGCATACCTCGCCGCGAGATCGTAGTAGTACGTGTCGAGCCGCTCGGGAAGATACCACGGCTCCTTCAGCCCCGCCCAGGTGTCCAGCCGCAGCATCTTGAACTGCACGAGCCGCATCCAGCCGTCGCTCGTTAGAAACTGATACAGTCCGGTGAACCCGCCCGTCACCCCCAGGAGTTTCGCCTTGAACATCCCCGCGTCCGCCCGCCCCGTGTAGAGCGCATCGAGCACCACGCCGCAGGCCCGCCCCTCGGGAAACGGCAGCTGATCCTCATTGATGAACCGGCGCTTCATCGGGAACGCCACGAGGACGCCGAGGATCGAAATCACCACGTTCCAGATGATCAACTGCCACCACGCCACGACCCGCCCCGTCACCAGCATGTAGGCCGCCATGCTCGAAATGAGCGGAGAGATCATGTAGCCGGCGGCCGTCGCGATCGACTGCGTGCAGTTGTTTTCCAGAATCGTGAAATCCTGTCCGAGCCCCATTCCCGCCAACAGCCGATAGACCGCGAACGCCAGAATCACCGACGTCAGGCCGACGCCAATCGTGATGCCGGTCTTGCCCCCGATGTAGAGCGCCGTCGCCGAGAGAATGCCCCCGAGGAGAAAACCCGTGACCGCCGAGCGAAAGGTGAGCTGCGGCAAGTTGCCGCGATAGACATGCTCAAACCACCAGCGGTCCTTTTGCCCGCGCGTCCACGTTTGAATTTGTTCTTCGGTCAGCTGTTTCAGCGCCATGGGAAGGCCACAAGGGCTGGAGACAAAATGAGCCGGCGGGGGCGGAAAGCGAGTCTGCGGGCAAGCCAGTTCATCCCAAGTGCTCGGGCCGTTACTTGTCAGCGGCCGCCCCCGCGAAGGCGGTTTTCACTCCAAACGTGAACCGAAAAAACGGACGCAAACGAACACCAGCCCGCCCCGTCCGATCCCCCGCGCTCACCGTTTCTTCCGCCACAAACGACGCAAATCCGCCGCGACCGCGACCACGTCCGTCCAAGTATCGGGAAAACAGCTCAGCCCGTACGCCGGCGCCGCATGCCCAATCTCGGGCACCACCAGCAACGGCGCGGTGGTCGGCCGGGCGCGCTCGTATTCGAACAAGCCCTCGACGTACGCCAGCCAGTCGCGGTACTCCGGCGTGCGCCGGCCCGACGGCGTGAGCGCGGGAATCTGGCAATGGTGGCCATTGAACGGCCGCAAGTGGAACTGCGTTGCCGCCTGGAGCAACTCGGCCGGCTCGCGCAACCGCGACCACAGCTCCGCGGGCGGCAGATGCCGCACGACGGCGAAGTGCGAATGATCGAGGCAGAGGGACAATTTTTCCTTCGTCGCCCGCGCGTAAGCCTGGGCCAGCGCCAGCGTCGCTTCGGGTGTCTCGGTCAACGTGTCGCGGTGCGTCTCAATCGCGAAGGGCAGGTCGTGCGCCCGGGCCACCGCGCGGATTTTCTGCGCCACCTTCACCGCTTCCGCCACCGGCGTGTCGTAATCACAGAGCTGTACGTCCATCGCCACGGCGCCGAAATCACGCGCCGCGGCAAACGTCGGCTCGAACTTCGTGTCGACGCCGATACTCGACACCGCGAGGTAGCGCAGCGAACCGCGTTCCGCCAGTGCCGGAATCGGCGGGCAAAACACGCCGTCGAAACCCGCGTCCCGGATGGCGGCGAATTTCCGCTCCCAAGACCATTCGCGCGCCTTTGTCGGATATTGTCGCAGCGACCAAAGCGACGCGAATAGCAGCAGGGGCCGGGTACTCACGCTTCGACAAAGCTGGCCACGGGCTGTCCCGTGACACCGGGTTCGACGCAAAAAACCAAACCGGCCTCGGGCTCGGGCGCCTTGTTCTCCTCGTCCATCGCCGTCGTGATGAAAAGCCGATCGAGCCGCGGTCCGCCGAAGGCACAGGACGTCACATTGCGGACCGGCACCGACACCGTCGCGAGCAGGCGGCCGGTGCGTGGCTCCCACCGGGTCACTTTCGAACCACCCCAATGGCCGATCCACAGGCAGCCTTCGGCGTCCATGCAGCAACCATCGGGCAGCCCGTTGCCCTCTTCGATCGGGATCGCGACCCGCGATGGGCCGATCACGCCTTCCTCCAGGTCAAAGGCGAACGACTGCACGACGCCCATGGGCGAATCGATATAGTAGAGGGTCTTCGCATCGGGCGACCAAGCGAGCCCGTTCGAGATGCTCACCCGCTCCTGCATCACCGTCG
>CANJNJ010000247.1 GCA_947474995.1 Opitutaceae bacterium | reverse complement strand
GAACGCCGCGCGTCCTTGCTGAATTCCTTGGCGAGGTCTTCGAACTTTTGGCCGGCCTTGAAGCGGGCCATAATCTGGTTCGCCTGTTCCCGGAGCGAGGCATCGGTGTCGCCGTCATTGCGGGTCAGCTGAATCAAACGGAGGTGCACCTCGTCCTCGCGGTAATATTGATCCTTGTTCTCGTTGTAGAAGGTTTCGATTCGCACCGGGCTCACGATGGTCTCCGATTTCCGCTGCTGGCTGCGCATGTAGCCGAAAATAATGTCCTCTTCGATCTCGCGGCGGAATTCGCGGATGGTGGTGCCGCGGCCGCGCAGATAGGCGAGAAACTTCGAACGGTCGTTGTCGAACTGCTCGGACAGGCGCTCGGCAATCGCATTTTCGACGTAACTGCCGGGAATGTGCTTCTTTTCGTCCTTCCTGAATTCCTTGATGATCAGCACGCGGTCGATGAGGTCCTGAATGACGCTGTCCTGCAGCGTGGCCAGGCGGTCATCCAATTCCTTCTGGCTCTTCGCTTCCGCCTGCAGCTGCTGGAACAGGGGCGCGATTTCACGGGTGACGTCCGCCACCGTGATAATCTTGTCTTCGGCGACCGCGACAATCCCGTTGGCAAAGCGCAGATTCAGCGCGTCAGCCGGGTTGGGCGGCGGTTGATTGGCTCCGAACTGGCCAAACGCCGGCACCCCGGCAACCGCGGCGAGAACGAAGCAAAGAGAGTGACAGGCGCGGAACGTCATGGATTCGGCAAATTGTTCAAAAACGAGATGATTTCTTTCAACCGTAGAAGGGGCTTCGGGGCGGTCAACCTTGGAAACCGGGTGCCCAGCTGCACCCAGTCGTCCCGTCGGCCGCTGTGGCGCAGGCACTTCAGCCGGTTGGACTCCGTTTCGACGGAAATAATGCCTTTTTGTTCCGCTCGGATGCGAATCTCGGTTACGAGCAGCAGGGCGCGGATCTCGTCCCCAAACTTCCCAAAGCGGTCACGGAGAGCTGCTTCAATCTGCTTCAGATTTGGCACCGTGTCGGCCAGAGCCAGCTTGCGGTAAAAATCGATCCGCAGCCGCGTCTCCGCCAGATAAAGGGAGGGAATGCGCGCCTGGATTTTGGGGACCTCGGGCGAAATTTCGTCTTCCGCATCTTTCAGCGCCGTATACCCGTCGACGTGGCGACCGCGGCCCGGGGCGCTTTCGGTGGCGCGGTCACCCGGCCGGCCAGCCGGCCCGGCGGCTTCGCCGACGAAGACGAAGTCGAGCTTCACATTCGCGCGAATTACGGCCGCCGTTTTCTCGCCCTTTAACCGGGCCACGGATTGGCGGAGCAATTGGCAATAGAGTTCGAAGCCGACGCCGACGATGTGCCCGCTTTGCTCGGCTCCGAGCAAATTCCCGGCGCCGCGCAGTTCCAAGTCGCGCATCGCAATCCGGAATCCCGCCCCGAGCTGGTTGTGCTGGCGCATCGCCGTGAGCCGCTGCCGGGCGACTTCCATCAGGCGGGTGTGGCGGTGAAGCAGCAGGTAGGCGTACGCCTGGTGCTTGAAGCGCCCGACCCGCCCGCGGAGTTGGTAAAGCTGGGAAAGCCCAAAGCGGTCGGCGCCTTCGATGATGATCGTGTTGCAGTTGGGAATATCCAGTCCGCTTTCGATGATCGTCGTGCAAACCAGCAGGTGATACCGGCCTGCCACGAATTCGGTCATGATCCGTTCGAGTTCCAGCGGCCCCATCTGCCCGTGCCCGACTCCGATGTTCAGGTCCGGCAAGAGCTGCCGCAGTCGGGCCGCGACCAGGTCGATCGTCTGGATGCGATTGTGCAGATAAAACACCTGGCCTCCCCGCCGAATCTCATGGTGCACGGCATCGACGACGATTTTCTCCTCGTAGGTCTTGACGATGGTCTGGATGGGATGGCGATTCGTGGGCGCCGTCTCGATGACGCTCAGCTCCCGCGCGCCGGTCAGGGCCATATACAGCGTGCGCGGGATCGGCGTCGCGCTCATCGAGAGCACGTCGACGCTCGCGCGCATGCGCTTGAAGGCTTCCTTGTGTTTCACGCCAAACCGCTGCTCCTCGTCGATGACGACGAGGCCGAGGTTCTTGAATTGCACGTCGCGCTGCAGGATGCGGTGCGTCCCGATCAGGATATCGATCTGCCCCGCCGCGGTGGCGGCCAGGATTTTTTTCTGTTCGGCCGGGGTGCGAAACCGGCTGAGCATTTCGACGGCGACCGGGTAACCGGCCGTGCGCTCGCGAAACGTGTTGAGGTGTTGCTGCGCGAGCACCGTGGTGGGCACGAGGATGGAAACCTGGCGCCCGCTCATGACCGCCTTGAAGGCGGCGCGAATGGCAACTTCGGTTTTGCCAAAGCCGACATCACCGCAAATCAGCCGGTCCATCGGTCGGGTACGCTCCATGTCCGCCTTCGTTTCTTCAATCGCGCGCAGTTGGTCGCGGGTCTCAGTGAAGGGAAAAGAGGCTTCGAACTCCTTTTGCCAGGTGGTGTCCGCGGGAAACGCGTGGCCGGGCTGCGCCTCGCGCGCCGCGTGGATCCGCAGCAGCTCGGCCGCGAGGTCGATGGTGGCGACCTCCGCCGCCTTTCGGGCTTTCTCCCACCGGCCGGAACCGATCCGGCCGAGTTGGGGTTTCGTCTTGCTGAGCCCGACGTAGCGGCTGATGAGGTGCGACTCTTGCAACGGCACGTGGAGCGTCACGTGATCGTCGAACTCGAGCGAAATCACCTCCCTTACGCCTTGGGCCATGTCGAGTTTCGTAAGCCCGCGATAGAGCGCGATGCCGTGCTGGAGATGCACGACGAAATCGCCTTCGACCAACTCCGCGAAATCGAGGAGCTGGTCGATTTGCGCGCGTTGGGCGATCACGCGCGTGTTCAACGAGGGCCTCCGCTGTCGCTGCCGGCCGAAGATTTCGGTTTCGGTGACGACCACGAGTCCGGCGGGGAGCGCCAGCGACCCCGGTCGCTTTCCCACTGCGACCGAAGGCGGTCGCGCACCCAGCGATGCCGCGCCGTCGCGATAGGTGAGGCGAAAGCCTTCGTTCGAGGTGCCCCGCAGCCAGCGCGGTGCAATCGTCTTCAGGACTTCGTCTTCGGCGAGAATCTCCCGCGTGCGCTGCTCTTCGCCCTCTTTGGAGACGACAAAGTAGACCTCATAGCCGGTTTTCCGCCACGCCGCGACCTGATGGAGAAATTCGCGGCGGGCCTCCTCTTCCACCTGCAGGCGCTCTTGCGCGACCAAGGCGTTGTCTGGGTTGCGCCGGTGGTGGGCGAGGGACTCGCTGTCCCACGTCATCTCAATCGTCGCGCCGTCAAACAGCGCGCTCGCCTCATCGAGATCGCTGACGCCGAAGGCGGCCGCGCATTTTTCGAGCAACGGGGTCAGCCCGTCCGTGCCCTCGCGGGCGAACGTGCTAAATTCTTCCTCGAGTGCCGCCGGTTCGATGAAGACGAGTTGCGCGCTGGGATTGAGATAGTCGGCCAGGCCGGTTTTCGAAGGATCGAGCTTCACGCGCGGCGAAGCGGCCAGCGTGATGTTTTCCACGCCGGCGCCGGAACGCTGGGTGACGGGATCGAATTCACGGATCGCTTCAAGTTCGTCGCCAAAAAAATCGAGCCGATAGGGCAGG
>CANJNJ010000246.1 GCA_947474995.1 Opitutaceae bacterium | reverse complement strand
TGCAGGGCGGGGTGCTCGATTTCATGCAGCGGGCGAAGGCGAGCGGGAAAGTGCGGCATATCGGTTTCACCGGCCACGCCACGTGGCGCGCCCACGCCCATATTCTGAATCAGACTGATGTCTTTGAAACCTGCCAGATGGCGATCAACGTCGCCGACCCATCTTACGAGAGTTTTATCCTGAACATCCTGCCCACCCTAGTGGAGCGGAAGATGGGCGTGCTGGCGATGAAGACGCTCGCGGCCGGTGATTTTTTGCGCGGCCGCGGCGGACTGGCCCCGATTATCCCCGAACAGGTTTCGATTGAGGACGCGTTCCGGTTCGTGTGGTCCCTGCCCGTGTCCACGCTGGTGTCGGGCATGGAGCGCGTCGCGTTCGTGAAGGAGAACACGGGATATGTCTCGCGCTTTGCCCCGCTGGACCAGAAGCAACGGGACGCGCTCGTGGCACGCGTCGTGACGTCGGCCCGCACCGGCCGCCTCGAGGCGAACTTCAAGGATCAGCGCGGCTAGAGCGGTTTAACGAAAAGTGTAGCCACGAGGGCCAAGCGAGTGGAGCGGCGTCAAGTCGTAGCTGCGAGCGGGAGCGAGCGGAGGTTCCACTCGCTGGCGCTCGTGGCTACAGTCTTGTCTAGCACGCTCCAGGGTTGCGCGGCGGCGCGCAACCCCCTCAGGCGATCTTCAACTTCAGCAGCTTGGCGGCGTTCGAGATATAGATCTTCTGCTGTACCGCGGCGCTCAATTGCAGCTGGTTCAGCGCGACCAATTTGATGACCGACCAGCAGGACGCGACCGAACCCGTGGTGCACGGGCAGTCGGAGCCGAACATGATCTTGTCCTGGTGACGGTTGACGAAGTCCTTGGCGAAATCGGGATCCCGCAGCAGCCCGGTGTTGCCGGAGGTGGCCGAAAGATCGGCGTAAAGATTCGGATAGCGCCCCAGCCAGGTGTCGGTGAGGCCGCCGGCGGTGACCCGACCGCGGGGATAGGTTCCGCCCTTGGACGAGTAGTTCTTGTCAATGGCACCCCACCAATCGATCGCGTGGCCGATGAACTTCACCGTCGGGTACTTTTCGATCAGCTTGTAGAAATCGGCATAGACGCCGAGGGGGAAGAGCGCTTCCTGGAAATGATAAAGGATCGGAACGTCGTACTCCTTGGCCATGTCGAGGCAGGCCTTGGTGAACGGAATATCGCCTTCGTAGCGGTGCTCGCCGATGCCCTTCGCCCCGTTTTTCAAGGCCTTCTCGATGACGGCCTCGCGCCCACCACCCACCATGCCGGCGCTGGCGAAGCGAACAAACTGGTACGGCGTTTTCTTGATCAGTTCGAACTCGTAGTCGTTGCCCCCGAGCAGAACCCCGCCGACCGCGTTGATATTCTTTTGGTGCGTGAGGAATTCAGCCTCGGTTCGCGCCGCGCTGCCGCCCTTTTTCCCCTTGGTATTGGCCGGTCCGCCCGAACCGCGCAGGTTGTCGGGCGATTGGTGCATGTGGATGTCGATCAGCGGATGGGTCGGCAAGCCGGCGCCCGGCGCGACGTCCGTGGGTGCTGGTGCCGGCGCCTGGCCACGAACCTGCGGCAGGGTGAGGGCCGCGGCGGCCAGGGTGGCCGTGGTCAGGAAGTCGCGGCGGGACATGCCGGGCCGCTGATGCGAACAGTTGGGGTGACAGAGGTGCTGCATGGGGAAGTTTACGGGCTGACAGGGGGATGAAAGCGGGGTGGGGACTCGACCGGGAGCGCCACTGCCCTCGGTCGCTTGGTTTTGGAAACGCGGCCGACGTCGGCCGCGTTCCCAAATTCAAAAGCAACGCGTCGCTTAGACGAGCTTGGCGTCGAGCGAAATCTTCGCGGTCAGCAGGCGGGAAATCGGGCAGCCTACTTTGGCTCCGTTCGCGATTTCGTTGAACTTGGCCGCGTCGATGTTCGGGATCTTCGCCGTCAGCGTGATGTGGGAGGTTGTGACCGTCCAGCCGCCAGGCGTGACGTTCTCCAGCGTGACTTCGGCGGTGGCGTCGAGCTGCGTCGGCGTGAAGCCGGCTTTGCCCAACTCGGCCGAAAGGGCCATCGCATAGCAACCGGCGTGGGCGGCGGCGATCAGTTCCTCGGGATTGGTGCCCGGGTCCTCGCCGAAGCGGCGGCCGAAGCTGTAGGGAGTCGACTTCAAGACGCCACTCTTGGCGGTCAGCGAGCCGGAGCCTTCTTTAAGGGAGCCGTTCCAGACGGCGGATGCGGAGCGTTTCATAGGGATCGGATCTGGTTGGTTTGATTGCCAGGATTTCGCGCGCGACCAGTTGGGGCCGACGCTGTGGCAGCCCTCCCTTTTGCACGATCAGCCGTGGCACAGGCAAGCCGAAGCGTGCTTAGGCTGGCCGACTGGAGGTGGGCCGGGCACTCCGTGCGCGGCCCAGTTTCTTTCGGCTCCGCACGGAATTTTTCCCGCGGCTGGTAAATTGCGCGACAACCCCCACGCTGGGGTATGGTTCCGTTATCCGTTCTCGACCTTTCGCCGATTGTCCAGGGCCGCGATGCAGGTGAGGCCCTGCGCCGCACGCTCGATCTGGCCCGCCACGCGGAGAAGTTGGGCTATCACCGCTACTGGCTCGCGGAGCATCACAACATGCCGGGAATCGCCAGCGCCGCCACCGCGGTGGTGATCGCGCACGTGGCGGCCGGAACGTCGACGATGCGGATTGGGTCGGGCGGCGTGATGCTGCCCAATCACGCGCCCTTGGTGATCGCGGAGCAATTCGGCACGCTGGAGTCGTTGTTTCCGGGCCGCATCGACCTCGGATTGGGGCGCGCACCCGGGAGCGATCAGGTCACGGCCCGGGCGTTGCGGCGCGGATTGAACAATTCGGCCGACACTTTCCCGCAGGACGTCGTGGAACTGCAGGCGTATTTTCGCGGCGCGAGTGCCACATTGGTGCAGGCGATTCCGGGGGCCGGTCTCAACGTGCCCATCTGGCTGCTGGGCTCGAGCCTGTTCAGTGCGCAGCTCGCGGCCGTGTTGGGACTGCCATTTGCCTTCGCCTCGCACTTTGCCCCGGATCAACTGTACGAGGCGCTCGCCATTTACCGACGCGAGTTTCGGTCGTCCGAAGCGCTGCCGCGCCCCTACGCCATGGCCGCGATTGGGGTCATGGCGGCCGACACGGATGCGGAGGCCCGCCGGCTCTTCACGTCGCTCCAGCAAAGCTTCGTCCAACTGCGGCGCGGCAAACCGGTGCCGCTGCCGCCGCCGGTCGACACGATGGACGGATTGTGGACCCCGATGGAAAAAGCGATGGTCGATCATGCGTTCGGCGAGGCGGTGGTCGGTTCGCCCGCCACCGTGAAACGGGGCATTGCGGCGTTTCTGGAGAGCACGGGAGTCGATGAACTCATGGTCACCGCGGCCATTTACGAACACGCCGCGCGGTTGCGTTCCTTTGACATCGTCGCTGGGGTGCGGGACGAACTTGGCCCGCTGAATAGCGCGAAATGAAGAAACCCAGCCACGACGAACGCCGCCTCATGTGCACGCGCAAGCGTCGCTACCAGACGCAAGCGGACGCGCTGGACGCCGCGATGCTCGCTGGGGTTGAACGCCAGCGGACCGCTTATCTCTGCCCGATCTGTGGACACTGGCATCTGGCGTCGGCGAACCCGAGATGAGGGCCTGGCAAGACGAGTGGGAGCGCGACCGCCCCCGGTCGCTTCGGACATTGCGACCGGGGGCGGTC
>CANJNJ010000245.1 GCA_947474995.1 Opitutaceae bacterium | reverse complement strand
GCGGCGGCGGACCACGGTCCACGGACCACGGACCACGGACCACGGACCACGGACCACGGACCACGGACCACGGACCACGGACCACGGACCACCACGCAATATCCGAAAACTACTCTGCCTTACACCTTAAACCTTACTCCTCGCCCCGGTTGCCTCCGCAACCGCCGCCTTGCACGGTCTGCGTGACTCTGCGAGGCATGCAGGTCGCACGATGCAATCCGACGAATACCTGAAGCTCGCCGAGGTCGAGGACCAGATGTGGTACTTTCATTCCCTGCACGCGCATGTGCGGCGCGGACTGCAGGGTGGGCCGACGGGAGCCGCGGCCGTGCTCGATGCGGGTTGCGGCACGGGTGGGTTGATTCTGCGCCTCCGGGCGGCTCAGCCGGCGTGGCGGTTCAGCGGCATTGATTTCATGCCGCTCGCTTGTGAACTCGCGCGGAAGCGGTGCGGGCCGGACGTGGATATTCGCGAGGCGTCGATCACGTCGTTGCCGTTTGCCAACGAAAGCTTCGACGTGGTCGTTTCCGCCGACGTGATCTGCCAGGTGGAAAACTCCGACGTGGCGCTGGCGGAATTCTTCCGTGTCCTGCGGCCCGGCGGCGTCGTCGTGATCAACGTCCCCGCCTACCGGTGGATGTGGTCGTACCACGATGATACCTGCCACACCAAGCATCGCTACACGCGTCCGGAGCTCGACCGCTTGCTCGCGGCGGCGGGCTTCGCGGATCGCCGGCTGACGCACTGGAACGCACTGCCGTTTCCGCTGGTGTGGGCGAAGCGGAAACTCTTTCGAACCGCGCACGATACGAGCGACGTGAAACTTTACCCGCGGCCGCTCGAGATCGCCTTCCATGGTGTGATGGCCCTCGAGCACGCGTGGCTCCGCGTCGGCGGACGGTGGGCGTGGGGCACGTCGGTGTTTGCGGTGGCGAGAAAACCTGCGGCCCCGGTGCGGAAGTAATCCGTCATGATTCATTTTGCCGCCGCGTTTGCGCTCCTGCTGCACGCCTCGTTCTGGGGCGCCGGGCTGGCCATGCTGGCGATGCCCCGGCCGTGGCGGCGGTTCTGGCCGGTGTTGATTGCGCCCGCCGGACTCGTCTTGCAGTCGGCGGTGGTCTGGGTCGGGGCCTATGCGAATCTGCCGGGCACGAATCGCTATGCCCTGTGGTCGGAGGCGATTCCGCTGGTGTTGCTCGCGCTGGGTTTGGGCCGGCGGGGCCTCCGCTCGGTCTACTCCGACCTCGGTCGCTTTGGCGTGGTGTGGGCGGCCGTGGGCGCGTGTCTCATGCTGTTGGTCTTGCCGCTGGCGCTGGCGTCGAAGGGCCTCACGACCATTTCCCTCGGGAGTAACGACGCCGCGGATTACGCCGCCGGGGCGCGGGTGCTGATGGAATTCGCGCACGCCGATCGCGGTGGATTTCTCGGGCTGACCGAGGTCGTGCGCGTCCATTCGGTGGACAATTTTTTCGACTACTGGCTGCGGTTGAATCATTTTACGCCCGCGGCGTTGCTGGCCTTGAACGGCTCGGTGCTGCGCTGTCCGCCGCACGAACTCGCGAGTCTGCTGACGATGGTGTTGGTGGCGTTTTCGCTTCCGATTGTCTTCTGGGTGGCGCGGGCGGTGATCGGCTACAGTGGCGTCGTGAGCGTGGTGGTGGCCGCGGTCTACGGCCTGAGCCCGATTACGTGGTACGCGGTGGCCCACGTGGCGCCGGGACAGTTGCTCGCGGCGCAGGCCATCGCGTTGCTCACCTGGGCGGGCATCGCGCTGTGGCGCGGCCGTTTGACGTGGCGGCGCGGGGCGCACTTTGCCGGCGTGCTCGCAATCGGTTACGCCCTGCTGCTCGGCAGCTATAATTTCATGCTGGTGCTTTGCCTCGTTCCCGCCGTCGCGTACGCTGGGGGCCAGGTGCTCGGCAGCGGCGAATGGAAGCGCCTTGGGACGTGGACGCTGATCCTGTTGGCGCCGCTGGGGGTGAGTGCGGTTTTTTTTGCGGGCCGCGTGGCGGGATTGCTCGAGCGGTTCCAGCTTTTGCGCGAGTACGATTTCGGCTGGCGGATTCCCGTGTTGGGCCCGGAGGGCTGGCTGGGCATGGTCCGCGGTCCGGATTTGCGCGCGTGGGAATCGGGTGGTTTGCGCTGGCTGCTTGCGCTCGGGGTCGCAGGCCTGCTGGCTTGGGCGCTCGTGCGGGCCGGGCGGCAGGGACGCCGGGCGGCCTGGACCGTCACGGCCCTCGCGGTGCCGGTTCTGCTCGGCTACGCGTGGCTCGAAGGTCGCGGCGCGTGGCTCGGCACCAATGCGAGCTACGACGCCTACAAACTTTTCGCCGTGTTTTTTCCCGTGCTGCTGCCGGCGCTTTGTTGGTGGGTGACGCTGCGCCGCAGCCACCGACTGGGTGAGTGGCTGGCGGTGGTGGCAGTGACGGCGGTCGTCATCGGTTTCAATTTCATCGCCTGTGGGATGTTCGTGGTGAGCTTGGCCAAGCCACCTCTCATCGTGGATGGGGAACTGCGGCAACTTCGCCGGGTGGAGGCGATGGCCGACGTCAATTCCGTCAATCTCCTGGTGCCGGACATGTGGTCGAGGCTCTGGGCCAATGCGTTTCTCCTCCACAAGGGGCAATATTTTCTGACCCATACCTACGAAGGCCGGCTCAACACGCCGCTTCGCGGGGAATGGGATCTCGAGGGCGGCCGCCTCGCGCTCAAACTTCCCGGCGACGCCCGCCGGCAAATCACGCCGCGTTTCGCGTTGGTCAACACCCGCGACCGCCAGTACGTGCGCGTGCTGCCGGGCGACGGCTGGTTTGTGGAGGAAATGCTGCCCAACAGCACCGAGCGATGGCAGTGGACTTCGGGCGATGCGAAATTGCTGGTCGATAATCCGCACGATCAGCCCGTCACGCTCAGTTGCCGGCTGGACGGCCACAGTTTTGGCGAACGCGATGTCGTGCTGGAAGTGGATGGCGCGGCGGGGTCAGCGCCGGCGATTCATCTGGGAGTAGAACGGAGGCTCGTCCGGTTTGCCCCCATCACCGTGCCGCCTGGACGCTCGACCGTGCGCCTGCGTTCGGTGCAACCCACCGCACCCGCCGGCGCGGGCGATCCCCGGCAACTCGCGATCTGCGTCTTTCGCCTCGAAATCGAAGTGCCCTGAGTTTCGGTGGTGGTGGCGTTTCACGCGGAGACGCGGAGCAAAGCAGGTCCGCGGAATGATTTCACTCTCTCCGCGTCCTCCGCGGCTCCGCGTGAGCCGGCTTGAAGCGATGCCCTTGCGTGATTTTCGGATTGGCGCGCGCCGCGTGAGCCGTGTTTGCTCGCGGTCACATGCCTCCTCCCGTTGACCTCCGTCGCGTTTACTCCGGCCGACGCGTCCTAATCACGGGTGGGCTTGGTTTCATCGGGTCCAATCTCGCGCGGACACTCGTGGCCCTGGGCGCGCGGGTGACCATCGTCGACAGCCTCGAATCGCAGCAGGGTGGCCACCGGCGCAATCTCCTCGGCATCGCCAGTCGCCTGCGCGTGCACCTCGCCGACGTGCGCGACTGGCCGCGGCTCCCGCGCCTTGTCCGGGGTCAGGATTTTCTTTTCAACCTCGCCGGTCAGACGAGCCACCTGGACTCGATGACCGATCCGCAGACGGACCTCGACATCAACTGCCGGGCGCAGCTCGCCATCCTCGAGGCCTGTCGGAAGCACAATCCGGCTATTCGCATCGTCTTCGCGAGCACCCGGCAAATC
>CANJNJ010000244.1 GCA_947474995.1 Opitutaceae bacterium | reverse complement strand
CCTCCGAAAGAGCGGCGCATGTAACATGTAACGACTCGACCCCTTACCGAGTCCTCGCGCTCGTCAGGGCGCTGGTTCGGTGACCTGCGTGAGCAGCATCGAGAACGGTTCCGTGGCGATCACCGCCTGGGGTGCGCCCGGCGGCAGGTGCAGCAGGTCGCCGGGGCACAGCGTGTGCTTGGCGCGGCCGACGGAAAATTCGCAGGCGCCGCTCAATATCTGCACGAGCGCGCGGGCCTTGCTGGTGTGCTCGGAGAGTTCCTGCCCGGCCGCAAAATGAAACAGCGTCAGCCGCAGCGCCGACGTCGTGAGCACCGCCCGGCTGACGATGCCGTGGGCGACGGTTGCGACCGGCGCCAGCAGCGAGCAGGTGCCGCACGCGGTGGGGGAGAGAAGGGTGGTGGGTTTCATGGGCAAGAGTACGACAGTCCGAAGCTCCCTTCGGCTCGGTCAGCTGGGAGGGCGACCGCCCTCGGTCGCTCAGCCGGAGACAACCGGTCGCGGTCGCGCTCCCAATCGAGGATTAATCGTGGCGCCGCTACTCCTTCCAGAAATTCACGGCCCAGGCGCCATCGTTCCGGTGTTCCATCGCAAATTGGAAACCCTCGCTCTTGAGCAACTCGATCAGCGGCGCGGGCACGAACGGCGCGATGACCGTCAAGCCTTGTCCGGCGATGAGCGCCTCAACCCTCGCGCGGATCTCCGGCAGCGGTTCCCCGCCTTGGGCAAGCACCGCACGCACGTCGAGGATTTTGAACTTGGTCGCGGACATGGGTCCAATCAGTAGGCGAATTCGACCTGGGCCCAGATTTTTTTCACGTTCGGGACCGTCAGGCTGTCGCGGCGAAAGTCGGCATATTTGAGCGTGCCGGTGAAATTGGCGCCGAATTTGCGCGTGAGCATGGCATTGAATTCGGTGCCGAGGTCGACCCCGGTCTGGTCGGTTTCATACCAATGTTGAAAGACCGTCAGGGCGATGGCCGCCGGCAGTGCGGCGGTCGCCCGGACATAGGTGTCGCGGAGGCCGGCGGCGGGCGTCGTGAGGAAGAGGTCGGCCCAGCCATTGAAAATGTGCAGGGTGGCGAGCGGCGTCTTGAAACCGACGTTGCTGCCGGATCCGAGCACCTCGTGGCCGAGGGTGAGGCTGCCGGGTTTGGCAGTGAGGCCGGCCTCGAGGCTCGTGTAGCCGGCCGAGTAGTTGAGCGCGCTGCTGCCGTAGTCGGACTGGGTGGCGAGCTCGGCGCGGTAAGCGAACTTCAGGTCCGCGGTGAGGGGCGTGGCGCCGGCCAGGCTGGCGCCGTAGGTGGCGCAGGAGTTGGCGGAGTAGGCGGGCGCGCGGAAATCGAGCAGGTAGGCGTAACCGGTGAGCGTGCCGAAGGGCAGGCCGGCGTAGCTGGCGTTGAGCAGGTGCGAGGCCGACTTCCAGTAGCCCTGCGCGTGATTGCGACCGAAGACGCGGTTGATTCGGTCGAGGTAGGCGTAGGTGAGCGTGGTCTGGTCGAGCGTCTTGTCCTGCAAGACGAACGCGTCGTAGGTCTGCATGTTCTGGCGCCAGCCGACGTCGCCGACAAAGCGCGCATTGTCGAGCACCAGGCGCTGGCGGCCGAGCGTGTAGCTGGTCTTGCCGAACGCGTAGGCGACGAAGGCCTGGTTGAGTTCGGTGATCTCGGGATCGGCGACGACGGCCCGGCCCGTGCCGCCGGGGTTGAGGCCCGACTGGCTGTAGCTGTCGCCGTCGGCCGCGACGATATTCTCGGCTTCGATCAGAAACTTCCAGCCGTGGAACGGGGCCGGCGCAAAACCGAGGCGGGTGCGGAGCGTGAGCGCCGCGGCGTCGCGCAGACTGGTCTGCTCGACGCCTTCGTAGCGGAGGCGGGCGTTAACGGAAAATTTTCCGCCGCCCAGCGCGTCGATCAGGGTGGCCGGTTCGGCTGCGCCCGCGGCGGTGGCAAACAAAGCCAGGCCGGCGTGAAAGAGGAAATTCTTGGAGATCATTTGGTGGGCGGCTCGGACGTTATCCTAGCACGTCGTCCCGCGGTCGGCCTTGATGCGCATCAAGGTTACGTTGTTTGACGGCGCGGTTCGCGCCGCAGCCCGCAGGAATTTTTGGAAAAGCGATTCGCCGGCAATGCGCCGGCCCGGTTCACTCCCGGCCGATGGCCGTGGCGAGGGCGGCGGCCGCTTCCTCGAGCCCGCCTTGGAGCCCGACTCGCTGGTGGGCGATTTCGCCCTGCGAATTCAGGATGGTGATGATGTTCGAGTGGGAGAACGTGCCGTCGGCTTCCTCTTTGTATTTTATGCCGAGCAGAGCGGCGAGTTCGCGGATCGAATCGGCGCTGCCGTGCAGGAACATCCACTGCTCGTCGAGGCTGCGCCGCGCGCGGTATTGCGCCAGGACCGGGGGCGTGTCCCGGGCGGAGTCAAAGGAGACGAGCACGAACACGGCGCGAGCGCGCACCGCCTCGGGCAGTTTGGCGCGGATGGCCTGCATGTCGGACACGAGCAGCGGACAGGCAAAACCACAGGAGGCGAAAAACATGTCGAGCACGACGGGTCGGCCCCGGAGTTCGCCCAGCGCAAACGCGCGGCCGGCATCGGTCGTGAAGCGCGCGTCCGTCTGGTAGAGGGAGTTTTTGGTGAACGGCTCAGCCGGTTGCTTCAACACGGTGTCGCCCTTGCCGGCGGGGGACGCGGGCTGTTCACCGGCGACCGCCCAGACCGCGGCCAGAAGCGAGCAGAGGAGAATCCTGGTCGGCATGGCGATGGAGCGTGGGGGAATCATTGGCGATCTCGCGCGCAGCGGAAACCGAGCGACGAGGTGGTGTTATTGGCCTTGAGCGAGGAACGCAGGGCCTGGCGCATGAACGCGGCGAAGTCGTTCGTGTCCTTGGCGCCGATGGAACCGGCGCCACAAAAAAGATCGCGGTCCAAACCGGAGTCGGCGCGCGATTCACCCGTGACCATCGCGATGTTGAAGTCGTCGACCCATTCCCAAATCAGGCCGTGCAGACCGCGCACGCCGTAAACGTTGGGCTTGGCGGTGCCGACAGCGGGGATGACCGCGGGCACCGGACGGGCGAGCCACGCGTAGAGGTCGCGATTCATCTCCGCGTCGTTCTTGCCGTCGGGCGTGGTGTAACCGGCCGCCGCGGTCCACTCCCACTCGGCGGTCGTGGGCAGGCGCTTACCCACCCAGCGGGCGTAGGCGCGCGCGGCAAACCACGAGATGCGGATCACGGGTGCGGCGGCCGGAGCCTTTGGGCCCGGCTCCAAATCAGCGGTCCAGTGCTCGAGATAGGACGTGTCCGCGAACAGGCCGCTGACCGCCGAGCGCCGCCACTTGGGGTTGGCCGTCACGAACGCGAGGAACTCGGCGTTGGTGACGGCTTGCGCGTCGAGCAGGAATGCGGCGACGGCGACGCGGGGGACGTCCTTCGCCGTGCGGATCAGCGGGACGTAGTCGCCCGCGGGAATGACCACCATGCCGGCCGGCCTGGTGGCTCCGCCGGGACTCGCCAGAGTCGCGCTCGCCAGCGCCAGCGCCGCACAGGTGGTGAGCAGGCATTCGCGGATTCGTTTCATTCGACGTGCGGCGAAGGCCGAAAGGTGGGCCGGGCGCTCCGCGCGCGGCTTACAGTTGGATGATCACGAGAGTCCTTGAACGCCCAAACTCGTTGTGAGCAGGTCAAGTTTCCGAAAAGTCCCGTGCCTGCCCTGAGCTTGTCGAAGGGGTCTTGTGGTCCGTAGTCCCGTGGTCTGAGGCGCGGCCTCGCTGGAACCATGTCGCCATGGCGTG
>CANJNJ010000243.1 GCA_947474995.1 Opitutaceae bacterium | reverse complement strand
GAGCGGCGGGCCCGATCTTGTCCCCGCGCCGTCCGCCAGCCCGTCAGTTCCTGGCCCCGCAAGCTCGACCAACCTTCCTTTTCCGCTCCAATATCGATTCGTATCACCTCGTTGCCTTAACGGCATTGGGCTTAGAGGCTGTCATGCACTTTGCCAGATCGTTTCCGATTCGACCGAAAGTAGCCCGCTTCGAGAGAAGCGGGACAGATCGGTTCAATCGAACCTTCCATCCCTTGGCCCCAGCGCTTTCCAAATCCTTCGCCATCGGCTGCTGCGCCAGCCTGGCCGGGCTCGGCCAACTCGCTCGCGCCGCGGGAAGAAGCTCTACGAATTTCGGCATTTTACGCTGCGGATGGCCGAGCGGCTGACGCGGATCACCTCGCGGATCACCGATTCCCCGGGTGGCCCGCGCAACGCGAGCGCCGGGGTGGCCGGGGTCGACGTGGTGGTCGGTCTCTTCACCCAAACCACCAAACCCGGGTACGTGTTTGCCTCCGACCGGACGAGCATGGCGGTGTGGGAGCAACTGGACGGTGAAGGCTTCGGGCTCGCCATGACTTTCCCGGCCGGCGCGGTTCGCGAGATGAAGTCGGCGCCCTATGACGGCGAGCCGAAGGGTTTCGCCCATGCGCTGGCGTTTCTGCGGACCGACGCCAAGGGCGAAGTGAGCTACGCGTCGGGCTATGCGTGGGCCAAGGCGGGCGAAATCAAGCTGCTGCCCGAATGGCGCGCGTATCTGGAGACCTTCGCGCGGACCATGAAATAGAAGGTCGGGGACGGGCGAGACCGGACTGGCCTTGAGCACAGGAGGCCAAACCGAGGACGGGCGGAGGAAAATGTCATGCCTCGATCTCGGCCTTGTTCTCGGATTGCTCTCCTGTGCAAAAGGCTTGGGCCCCAAACCACCGGAGTTTCACCGGAGGCCTCGGCCGAGGCCGGCCCGAGATCGGCCGCTTTCGCCTGACCTCGGATTGTAGGCCTTTGACCGTCAGTGGCCTGTGGTTTATTTTTCTACGGCCTTGGCAGCTGGGGTGCAGCGTGCGATAGGTTGGTCCATGAACCGAGGACGGAGACAGAAAGCATGGGAAAAAAGCCTGCTGGCGTGCGAATGAAAATCCGCGCCCGGCTTTCGGTTTTTTTCCTCTTGTTGGCGTGGGCCGCCCCGGCCCGCGCCGCCGAGGAGTTCTTTGATTTCGAGACGCTGCGTTTCCGTGCCCGGATGCTCGCCGCGAGTCCCTACGTGGCGCGCGCGACGACCGTGCCGGAATCGCTCCGCCGGCTGAGTTACGACGAATACCGGCAGATCGTGTTCAACGCGGACCACACATGGTGGCGACGCGAAAGCCTGCCCTACCAGCTGCAATTTTTTCACCCGGGCTTCGTCCACCAGAAATCCGTACAGGTATCCGAGCTCAACGGGCGCACGGTGACGCCCATTCCGTTCGACCGCGAGCTGTTCAGCTATGGTTCGCTCAAGATCGGGGCGGCGCTGCAGGCCAACGTCGGGTTTGCCGGTTTCCGCGTGCTGGGCAGCCTGAATCGCCCGGCGGATGAGGTGGTGTCGTTTCTCGGGGCGAGTTATTTTCGCGCGCTGTGCCTGAAGGTCGTGTACGGCCTCTCGGCGCGCGGTCTCGCGGTCAACACCACGGAGCCGGACGGGGAGGAGTTCCCGGTCTTTGAGGAGTTCTGGATCGAACGACCCGGCGCGGGCGCGAAGCAATTTGTCATCTACGCCTTGCTGGACAGCGCGAGTGTGGCGGGCGCGTATCGCTTCACGGTCACGCCCGGCGCCGAGACCGTGATGCAGGTGAAAGCGGTGGTTTACTGCCGGAAGAATCCAAAGGTCCTCGGCCTCGCGCCGCTCACCAGCATGTTCTGGCACGGCGAGAATTCCCCGACCCAGCACGGCGATTTTCGCCCGGAGGTCCACGACTCCGACGGCCTCATGATTTTCACCGGGGCCAGCGAGTGGCTCTGGCGCCCGCTTTCCAACCCGAAGGCCACGCGCGTGGTCGCGTTTTCCGACGAAAATCCCCGCGGCTTCGGGCTGATCCAGCGCGACCGCAACTATGAATCCTACCAGGATCTCGAGGCGCTCTATCACCTGCGGCCGAGCGCGTGGGTGGAGCCCGTGGGCAACTGGGGCCGCGGGGCCGTGCGACTCGCGGAATTGTCGGCCCCCGATGAAACCAACGACAACATCGTCGCCTTCTGGGTGCCCGAACGCCTGCCGCCGGCGGGGGAGCCGATTGAATTCGAATACAAGCTGCACTGGTTTACCGACCAGATCCGCCCACCCGCGGGTTTCGCCGTCGCCACGCGTGCCGGGCACTCCCAAACCCACGAGCCCGAGCTGCAGCGCTTCGTCATCGATTTTGACGGACCTTATCTGCGGCAGCAAAAATCCGATCCCGCGATCGAACCGGATGTCTGGGTGGGCGCGGGCGCGACCCTCGCCTACAAGACCGTCCAAAAAAATCCCTACAACCCGACGTGGCGGCTCGCGTTTGGCGTCAAGCCGGACGGCACCGGGCGCCCGGTGGAACTGCGTTGTTTCCTGAAGAAGCCTCCCCATGTTCTCACAGAAACATGGACCTACCTCTGGAGTCCCTGAGTTCGTTTCGGCCGAAAGCGGGCACGATGGAGGCGTGGAACGCCGCCTATGTGCGCGTCGAGGACTACCTGCGCGCCCACCGGATCCACAACCGGCTGCACCAGAGCCGGCTGATCCTGCAGATTCTCGAGCGGGCCGCGAGCCGGCATGAAGTGACCCCGGCCATCGAGCCCACGACGCTCGCCGCGGAAGAGACCGAGGCGATGATGGACCTGTGGTTTGCCAGCGTGCTTGAGGAACGCGACCAGCCGCACGAGCGCATCGCGGTGGATGGACGCGTGGCGCTGCTGTTGTGCGACGGGCCGGACAAATGGCCGTATGCGTTCCTGGACGAACGGAATAGCCCGCCGGATTTTGCCGTGGCGATGCGCACGGGGGCGCTGCAAGCCGGGCCCGACATGACCGTGTCGAGCATGGTGCCGCGGCCCATCGATCTCGGTCTCATCACCGAGGCGGCCGGCGACACCCTCGAGCAATTTGAGAAATGGCCCCTCCTGCGGGCGCTCCTGCTGTGGCTGTTCTTCGCCGGCGTGCTCGCGGCGATTTTCTACGCGACGCGCTGATCCCCATGCGGCTCTACCCGATCGAACACATGGACAAGCGCCGGCTCGGCCGGCGGCGCTTCCTGTTTTTCTCGACGATTTTCGTCCTCACCAGCCTGGCGACGTGGTTCATGGCCGACCTCCTCTGGCGCGAGGGCATCAGTGTGCTGGAGGGCGCCCTGCTCGGGTTGTTCGTCATTCTGTTCGCGCATATTGCGGCCGGTTTTTGCACGGCGCTGGTGGGTTTCTATGTGATCAACCGCGGGGGGGACAGCTCCCGCATCACCGCGACGCTCAAGGAGGGCGAGGAGCCGAAGCTGGCGGCGACGGCGATTGTCATGCCGGCGTTCAACGAGGACGTGAGCCGGGTCTTTGAAGGCCTGCGCGTGGTGTTTCGCTCCGTGCAGGAAACGAAGCGGTTGGAGCACTTCGATTTCTTCGTCCTCAGCGATTCGAACCAGCCGAACCAATGGATTCAGGAGGAGGTCGCCTGGGCCGAGCTCTGCAAGCAGGTCGGCGGCTTCGGGAAGATTTTTTACCGCAAGCGCCGGCACTCGATTAACAAGAAGGCGGGCAACGTCGCGGATTTTCTCCGCCGCTGGGGCCGGCGCTACCGCTACATGATCGTGCTCGACGCCGACTCGATCATGACGGGCAAG
>CANJNJ010000242.1 GCA_947474995.1 Opitutaceae bacterium | reverse complement strand
CTTGGAAATCACCCTCGACGTCGCGCGCCAGGAAATCCGGTTTGGTAGTCAGACCGCCAAGGCCGACGTACGCGATGCGGCGCACGACGCCTTGGTCAATGGTCGGTGGGACCCCATCGGTGAACTGTTGGAAGGTTTGCCGGCGGCGAAGGCCACGGGTGCCCGGCTGGCCTACTTTACGAGCTAAAGGGGGCCCGGCGGGCTTGGCGACCGGGGAACGGCGGTAAGTGTCTCGGGGCCTGATTTTTTTCGAACTTTTCCCTCGCCCCGTCGTCACACCCCGGCACGTTCATCCTTCAGCCATGTTTATTGCCGCGATTGAAGTTTTCAAGGGGGCAGGAATCCTCATTTATCCACTGGCGCTTTGCTCTGCTTGCGCCGTGTTCATTGTCTGCGAACGCGCGTTCGCGCTTCGCCGGGCGGCCGTGATGCCGCAGGATCTGGTCGATGCCGTGGTGGCCGGTCGGCCGCTGGTCGGGGGCAAGCATACCGTCCTCGCCCGAATCGTCGATTTCGCCGAACAGCACCGTAACGACGCCGGCGCGGTGAAGGCGTTTGCGCGGCTCGAGATCAATCGGATGGAACGGGGCGTGCCCTACCTTGACGTGATTTATGCGGCGGCTCCGCTAATTGGTCTGACGGGAACGGTCACCGGTTTGCTCCAGGTATTCTCCCAAATATCTCCTGATACCGGATTGCCCGATCCCGTGGCCTTCACCAAGGGCGTGGCGCTGGCCCTGTCGGCGACCGTGATCGGTTTGACGATTGCGATCCCTTCGCTCGTGGGCAGTGGCTACCTGCAGCGCAAGATTGAGAACTACGCGGCGCAGCTCGACGTGTTGCTCGAGCGGATCCTGCAGCGCGGAAAACCATGAGCTCCTTGCTGCAACGGCGGCGGAAGCGGCCGGAGCTGAATCTGGTGCCGCTCATCGACGTGCTGGTGATGCTCATTTTCTTCGCGTTCGTGACGATGCAGTTCAAGTCCGCGGCGACCCTGAACATTACCCTCCCCAAGGTCGAAACCGCCGGTAAGACCGAGTCCAAGAGCACGGTTACCCTTGGCATCGACAAGGACGGGGTGGTGTCCTTCAACGGCAAGAACGTCACCGATGAGCAATTGCTCGGCCTGCTGGAGCAGGTCAAAAACGTCGACCGCGATATCCCCGTGCTCATCAAGGCGGACGAAACGACGCAGTTGAAGAAGCTCACCTTTGTCATGGACGCCTGCCGGAAGACCGGGCTGAACAAGTTTAGTTTGCAGAGTCGCTAGGGGCGTCGAGAAGTTGAGCGGCGAGGAGTCGAGACACGACCCGCGTTGCACGGTTGGTTTGGCTCCTCGACGTCTCGACACGTCGCCTCTTCGGCTCTTGTTTTCACGCCATGAAAATCGTGATTACCGGCGTGACGCGTGGCTTGGGGCGGGCCCTCGTCGAGGAATTCATCCGCGGCGGGCATACGGTCATCGGCTGTGGGCGCGGCGGCGAAGCGATTTTTGACCTGCGCATGACGCACCAGACCCCGCACGACTTCTCGGTGGTCGATGTCGGTCTCGACAACAAAGTTGCGATCTGGGCGGCCAAAGTGCTGGAGAACGACAGCCCGCCCGACTTCTTGATCAACAATGCCGGCCTGATGAACCGGCTTTCCCCGCTGTGGGAGCAGGACGACCGCGAGTTTTCGAAGCTCGTCGATGTGAACATTCGCGGCGTACAAAACGTCATCCGCCATTTCGTGCCAGCGATGGTGGCGCGAAGGCGAGGCGTGATCGTGAACCTGAGTTCGGGCTGGGGGCGCAGCGTGTCGCCGGAGGTCGCGCCCTATTGCATGTCGAAATGGGCGATCGAGGGTCTCACCAAGGCGCTGGCCGCGGAATTGCCGGCAGGCATGGCGGCCGTGCCGCTGAATCCCGGGGTGATTGACACGGACATGCTGCGATCCTGCTGGGCCGACGAGGCCGGGAACTATCCGAAAGCGGAGAAGTGGGCGAAAACGGCGGTACCGTTCATTCTAAAACTCGGCCCAAAACAGAACGGCGAATCGGTGAGCGTGGAGGGATTAGGGGACTAGCGCGCTCAGCCATTCAGCGCCGGCGCCGCCGCGAAGCAATAGGGGCAGGACACCTCGGCCACGTAGCGCGGGTCGCTTTGCTCGGCGGCCGTGAGCGGCATCTGGCAATGGAAGCAAAGCACCGAATCGGTTTCCCGTCGGTCCGGATCCACCCCCACGCGCTGGTCAAAGACAAAGCATTCGCCGTCGAAGTACGCGCCGCCACATTCTTCGAAATATTTCAGAATGCCGCCGTCGAGCTGATGGACATTTTGAAAACCTTCACGCTCCATGAACGGCCCGGCTTTTTCACAGCGAATCCCCCCGGTGCAAAACATCACGATGGGCTGGGTTTTCATGGTCTCGGGCAGGCGCGCCACGGCGGAGGGGAAATCGCGGAAATGATCGATCCCCGCGCGCAGCGCTCCGCGAAATGTCCCCAGGCGCACCTCATAGTTGTTGCGCGTATCGAGCAAGGTGACCGGCCGGCCTTCATCCAGCCATTGCTTCAACGTGCGGGCGGAGAGCTTCGGCGAGGTCCGGCGCGCGGGATCAATGCCGTCCACCCCGAAGGCGATGATCTCCTTCTTGATTTTCACCAGCATGCGATGGAACGGTTGCGCGCTGCTTTCACTTTCCTTGGGCGTGAGATCGTGCAGCAGCGGCACCTGGCGGATCTCCGCGAGGAGCGTGTCAACATCAGCCCGCGCGCCGGCGACAAAAAAATTTATGCCCTCAGGACTCAGAAGAATCGTGCCTTTCAGGGCGTGGGTTGTGGCCACGTGCCGCAGTCTTTCGCGGAGGGCCGGCAGTTCGCGGAGCGGCGCAAACTTGTAAGCGGAGAAATTGATGAACGGTGGCATGCAGGGGGGAGGACTGGCCGCTATTCCCGGATACGCGAGTCGAGCACCAGCGTGACCGGGCCGGCATTGACGAGCGCGACCTCCATCATCGCCCCGAACCGGCCCGTGGCCACCGGGCGGCCCAGGGCCGCGGCCAGCTGCCGAATGAATCGTTCATAAAGCGGAATCGCGAGCGCCGGCGGAGCCGCGGCGTTGAACGAGGGGCGGGTGCCCTTGGCGGTACTCGCCAGCAAGGTGAACTGACTGACGACGAGGGCGCCGCCCGCCGTGTCGGTGAGCGCGCAGTTCATCTTGCCGGCGTCATCCTCGAAGATGCGCAGGGCGGCGATCTTCGGCGCGAGCCAGTCGCCGTCCGCCTCGGTATCGTCTTGGGCCACCCCCAGGAAAATGAGCAGGCCGGCGCCGATTTTCCCGGTCATTTCACCGGCGACGGTCACCCGCGCGCTGCTGACTCGCTGGACGACGGCGCGCACGAGGGCTCAGGGCATCAAAACGTGCGGCTCGGTTTCGGCGTCGTAATTCACGCCGGGCAGACCGAAGCCGAAAAGTTTCAGGAATTCTCGGCGGTAACCGGCAATGTCGGTTTCGGCGGCGAGGTTTTCGGTCGTCACGCGCGGCCAGATGACGCGCACGGCGGCCTGGATCTCGGGGCGCATTTCCCAATCGTCGATGCGAACGCGGCCCGCTTCGTCAAAGCGCGCCGTCGCACCGTGGAAGAGCTGGGTCACAAAGAGTCGCTGAATTTGCTCGATGCAGCCCTCGTGCGTGCCGCCGGCTTTCATGATCTTGTAGAGAATCGAGATGTAGAGCGGCACTACCGGAATCGCGGAACTGGCCTGCGTGACGAGGGCCTTGTTGACCGAGATGAAGGCGCGACCGCCGCCGTTGAGTTTCAGCAGCGAATCGATGTGGCGGGCGGCCCGCTCGAGATCGTTCTTCGCCAGGCCGATGGTGCCGTTCTTGTAGATGGCCCACGTCACTTCGGGTCCAATGTAAGAGTAGGCCACGGATTGTGCACCTGGGGCGAGGAGCTTCGCCTCGGAGAGCGCGTTCATCCACATTTCCCAGTCTTCGCCGCCCATGACGGCAGTCGTATCGGCGACTTCCTGTTCGTTGGCGGGTTCGATGGTGATCTCGCTCACTATCCCCTTGTCGGTGTCGACGGTCTTGTTGGTGTAAGAGGCGCTGACCGGTTTCAGGACCGACTTGTGGACCGCGCCGGTTTTGGGGTGCGTGCGGCGCGGGG
>CANJNJ010000241.1 GCA_947474995.1 Opitutaceae bacterium | reverse complement strand
GGTCGCGTTTGGTGCAGCGACCGAGAGCGGTCGCGCTCCCAGCAAACCAAACCGAAGGAAGCCTCGAGGTCTTAGACCCAAAACGAATGAAAATCGATCTTGCCGGACAAGTGGCCTTGGTAACCGGCGCCGGCCGCGGCATTGGGCAATGCATTGCCGACACGCTCGTCGCCAACGGCGCGCAGGTCATCTACTCGGATATAAACCTCGAGGAAGCGCGGCAGAGCGCGGCCAAGACGCCACTGGGCACGCCGCTGCTGATGGATGTGTCCGAGGCCAAACAGGTGGCCGAGGGGATTGATTTCATTGAGAAGAAATTCGGCCGGCTCGACATCCTCGTGAACAACGCGGGGGTAAATTCCGATGTCCAGCACCGGGTGACGTTCGATCAGTTTTCTCCGGACGAGTGGGACCGGGTGATGAAAATCGATCTGAATGGGGTGTTCCTGGTGAGCCGCTCCGCCGTCCGGCTGATGATCCGGCAGAAGTCCGGCAGCATCATCAATATTTCCTCCGTGCTCGGCGTGGTGCCGGCCCGGCTGCAATGCGCCTACACGGCGGCCAAGGCCGGGGTCGTGAACCTCACGCGGACGATGGCCATTGAAATGGGACCGCACGACGTGGTCATCAACTGCGTGGCCCCGGGAACGATGGGTCACATCGCGTTCTACGACAAAAATTCGCCGCTGAGTACGAAGGGTCCGAGCATCCTGAGCCATGTGCCGCTGGGGCGCCCGGGCCGACTGCAGGACGTGGCGAACGCCGTGCTATTTTTCGCCGGCCCCGACAACCGGTATGTGACCGGCCAGATTCTGTGCGTGGATGGTGGCTGGACCGCCGGCGGTTTCTTCCGAAATTTCTAAACTCAAACTTTCCCCTCTATGTACAAGGTCGTCATCACGGACAATCCCCCGCAGACTCTGGAGCAAGATAATGCGATCTTCGCGCCCCTCGGCGCCCAGGTGATCGCGGGCCGCTGCAAGACGCCCGAAGAGGTCATCGCCCTCGCCGCGGACGCCGATTGCGTCATCACGGGTTTTGCGCCGATCAATGCCGCGGTGATCGCGACCATGAAGAAGGTGCGCGTCATCGTTCGCCTCGGCGTCGGCTACGACAGCGTGGATGTGGCGGCGGCGGCGAAGGCCGGAATTCCGGTCTGCAACGTGCCCGATTACTGTGTCAACGAAGTGGCGGACCACACCCTCGCGCTGATCCTCGCCACGACGCGCGGCATCGTGCCGCATTGCGTCGATATCCGGGCCGGTGGCTGGCGGCTCGCGGTGCCCGTGGAAACGATGCGGGTCTTGCACGAGATGACGGTCGGGTTGGTCGGGTTTGGGCGGATCGGTCGGGAAGTCGCGGCTCGGCTGAAGCCGTTCAAGTGTCGTCTTCTGATCTTCGACCCGGCGGTGGATGCTACGGTGATTCGGCAGGGAGGATTCGAGCCGGCCAGCCTGGAGGAGTTGTTGCAGGCGAGCGATCTGGTGTCGCTGCACGTACCGAGCCTGCCCGCAACCCGCGGCCTGATCAATCGGGAGAAACTCGCGAAGATGAAAAAAGGCGCGGTGCTGGTTAACGCCTCGCGCGGCAATCTCGTGAACTCGGCCGATTTGATTGAGGCCCTGCGCTCGGGTCAGCTTTCCGGGGCCGCCCTCGATGTCTTCGACCCCGAACCAATGCCCAAGGACAGTCCGTTGCTGGCCATGGGCAACGTGATCCTCTCACCGCATGCGGCGGCGACGAGCGCGAAATCGGAGCAGAACCTGCGCTCCAGCGCGGCCCGGACTGCCGCCTGCGCCCTGCGCGGGGAGAAGTTGCCCAACGTGGTGAACGGGGTCGGTTAAGCCCCATCGTTCATGATGTCGTGGGGCGTAATCCCCGAGGAGGCGGTCCCGCTTTCCCTCGGTGGGCGACGCGTCCAGCGCTGGCCTGTAGCCCGATTCGGGGCGAAGCGGGACCGACTACACGGCGATACGCTCCGTCCTGGTTCGAAATTCCCCTTGCCCCGGCGTCTCGCGCTGACTGTCTCGCCGGATGAGCGGTGGCGTTGCGGGAAAATTGTTACCTGACCTGGCCGGCGTGGCGGGCGCCTTTGCCATGCCCGGTCGCTTCCAGGGCGGCCAGCCGCATGGCAGCGGACACATCAACGATACTTTCCAGGTGACGTTTAGTCAGCCCGGGGGGGCGGCGCGGTACGTTCTCCAACGGATCAACGAACACGTCTTTCGGAACGTCCCCGCTTTGATGGAGAACGTGCAGCGCGTGACCGCGCATGCCAGCCGACGCAGTGCGGAACACGGCGGAGCCGACGCGGCCCGGCGCTCGCTACAGTTGGTGCCCGCGCGTGACGGTCAGGTGTGTCATCGCGACGCCGCCGGCGGTTGGTGGCGTTGTTATCATTTCATCGAAGGCGCGAGCAGCCACGACCTCATCGAAACGCCGGCCCAAGCCCGCGAGGCGGCGCGGGCCTTTGGCGAATTCCAGCGACTCTTGAGCGATTTGCCGGGCGCGCGGCTGCATGAAACGATTCCCAATTTTCATCACACGCGGCAGCGTTTCGAGGCCCTGCGCCGGGCCATCGTGGCTGATTCGAGGGGCCGCGCGGCGCAGGTGCCGGAGGAAATTGCGTTCGCTCATTCCCGCGAGGGAATGGTCGATCGGCTGCTCGCCCTTCAGGCTCAGGGGGACATTCCCGAGCGGGTGACGCATAACGACACCAAGCTCAACAACGTCATGATCGACGACCTCACCGGGGTCGGCATTTGTGTCATCGACCTCGACACCGTCATGCCCGGACTCGCGCCGTACGATTTTGGTGAAATGGTCCGGTCGGCGACCAACGCCGCGGCGGAAGACGAACGCGACCTCGCGCTGGTCTACGCGCGCCGGCCGATGTTCGAGGCGCTGGTCGAAGGTTACCTGGCCACGGCGCGGGCGTTTCTCAACCCGGTGGAAATTGGGCAACTGGCTTTTGCCGGACGGTTGATGACCTAGGAGAACGGGCTGCGCTTCCTGACGGACTTCCTGCAGGGCGACACCTATTTCAAAATCGCGCGACCCGGCCATAATCTCGATCGGGCGCGCAACCAGTTCGCCCTCCTGCGCAGCCTCGAGGCCCAGCAGGCGGAATTCGAGGCGATGGTCCGTAAACACGCCGGCGGATGAGTCCGCTTCACCCCAGTCCTTGCCCGCCATTCCTTAGGTATTGGGCGGCTGTAAGGTAGGGACGGCTCTCCGAGCCGTCCGCGGTCCACTCGGAGAGCAGCCCCTACCGCTGCGGCGCCGAAGTACAAAACTCGCGAGCGACTGATCTTATTTAGCCGCCGCCGGAGGCACGTAGGCCCGGGTGGGCCGAATCTGCAGTTCCTCGACGAGCGCCCGCGGTGGGAGATTCACGGCAAACAGCACGCAGGCGGCGACGTCCTCGGCCTGGAGCATCAGGGGGCGTGATTCGGGCGGCGGCGGCACAGGCCGCTTGTTGAGAATCGGCGTGTTGATGTCACCCGGGAAAATACAAACGCCGCGAATCCCGTTTTGGCGTTCCTCCTCGTTGATCGCCTGGGTCAGCCCCGTCATGCCGAACTTGGAAATCGCATAGCCGGGGCCCGCCTTGGCGGACGCGCGTTTGCCGGCGTCCGAGCAAATGTTGACAATGGTGCCGCCGCCCTGGGCGCGCATGCCGGGCAAGAACGCCTGCGTGGCGAACAAGGCGCCGTCGATATTGGTGGCCATCAGGGTCCGGTAGTCTGGCCGGGAAAGCACCGCGAGCGAGCGCTTCGGCACGTTCAGGCCCGCGCCATTGACGAGGACATCAACCCGACCAAATTTTTTCAGCACGGCCGCCGCCAACGCATCGATCGCTGCGGGATCACCGACGTCGGTGGAAAAGGCGGCGAGCTGTTTTTGGGTGCCCGCCGGGGCGAGCGCGATGGTTTCCGCGAGCGCGTCGGCGCGCCGTCCGGCGAGAGCGACGTGCCAACCCTCGGCGGCAAATTGATGAACCGTGGCCCGGCCGACACCGGACCCGGCACCGGTGACGACCGCGACTTTAAGAGTAGTTTTCTTGGAGGGCATGAGAGAAATGGGGCGGGGACGTTATTCGTCCCACCGAGAGACGCGGCTTAATGTTTTTACCGCCGGAAGGCGGAACGGCGAGCAAATCGAACCGCCTAGGGGGCGAGAATCACCTTCATGTATTTCCCGCCATCC
>CANJNJ010000240.1 GCA_947474995.1 Opitutaceae bacterium | reverse complement strand
AGATCGAGCCCAACGCTGACCGCGCGCGGAGCGCACGGTCCACCTTTCGTGCTCTTCGTGGCCTGTCTCAGAATGACAAAAAAAGAAGGACTTTTTAAGACATCGTCTTAAAAAGTCCCCATGTCCCTTCGCATTGGTCTCGTCGGCGCCGGCGCCAACACCCGCCTCCGCCATATTCCCGGTTTCCAGAAAATCAAAGGCGTCGAGCTCGTGGCCGTCTGTAACCGGTCGCGCGAATCGAGCCAGCGCGTGGCCGACGACTTCAAGATTCCCCACGTCTTCACCGACTGGACAGAGCTCGTCCAGAGCAGCGACATCGATGCCATCTGCGTCGGCACCTGGCCCTATCTGCACTGTCCCGTCGTGCTGGCCGCGCTGGCCGCCGGCAAACATGTGCTGACCGAGGCCCGCATGGCAATGAACGCCGCCGAGGCGCGGCAAATGCACGCTGCCGCCCAAAAGAGCAGCCAGGTGGCGATGGTCGTGCCCGCGCCACTGTGGCTGGAGAGCGAAGCGGCCTTGCTTGAACGCGTGCGCGACGGATTCTTCGGCGACCTCTTGGAAATCCATGTGCGCGGTTTGGGTGGTCAATACAACCCGGACGCACCGTTGCACTGGCGCCAGCGGCGGGATCTTTCCGGGCTGAACATCATGTCCCTCGGCATTCTGAACGAAACCGTCCGCCGCTACGCGGGACACGACCGCGAAGTCACGGCCGGCAGCGCGATCTTCACACCGCAGCGACTCGACGCCTCGACCGGACAGAAGCGCACCGTGGACGTCCCGGAAAGCTTGGGGGTGGTGTCTCGCCTCGAAAGCGGAGCCACGACGGTGTACCATGTGAGCAGTGTGGCCCGCTTCGGCGAAACGAGCCTCGAGGTCTATGGCACCAAGGGCACTTTCAAGCTGAGTGGCGATCAATGCTTCATCGCCGGCGCCGCCGACCAGGCCCTGAAGCTCCTCGATATTCCAGCGCCTCAGCGCGGCGGCTGGCGGGTGGAGGAAGAATTTATCCAGGCTATTTTCGACGGCAAACCCGTGACCCGAACGAGCTTCGCGGACGGCGTGAAATACATGGAGTTTACCGCAGCCGTGAACCTCAGCCTGCGCGAGGGACGGTCGGTCGCTTTGGCCGACATTTGATCGACCTTCCCTCCCGATCACCGTACCGGGTGGGCCGTGCACTCCGGGCACGGCCATCGAACGTGAGATCGAGCCCAACGT
Source organism: Opitutaceae bacterium (assembly GCA_947474995.1). Lineage (GTDB taxonomy): Bacteria > Verrucomicrobiota > Verrucomicrobiia > Opitutales > Opitutaceae > ER46. The sequence continues at coordinate 3,052 of CANJNJ010000240.1, read as the reverse complement.
CTTGGCCGCCCACGGAGTGGCCGGCCCACCTGTCCGATCGTCGGGTCCCGCGATCCCCATTTGACCAAACGCAATCCGACCCAACATGCTGGGAGCGATGATGCCGATTCTTGAAGTCTCCCATCTCCGCGTCGAACGCGGTCACACCGCGATCCTGCGCGGACTCGACTGGCGCGTCGCACCCAAAGAACACTGGCTCATCCTCGGCGCCAACGGCTCGGGCAAGACGTCGCTCCTCAAGACGCTCACCGGTTTTCTGGCCCCCACCGCCGGTGAATTTTCCGTCCTCGGCCGGCGTTACGGCGTCAGCGATTGGCGCGAACTGCGCCTCGAAATCGGCGTGGTCACGAGCGCGTTTGCCACCGCCATTCCCCCCGCGGAACGCGCGCTCGACACCGTCGTCAGCGGCAAGTTTGCCCAACTCGATCTCTGGCATCGCGTGACGCCCGCGCAGCGCGCCGCCGCCCGAAAATTGCTCCGTTCAGTCGGGCTGCTGTACCTCGCGGACCGGCCGTGGACTTATTTGTCCCAAGGCGAACGCCAGCGGGTGCTCATCGCCCGCGCATTGATGGCGCAGCCGCGGCTGCTGATTCTCGACGAGCCGTGCGCCGGCCTCGATCCCGTGGCGCGGGAAAAATTTCTGGCCTTCATCGAGAAACTCGCCCGCCGGCGCGACCGTCGGGCCCCGGCCTTGGTGCTCGTGACGCATCACGTCGAGGAAATCATGCCCTCCTTCACGCATGCCCTGCTCCTGCGGGCCGGCCGCACGGTTGCCGCCGGGCCCCGCGCCAAGGTTCTGACCTCGGCCAATCTCTCCGCCCTCTTCGGCGGCCGGTTGCGGCTGAGACGCCAGGGCACCCGTTATCGTTTGGAATTCGGCCACAAGTGATTCTGGGCTGGCCGGCTGACACTTGCTGACGTGTGGCTTGTCGCCGCGGCTCTTGAACCACGATACGGTCCAACGGATTCTCGCCCCGGGCAGGCCAGGCCCTCCGTGCACGGCCGATGGGCCGTTAAGCCGATCCTAATATTTTGGCCGCGCCCGGAGTGCGCGGCCCACCCGGTACGGCGGCCATCCTGGCAGCCAGCGAATCAATCTACCCAGATCGCCTGGCCCCTGAATTAGTCCGCCGGCGGTTACTTCTTCGCGAAGATCTCGCCGAAGAACGCCTGCATGTGTGCCCATGAGCGATGGTCGGCGGCGGCGTTGTAGCCAATGCCTCCGACCAGGCCGGCGGATTTCGCCATCTCGTCGGCCCCCGGATTCGTGAAGGCATGGATCGCGCCCGCATAGCTGACAAATTGGTAGTCGAGCTTCGCGTCATCGACCGCCTTCTTGAACGCTTCAAGCTCTTCCTTCGAAATAAAAGGATCAACCGCCCCGTGGCAGATCAGGAGCTTGGCCTTGGTCTTGGCCGCCTGCTCCGCCGAGGGCGCGAGCAGGCTGCCATGAAAACTCACGATGCCCGCGATCGGCGCGCCGCTGAACGCCAGCGCCTGCACGGTCGCGCCGCCGAAACAATAGCCGATGGCCGCGACGCGCGCCGCGTCGACCAATCCGGTCTTCAACAACTGCTCAAGCCCGGCGCGCGCCCGATCCGCCATGAGGGGCTTGCCATAAAATTGGCCGGCCAGCTGGCCCGCCTTGTCCTTGTCTTTCGTAACCACACCCGCGCCATACATGTCCGCGGCAAACGCGACGTAGCCCAGTTTCGCGAGCTGCTCGGCGCGGCCCTTCGGATACTCATTGAGGCCCCACCACTCGGGGATCACCAACACGCCCGGCGCCTTGCTGGCCGCCGAGGCCTTGATGTCGTCGTAGGCCAGGTAGCCTTCGAGTTTCACGCCCGCGTGCTCATAGGCCACCGGCCGAGTGACGATTTTTGCTTGGGCTGACAGGGTAACGGCAACAAATGCCAAAATCATTCCGGTGATTCTCACGGCCGGCATTCTTCGCAGGCGACGGAAATTTCAACAAGGCTTTTTAAGCGTTTCAGAGGCCGGAGCCCTGTGCCTCGGCTTGTCCTTCTGCACGTTGGCGAGGAACCCACGCAAACTGGGTAACCGTCACATAGATTCTGCACGTCGCTCAGAATGACGAAAATTTGAAGAGTTCATTGGGATGAAACCTCAAAATGGCACGCCGTTGGTTACCCGACTCAGAAGAATCGGACTCCTGGGCTTGCAGCCTAAGCTGAAAGCCCACCGGTGATGTAATTCTTCAGGTGCTCGGCCTCGGCCCGATGGTGGTCCGCCATCCACCGCGTCACGTCACCGATCGAAATCGTGCCGCCCAGCCGGCCGTCAACGACCACGGGCAGGTGACGGCAACGCTTCTCGGTAAAAATTTTCATGGCCTCCTCGATCGTCAATTCCGGCGTGATGGAGAGGACCTCGGCGGTCATCACCTCTGCGACCAGCGCCCGCTTCGGGTCGAGTCCGGCGCCCACGATCCGCCGCAGCACGTCGCGTTCGGTGAAAATTCCGACCAGCCGAGGTCCGTCCAGCACGAGGACGGAACCGACGCGGTTGCGGTTCATCTCCGCCACGGCCTCGGCAACGGTGAAGGTGGGCGTAACGGAAAACACCTGGCGGCCTTTCCGATCCAAGAGAGCAGAGATAGGGGTATTCATGCAGTAACGTTCGGGGTGGCCTCAGATTGCACTGGAAATCCGCGGCTGCAACCCGAAAGGCCACTATTACCGATCACCGTACCGGGTGGGCCGTGCACTCCGTGCGCGGCCGTCGAACGTGAGTCCGAGCCCAACATTTTGGCCGCCCACGGAGTGGTCGGCCCACCCTTACCGATCATCGTACCCGGTGGGCCGTGCACTCCGTGCGCGGCCGTCGAACGTAAGTCCGAGCCCAACGTCTTGGCCGTCCACGGAGTGGTCGGCCCACCCTTACCGATCATCGCACCCGGTGGGCCGTGCACTCCGTGCGCGGCCGTGGAACGTGAGTCCGAGCCCAACATTTTGGCCGCCCACGGAGTGGTCGGCCCACCCTTACCGATCATCGCACCCGGTGGGCCGTGCACTCCGTGCGCGGCCGT
>CANJNJ010000239.1 GCA_947474995.1 Opitutaceae bacterium | reverse complement strand
CGGATTCGACGCCTTGCAGCTCGATGTCCCCACGGCCGCCGCGGCGGGGCGGCAGCTCGATGCCTTCCACGCGGCGGGCCTCGCCAAGGTCGAGCCGCGCCTGACGGATTCGTTCGGCGATCTCGGCACCGTTGAAGTCCGCGCCCGTTCTTATCTTCACGCCAACTGCAGCACCTGCCATCGGTTCAACGGCGGGGGCTCCGCCAACCTGCTGCTCAATGTCGATCTCCCACTCGGGGCGGCGAAGCTCCTCGACGAGAAGCCCGTGCAGGGGGACCTCGGGCTGCCCGATGCCCGCGTGATCGCCTCCGGTGATCCGGCGCGCAGCGTTCTGCTCTACCGCTTGGCCACCGGGGGGCGCGGCCACATGCCTTACCTCGGCAGCCGGCTGATCGACGAGCCCGGACTCCTCTTGGTGCGCAACTGGATCGCGGACTTGCCGCGCGACGCCGCGGAGGTTTCCCCGGCCGCGGCATCGCAGCGGGGCGTCGAGCGCCAGGCGATCAGCGCGCTGCGCGCCGGCGACACCACGGTTCTGCCCTCACTTCTCGCCACCGGCAGCGGCGCCCTCAGCGCGGTGTTCGCGATCATGGACGGCCTGCTGCCGGCGCGGGTGCGTGCCGAGGTCATTGCGCAAGGCGCCGCCCTCGCCGAGCCGCTGCGCCGCGACTTGTTCGAGCGTTTTCTACCCGAGGCGCAGCGGCGGCAGGTACTGGGGGCGACGTTCAACCGCGCGACCCTGCTCGTCCGACCCGGTGAGGCCGCGCGCGGTCGCGCGGTGTTTGCCAGCCTGTGCGTCACGTGCCACCGCGCCGACGGCACTGGCATCGATTTCGGACCGGACCTTTCGCGGATTGGCGCGAAATGGGATCGCGCCGGTCTCCTCGAACAAATTGCCGCTCCCTCTGCCATCGTCGATCCGGCGTGGCAGCTCGCCACCGTGGAGCTCAAGCGCGGCGGCGCCCTGTCCGGCTTCGTGGTCGCCCGTGATGGCGTCGCGCTCACCTTGAAAGTTGCCGGTGGCGCCACCGAGAAAATCCCGGCGGCGACGATTGCGCTCCTCAGCAGTGCGCGCACCTCGCTCATGCCCGAGGGACTCCTGGAAAATCTCACCGCCGCCGAGGCGGCCGACCTGCTCGAGTTTCTCGCGGGACTGAAATAGCAGTGGACGTTTGGAGCGGGTAATACCAATTACCGATTGCATTTGGACTTTCGCGCAGCGGCGCGGTAGGGACGCCGCTCCGCAGGCGTCCGCGGACGGCTCGGAGAACCGTCCCTACCTCTTCCAGAGTCCAATTCCTAACGGTAATTGGGATAAGACAAAGCGCCAGTCCCGGGCGTTTGTAGCCACGAGCGGCAGCGAGTGGCGTTTTCGTCCGCCCACGCTCTCCGCTGCGAACTGAACCCGGTCCACTCGCTCGGCGCTCGTGGCTACGCTTTGCGTTACACCGCTCCAGTTCATTCCTGGAGTGCGCGGCGACCCGGCGCCGCACTCGGCCCGCCTATTTGTTCAGGAACAAATCGCTCTGGATGATCTGGTCGACGACACTGCGGACTCCGTATTGACGGGCCTTGGTCGCGGCGAGGATTTGCTCGATCTTTTCGCGATCGCCGAAGCGCACCGGGGCGCCCGTCGCGTAGACCACCAGTTGCTTGGCTAGATTGCGGGCAATCTGCGCCTCGTCCTTCAGCAGGATTTGCTTGAACTCGCGGACATCATGGAACGCGCGGCCGTCGCTCAGTTGGCCGCTCGGATCCACAGGCTGGGCATAGTGGAAGGCGAACGGCCAGCCATTCTTGCCGAACCCGAGTTCCGGGGCCTCGTTCCCTGAACTGGCCCGGTAGCGATTACGCGAGGCGCCCATCACATCGAAGCTCTCGAGCGCGAAGCCCGGCGGATCGATATTCCGGTGGCACATCGCGCAGCTTTCATCCGCCCGGTGCTTGTCGAGTTGCTGCCGGATCGTGACCGCTCCGCGAATGTCCGGTTCCACCGCCGGCACCGCGGCCGGGGGCGGTGGAATATCGCGGCCCATGATGCGCTCGAGGATCCACTTGCCCCGCAAGACCGGCGACGTCGTCGTGCCGTTGGCGGTGACCTTCAGCACGCTGGCTTGGGTCATGAATCCACCGCGGAGGCTGTCTTTGGGCAGCGCGACCCGCCGCATCTTGATGCCTTCCACGTTGGGAATCTGGTAATGCGTTGCGAGCCGCTCGTTCAGGAACGTGAAGTCGGACTCGACGATGTTGCGCGCAGGTAAATTGTGGTGGAGCAACTCCGTAAAAAATTGGCGGGACTCTTCCACTGCGGCTTCGCTGAGCGCTTCGTCGAGGTAGTAATCATTGTAGAGCGAAGTCGAAGGGGTGGTGTCATCAATTTTTCGGAGCTCCAGCCAGTAGTCGAGGAAGGCATTGACGAACCGCGCCGACTTTGGGTCCGCCAGCAGGCGGTCCGCCTGGGCCTTGAGCACGTCCGGCCGACTGAGTTCGCCTTTGGCGGCCAGGGCGCGGAGGGTTTGATCGGGTTCCGAGTTCCAGAGGAAAAGCGCGAGCCGCGTGGCCAGCGCATAGTCGTCAAGCTTGCCGGGTTTCTCATCGACAAAGACGAAGTTGGGCGAGGCGAGGACCGCCGTGTAACCCACGAGCATCGCACCGGCGAAACCGATCTTGGCCTTCACGCGCTCCTTGATCACCCCGAGAAAAAGCTGCACGTCGGCCTCTTGGGGTGGCCGCCGATAGGCGCGGGTCATGAATGCGCGCAGGAGCCGTTCGGCGTCCTGTTCGGGGTTCGCGGATTCGACTTCCACTTTCGCCGGGCCGCTACTCAGGCCGCCGCGGCCATAGTCACCGCCGCCACCGCCGCGCCGTCCGCCGGCGCGCCCGGTGCCAATGACATCGAGCGCCACGGTGCTTTCTTCCGAGCGTTTCAGCGGGAGATCGCCGAACAATAATTTGTAGCCGGCCGTGGTCGTCTCGTCGTAAAGCGGCCCTTCGATTTCCATCCAGCGGAACGCCACCGCCGGGGAGCCGTCCTTCTGCGCGAGCGGATTGGTATATCCCCCCTTGAACCCGGTCGGACGGGAACGAAAGAAACGCGACGCATCCGTCACGAGACCCTCGTTCGGCAGCAAATAGACGTCGCCCAGATCCTGGATGCCGACCTCGGGATGAAGATCGATGCCGCCGAGCCGGCGGTTCTGGGCCCCGCCTTGCGTGTAAATGGTGATGTATTCCGACCGGCGGCCCGGCGAGAGATCATCAAAGTTGGCGGTAAAAAACTGCGACGGGTTCGGCTTGCCGACCATGTCGCGGCCATTCGCGAACTTGGTGGTATAGCCACCCGGCCCGGCCCAAAGCGTGAAGCCGCTGAACTTGATCCGATAGCGGCCTGCCGCCGGGGCGCGGAAGCCGGCCCAGCGCGAAGCGAAACCCGTGACATAGTTGCTCGAAATCCAGCCGCTAGCCTCGAGTTCGCGCGTGGCCGGATCGCTTTCGCCGACGGTCGGGGGGGCGAGATACTGACGCACGTCCGGCTGGGCCTGATAGCCGAGGACCGGAAATTTCATCCGTTCCGGCCCGCCGGCGTTATTGTTCACATTCGGCAGCCACTGCGTCATGTTCTGCTCATCTCGGGCGTAGTAGCGCTTGGTCGTGGTCGGGGGTTGGACCAGTTTGACCGCCATCACCTGTCGCATCGCGGCATCGGCCGCCGACATGTACCGCAGCATGTGCACGTAGGAAATATCGAGCGCCGTGCTAACCTTGTTATAGCGGAAGGCCTCCCCATCCTCGGGTAACTGGGTCTGCACCTGCAGCCACGGAGCCTGAAGAATATCACGCAACGCGTTCTCGTACTCGCTGCGATTAAGCCGGCGGCGCATCGTCCGGCCCTCGACGGCAATCCGCTCCTTTTCCGAACCGATCAGCGCGTTGGAAATACTGGCGACGAAAGTTTTGAGTTCGGCTGCGGCCGGGCGTTTCTTCTCCTTGGGCGGCATCTCCCCCGCCTGCACGCGGTCGTGAACCTTGACCCACAGGAGGAAATTATCCGCATTTGCCGGCGCGTATTTGACCGAGGTCAGATCCAGACCCCCCTCGCGGTCCACGTCGTTGTGGCAACTGGAGCAATAGCGGTCGGTGAAGGCCGCGACGTCGTCGGCGGGAAAGGGCGCGGCGCGCAGGGCGGCGAAGGACAGGACTGCAAGCATCCCGCCCAAGCTGAGAGGAAAGGCGAAGCAGGTTTTTTGGGGAAAATTCATGAGGCTAGGATTGTAAGGGGGTGACTTTGGGAGCGCGACCGCCCCCGGTCGCCCCAAGTTAAGACAATAAT
>CANJNJ010000238.1 GCA_947474995.1 Opitutaceae bacterium | reverse complement strand
CCGGCCGCCACCGCCCGCTGCAGGCGCGTCACGGCATCTTCCGGCGCGGTGGCGGAATAGCGCACCGGGGCGCGCTCGAAGTCGGGGGTGCCCTGCGCCACAACGGAGCGCCCAACCCCCACGATGACGCCAAGGGCGAGCAACCGGCGCGTGACGAAACGATGCACGGCCCGAGGATCGGAGAGAATTCGCCGACGTCAACGGTCCGAGCGGAATCGCGGCGTCTCGCGCCCAAACAAAGGGCCGGCCGCCAAACAGGGCGCAGCGTTATTTCCGCAAATTGATATTTATGAAATTGTGCTTCCGCGGTCGGATGCCGAGGCCCGTAGGTAAAGGCGGATGAACTATTCGGGCGCGCGATGACCGTCTGAGGCACTCTTAGCCGGACTCGTGCCGTTGAAAATTGAGAGGTGAAAGTTGAAAGCGATGAATGCCGGGGCGAAATCGCTCTTTGGGGGCTGGGTTCGAGGCAAACGGATCCGTGACTCCCCTCTCGGGGTCTACACCGCCGTTAACTTTTTGCCTGCTCTGGCTTTCAACTCTCAACCTGCAACGCTCAACTGAATTTTTCCGGCTGAGGAAGACTTGGGGAGGGGAGATAAAATCTCTGCCCGCCCCTCGATTTCGACCAGGCCGCACGCTGCTGCCACTTGTGCCCCAAGCGCACTCCGCTACGGAAGTTCGTAGACTTCGATCAGGGCATCGCCCGTCCCGCCATCGCTCCCTGTGACCCGGACCGAATAGGTTCCAGGCGCGAGAGTCGCGATCAGGGCGGCATCCTTACTGCCGGGAGTAAGGGCAAACGCGGCGACGCTGGTGAAGGTACTCGCGAGAGCCGGATCCCAGTTGTCATTCTCGGCGACCTTCGTGCTACTCCCCGCGACAAAGACCTCGATTTTAGGGTCGGCCAAGTAGGGAGCTTTGCCGAGCGTCGGACCAACGCCACGGATGAGGAGACGTTTGGTGCCGGTTCCCGTGATGTTGAATCCCGCTGCGAGCGCTTCGCTTCCGAGACCAGAGCGACTCAGGGCGGAAATATTGGTCATGCGCGTCGCGTTGCCCGTGCCAGCATCGTACGCCTCAACGAGAACTAAACCGGGCCCGGTTCCTTTAATCTGCATCGAATAGCTGCCGCTGAGGCTGCGCAAGAACGCGGCGTCCTTGCTGCCCAAGGGATAGCCAAATGCACCCAGACTCGGGAAAACCGGCGCCAGAACCGGGTCCCAACTGTCATTGGTGAACACTGAGGTCGCACCTTGAAAAAGTTCGAGCCGCGGATCGTCCATCGTTCCCGGATATCCCAACGCGGCCAGCGCAGGACCGCCCGCGCGCAGCAGGATATTGCGGGCTCCGCCATTAATATAGAGCCCAACCGTCAAAGTCTGCCCAGCGGCCATTGTGCTCACCACCGATAGATTTGCCAGCCGGGACGTGGGGTCGCTGCTCGAAGTTGCCGGGGCTTTAATGCTTTCGAGATAGGCGGCTCCATCAAGTACATCTGCGGCCAGGTTGGCGGCACGCGCGGCTGGTGAATAATAACTTGCGCAGGTGGATTCTCCATAGGCCTGTCGCATCATGGAGGCGTCTAGATCGTTTATCGCTATTTGACCATAAGCCGGGAACTTGGATGTATCAAAAATCGTCGTGGTGTTTCCAGGTCCTGATGTCGCTACGGGATAGTCACTGACGCCCAGTATATTCCCGAGTTCATTTTGGACCGCATGAATAAAATTTTCCCTTGTCGCGAATAGCTTGAAGTTCGCAGGCCGGTGCACGGAGTCCAAAAGCCTAATCGCGGCACTATTGGAAAGCGGATTGGAAGACCAAAGCCCAAAAGTACCTCCGGTCGTTGCGGTCGGTATGATACCCCCAGTGAGCTGGGTGTAGCCAATGGACAGCATTGGATGCTGCGAGCCATCCACCTTTAGAAAGGCGATCGAATCCAAGACGGATCCCCAACTATTGAAGGCTTCGTCCAGCCAAGACTCCTCCATTGCCGAGAACGGCTCGGAAACAACATCCGGCCCAACGGTCTTGGAATTACTGGACCAGGTGATAACTCTCACTGGAGAAGTATTTTTCCAGGTGCTCAAAACTTTCAGTCCATACGCGGCGAGATCGATCCCCGGACAATCCGTGGCCGCGGCGCGGGAGGTGAGGCGTGTGCTTGAAAGCAGGAGCAGTAGAACTACTGAAAAAGTGCGGCGCCGAACTGAGGTTTTCGGTTTCATCAAGGTAAGGTGGAATGAAGTGGACCCATTCCGCTGGACTGCGGCTCGGGTAAATTAAGTTAAATAAAAAGGAGGGGGGACAGGGGGAGGCGCGTTCGGGACAAAAGAGCGACTTCGCCCCGGCCTTCATCGCTTTCAACTTTCACCTCTCAACTTTCAACTGCACGAGTCCGCCTAAGCTCATTCCGTCTTCTTCCGTCCTTTTGGCTTTGGATCGAATTTAAATTCCTTCGCCTTGTAGCTATTGAAGGTCGCGCTTGAGACGCCAAGTTTCTTGGCAATTTGATTGGCCGTTAATCCAGCTGCGCTATCGACCTTCATTTGATCAACCATCTCTTGCGTGATCGTCGCGCGTTTGCGCGGCGTTTTAGCAGCTTTGGCGACAGGGCCGGCCGGTTTGACCTGTTTCTTGGTCGAAACGGATAGATTGCCGCTCTTAAATTCCTCCGCCTTCTCCAAAAACTCCTCCAAACTCTTGAAGCCGTTTTTTTCGCAAACGGCGGTCAGCTCTTTAACCGTGGCCGCGAATTTCTGGGCCTCGGCGGCGTCGGCGCTTTTGATTTCGGCGATTTTGATTAGATCAGAGATTGTATTCATATGTTGATGATTGGAAGCTAGTTTAGATGGCGGAGTGAATCGAGAATAATCCCTATATACTTTGTATCCGCGGCTCATGAGCCGAGTCCACCGAACGGCGTTAGCGTGGTCTTCGTCAAGGACGACGTGAGCGGGTCCAGAAAACTGGGCCACGTGGAATATTCGTCCGCAGCGTTGGAGCCAACCCGACGGGTCGGCCCCTCTTGCTCCCGGCAGCGGTTTACGAGCGTGGATTATTGGTAATTTACCCCATGACTCGTTCCGCATCTTGGCTGCCTTTAGCTTACTGGCGCGGATCTCTGCAGCGGTTTACGAGGGTTTGGTTATAGTATTTCACCCTATGACCCGTTCCGAATATTGCCTTCGATTTGTGTGCATTCTTTCGGAGACGGCGCTCGATAATCGGCGCGATGTATCAATCGCCTCTTACCGCGAAAATTCAGCGCCTGTCACGCGCGATGCGCTGCCACCTGCGCACAATCATCGTTCTGCTCGCTACCGCCCTCACGGCGCGGGCGCAATCCACCGTCCCCGTCGCCACCCAAGCGCTGCCCGGCCAAATGCTTGCGACCAGGGGCGGCGCCACGACGATCGATCTTCGCGGCTTCTTTGGCGTGCCCGGCGTCAGCGGTAGCGGGCATCAGGTCGTGCAGTTCGACACCGTGTTGGGCAAGTTCAACGTCATGTTGCGCGAAGACGCCGCGCCCAATCACGTCTTCAACTTTTTACAATACGTGAATGCGCTTTCCTACAACGATTCTATCTTTCACCGCTTGGCCAATCTTTCCGGAAGAGGCGTGCCACAGTTCCTGCAAGGTGGCGAATTTAAAGCGAGCCCGTTTATGGAGATCGTGACAACCCCCCCTGTTGACTTGGAATACAACCTCCCGAACGCCCTCGGGACGCTAGCCGCCGCCCGAACAAGCGCTCTAAACAGCGCCACCAGTCAGTGGTATTTCAACCTCACCGATAATTCGACGAGCCTTGGCCAAACTGGCAACGGCTACACCGTTTTCGGCCAGGTGATCGGCACCGGCATGCGTATCGTCAACGGATTCGGGGCCTGGCCCACGGTCAGCGACACCATCCTAGGCAGTAGACTTGAGACCCTGCCCGTCTTCGACAGCGCGGCTACACCTGTCACCGACGACGCCAATCTGGCGGTGATTAACTCGATTTCCGTCATCCAAATTTATCCCGGCGCCGGCACCTCGCTCATCCAGTTTGCCGTCCAGAACTCCGCCTCGAGTGTCGTCACCGCTGCGCTCAGCGGCTCTACGCTCTCGTTAACCCCCCTCAGCTTGGGCACCGCCTATGTCACTGTCACGGCTACCGACATCAACGGCAACCCAGCGTCGAGCCGCTTTTCGGTCACGGTCGTCGCGTTGTTGCCATCTGCTGCGCCGGCAAACCCCACGTTTGGAATCCCGACCGCAACGGCGGATGGTTTTACGGTGCAAATCACCAACTACAATCCGGCCAACGGCTGGGTTGGCAGGGTTGACTCTG
>CANJNJ010000237.1 GCA_947474995.1 Opitutaceae bacterium | reverse complement strand
TGCCCGGCAACTTACGGCGCGGGCGACGTGCATGAGGAAGCCTTCACCCCCGACAAACAGACGCGCCGCCGCGAGAGCCGCGGCGACCTCACGGCGACTGAGGCGTTCGCGCAGATCTACGGCGCCTTCCAGCAGGGGATCGGTACGTGCCCCGATTTGGGCGATGGGCAGGGACCCGTTTAGCGCTGCCACGATCGCCTGCCAGCGCGAAAGCGGCCACTCCTTGTTGCCTGCTGGTATCCGCGCGGCGCTATTACTCGATTGGACCAGCACGTGTCCGGTCGAGAGGCGGGCGCCGGCTTCGCGCTCGGAGGAGGTTAGGTGGAGCAGCGGTTTGAGTTCGACCTCCCCCCGCAGCCCGCTGCTCCGGCACAGTTCCGCGATGAGGTGATCGCGCGGCGGCGGTACATGCCGGTCAAGCCCAGGGTCGTACCGCCCATACGTTGGCATGACGAGCCGCGGCCCCCGGCGGCCCAGCGCCGAAATCACCGCCGGTGAGAAGGGGAGGCACCGGACGGGAAAGGGCAGGTGGGCGAACAGGTCCGGGTAGGGCGTCAGCATGGCCAGGGGCCCCGCGCCGCTCGCGTGCAGGCCGGAAAGTGCATTCGCACATAGCAGATTGTCGCCCAGACTTTCGCCAAACGCGACGATCGTGCGGACGCCGGCGAGCGGCCGAAGCAGGGCCCGATCCCGTGGCCACCAATAGAGCTGACGGTAGGCCGCGCGCAGCCAGCCTTGACCAGCCTCCGGCGGGGAGGCCGTCATGGCCAGATTAGGCCTGCTGGTCTCAGCGAACGCCGGCGATGGCGGAATGGAATTCTCACTCAAGGCAGCGTGACGATTTGGCAGTCGAGTAACATGACCTTTCGCGGGTGTTCGCGATAGGTGGGCATGGCCAGCGAACGGGCTGGATCCGCATCCGGGACCGCTAGCGCATGCAGCGAGCAAACGGTGGCAAAGATATCTTGGGCGCTAACGCGTTTTTCGGCATTGGCCGCGAGGGCAGCGGCGATTTCCGGCCGCACCTGCCGGAACTGGGGCGACAACCAGATAAACATCGGGATATTCACGACATCGTCGCTGAGCACGGCGTGGCCCGCCGGCATGACACTGGCGGCAGCGTCGTTTTCACCGTGGTCACTCAGGTAGATCATCGAGCTTACTCCGCCGGTCGCACTCAAGGTGGCGATGACTTGATCGAGAAACCAGTCGGTGTAGAGCACGGTGTTGAGGTAGGCGCGATCGATCTGCTCGCGCTGATGCTGATCGAACGGCGGCACCCAGCGCCACATGTCTTCGCGGGCTTTGGGATCAACCGGCCATTTTTCAAATTCCGGCGGATAGCGCCGCAGGTAGGGCATGTGTCCGCCGAGCGTATGGAGTGCCACGAAAAGCGGACCCGGCTCGTCCCGGATCGCCCGGGCGAGTGGGGCCAGCAGGGCCCCGTCATTTTTTAACTCCGGGTTGCGAAACTTTGAGCGCTCCATTCGGCCATTGAGGAAAATGCGCTCCTGCGCATTGGCCGAAAATGGCGTGATGAAGGAGGAAATCTGACCGTCGGCTTCATGGGTGGCGATCCACTTGGTCTGGAAGCCGGCGAGGCGAAAGATCTCGACCAGGCCGAGGTGCCGGTACGGCAGAAGCTGGCCTTGGTCGGGCAACTGGCCGGTCAGCAGAATCGGCACGCTTTGAATCGTGGCGGTGCCGCACGAGACGGCGTCGCGGAAGAGAATCAACTCTCGCTGGCCCAGCAGCGGATTCGTGGCGAGCTGCGGGTTATAGAGACCGAAGGCGCGTTTTCGCGCGGATTCACCCACTACGAGCACGCAGATTTCCCGCGCTTCGAAAGGCGCGAGGCGATTGATGGCAGCGTGCTGCAACACGGCCGTCCGATCGGCAATCACGTTCTGGCCGAACTGAAGTTGCAGGGTCAGCACCGGCACGGCCGTGGGATGCGCCTTTTCCAGTCGCGACAGCAAGATTACTGCGCCCGGAGCGATGCCGTTGCCCGGGATGTCCTTGGCCAACACGGCCACGAGCAGCACGAGCCCGCCAGCCCGGTACCGGTAGCCCAATGGCACCGGTTGGTGGGCCCATCGTGCCGCCACACGCCAATAGGCGATGGCGATCCCAACCGCGATTCCGGAACAGACCATGAGCGGTACGATAAAGGTATAGAGTTCTTCGCGGCTCGCCTCGCGCAGAATCTGCAGGATCAGGAGTGAGGGCGGGTAACCCGTGGCGATCGCATACGCGCTGACGAAGGGGGTGAGGGCGGCGAAGGGAATCAGGAGCACCACGGCCACGCGGGGTCGGACACCCAACAGCAGCGGACTTAGGACCAATAGGCTGCTCGTGACGAACTCTCCGAGCCAGAACGAGCGCGGCGGAACCGTGCCCAAATAGATCAGATTCGGAATTACCGGGACGAACAGGACAAATCCCAGAAAGACCCAGTCGAGGCGCGTGAAGCGCACCGGCGTTGCGTCGCAGGGGGTGCTCAAAATGTCAGGGCTCGAAGCCATCGGAAGGCGAAAAGCGGGCAGTGCTGGCCGGGGAAGTCGTCGGACGGTGAAAAACGAGCTGCCAGTCAGCCCGCCGCGGGAGGCTGGGGCGTGAGGGGCCGTCCGTGCCGGCACGCCTGTACGAGGGTGAGCCCGTAGTCGCGATCGATTGTGATCAGAGGGTAGCCTTGCTGGCGCAGCGTTTCCAGAAACCGCGGCACCCCCATGTCAGGCCGGCCCGTGCCGTGCAGGTCCCACGTGGCATCGTGAAACACGGCTACGCCATAGGCGCTGAGATGGGGTGAAAAAAGATCCCAGTCTCGTTTCACGCCTTCGAAGGAGTGATCGCCGTCGATAAAGAGCAGGTCGATCGGTCGCGTCCAGTCGCGGGCGGCTTCAGCCGAAGTGGCCTGAACAATTTCGACGTATTTTTCTAGGCCGCACCGGTGCAGATTGCATTGGAGAATGGGGAGCGTGTCCGCGGCCACCGGATCGTTCCAGTTCGTGGTCCGATGGGGATCGATGGCGTACAGGCGACCCTGCACATTTTCGCGCAGGGCCATCCCGATGTGGCACGCCGACCAGCCGGTGGCCGAGCCGATTTCAACACAGGTGTCGGGTTTCAGCGAGCGGGCCAAACCGTAAAGGAGACTGGCCGAAGGACCGAGGCCGGTGGCAAAATCTGTCGTGGCGAGATGAAAGCGAGCCCACGCCATCCGGGGTTGAAAGCGTACCTGGCGAAACCGGAGGTGCAGTTGTTCGAGAAATTTGTTCATCTCAGCACGAAGAATGGGTGGTGCGGTGAAAGCGCCGAGTTAACTGGTGACGCAAAGGAAACCGTTATCGGGTCAACGCCGGGACGGGATAAGCGACCGTACGGCCGCCAGCGCTGCCGTAAGATCATGAAGCTCGATGCGGAAATCCACGGCATTCTTCCAGCGGTCGTCTTCCGTCTCTGTCCCCGTTTTTTTTCCGACCACGCAAATGCAGGCATGGCCGGCGCTCGCGGCAATCGATGGCACATACGGCAAATCGCGCCATTCCGAATCGACGAAATAGAGGATTACTGCTCCCGCCGGCGCGAATAACTGGTGCACCATGTTCGAGCCCTCGATTCCCGCAATGACCGTCGCTTCCCGGCACTTTGTCAGGACATCGGGATCCGATTCCGGAACGACGATTTCAAAACCTTCGGCCACAAGCAGTGATTCAATTTCGTCGGCGTTGGTCAGTCGCCGCCGGGCTTGTTTTTGCCTTGAAAGATAAATTCGTCTGTGGGCCGGACCGGGTGGCGTCCCGAACAGATTTCGGTAAAATTGGACGGTCTCCACTCCGTAGTTCCCCGGCGCACCGGGAAATGTCGTCACAACAAGTTCGTCACAGACAAAATCCTGAACCGAGGTGGGCGACACGATGCGCGGACCCTGGAGCCCGGCGGCGGCACAGACCTGATCCAGTGTGGGCGAGTGTGCGGGCATGGGGAGCACGATCCAATCGAAACCTTCCAGGGAATAGCCGGCCCGGCGCGCGGCTTCGAGTCGGGGGAGTCCGTCAAGGAGGGCGTGGCCGAATGAAGCGCGTGTGAAGTCGGACGCGAGGCTTAGGGTGCGACCTCGCAGCCGCTTTTGGCTAGGCGCGAGCCAGCGGGCACCCAACGGATGGCGGTGCAGGGCTCCACCATCGCATAGTCCCCAAAAAGAAGTGTCACGGAGCAGATAGTCGTGATTCGCGACGACCGAATAGTCGGGCCAAAGAAGCCGAGCCTGTCTCAAAATTGTGACCTGTACGGGTGGAACCTCGGGCACTAACCAACGCGTAGCGGAAAATGTTTTTGACCCGAATATCCTTACGGCTGCGCTCGGGAGAGGACGTGAAGGATAGGCTTCAACAACTACGGTGCCCTCTCGTCGGGCGCTTTCCGCGAGGGTGGCGGAGTGCCGCGGTGGCCCGAACCAAGCTGATGAGCCG
>CANJNJ010000236.1 GCA_947474995.1 Opitutaceae bacterium | reverse complement strand
GCGGAGCGGCGCCCGGTCGCCGCACTCCATACCGTGGGAAATGTCCGCGCGGCGCCGTCGCCCTGACCCAAGAACTGAACTTGCTCCGCCGGTGAACGGCCACCAGAAGCAATCCGCTGCTGTTCGTGTTTGCAGGACACGAGCAAGACACTACCCCCGCGCAATGGACAAATCCACCGAACCTGGCCAAACGCCTCCTTCCCGAGGAAAGCCCTGGAGAACTGCCGTCATCGTCGTCGTTCTCGGGTTCAGCTTGGTGGCCGCTCTCGGGTATCGGTATATAGTTGCCGGCGGTTTGCGCGCGCGCCAGACGCCCAATGCACTGGAGGCTATGGCCGCCCATCGGCTCGTCGACCTGAGTATTCCCCGCGAATTCCGGGACCGAAAAAATCCCCTCGCCGTCAACTCCGGGGCCGGGGAAAACGCCGCGGGACGCGATCTTTACCAGAAGCATTGCGAAGTGTGCCACAGTTATGACGGCAGCGGCCGGACCGATGCCGGCGGGGGGCTCTTCCCTCCGCCCCGCGAACTCCATCGCAGTGCGCTCGTCGCGCGGGGACGCACGGATGGAGAATTATTCTATCTGATTCGCGAGGGCGTCCGCAACACGGGCATGCCCGGCTGGCTGCTGTCCGACCAGCAGACCTGGCAGTTGGTGTCGTTCGTTCGCCAACTGCCGATCACCGCGGGCCGCGAGGCACCGAAAGTCGCGGCCGCGCCGGCCGCCGCGCATTACACCGGGTCCGCATCGTGCCGGGAATGTCACACCGAAATCTACAACCGTTGGATCAAGACCCCGATGGCGAACGTGGTGCGGGACCCCCAGGTTCATCCCGAGGCGATCATTCCCGATCTCTCGACGGCCGATCCCAAGATCAAACTGCGCAAGGAGGACATCGCCCTCGTCTACGGTAGTATCTGGAAGCAGCGCTATTTTAAGAAGGAAGGGGACGACTATTTCGTTTTTCCCACGCAATGGGACGTGAAGAACAAGGCGTGGAAACCGTATGTGGCGAAGGACGATTGGTGGGTGAAATTTTATCCGGGCGACAATTTCAAGCGCCCGACCAGCGCGCTTTGCGACGGATGTCATTCGGTGAATTTCGACATCCAGACCAAGAAGGTGACGGAGTGGAACGTAGGCTGCGAAAAATGCCACGGCCCCGGGAGCGAACACGTGGCGCATCCCAACGGCGGGAACATTCCAAGCCTCGTGGGCATGGATTATGTCTCGGCCAACGACACCTGCATTCAGTGCCACTCTCAGGGCCAGCCCCTCAAAAATCCGATCGCGGGCAAATATTATGACTGGCCGGTCGGCTACGAGGTGCCCGGCAAGCTCAGCAATTATTGGAAGCTGGAGGAGCACAAGCTGGGCGAAACCTCCTTCACGCATTTCGGGGAAGGGTCGGCGCACAAGAATCGCATGCAGGGCAATGACTATGTGACCAGCCGGATGTACGACAAAGGTGTCACGTGTTTCACCTGCCACGACCCGCATGGCTCGAGCAACGAATCGAGTCTCCGGAAGCCAGCGCAGGCGCTTTGCCTCGATTGCCACAGCCCGTCTTCACCCAGTGGTCCGCGCGCGGCCACAGTCGAAGCCCACACCCATCACGCGGCCAACAGCACCGGCAGTTCCTGCATTGCCTGTCACATGCCCAAGATCGCGCAGACGCTCGGGGATGTGAATGTGCGCAGCCACACCTTTCGATTTGTCACGCCCGCCAAAACGGATGCGCTGAAGATCCCCAACGCCTGCAACGCGTGCCACACCGACAAGTCCACCGCCTGGGCCGCTGAAGCCTTGAAGTCATGGACCGATCGCTCGCCCTGGCGGATGGCGGACTAGCCGGGATACATTCGCCCGCGGCGCGGCCGCAATCAAAGGAGAGGAGAATTTTTTGGCCACAGATTTCACCGATGGGCACTGATGCCGGAGAATCGTAGTGCTGTTTATCGGTGTAATTTGTGGCTAGCCGGATTGAAGGTTTGCTCGACCAGGAACTTTGGTTGCGGCGGCGGGGTAGGATGGATGCAGGCTAGGAGGGTGTGGGTCCCCGTTTTTGATTGAAGCCTCCCTATTCCGGTCGTCCTTCTTGCAGGCTTCGCTGCTTCACCCCGTCAGAGACCCCATGAGCACCCCCGTGTTTTCGTCCCACCGATCCCGCGCCTCCGCCGCCTGGGTGCTGGCTGGACTCTGGGTGACGCTCTCGTCGCCGGTGCGCGGCGCTCCTGTGTTCGCGGAAGCCGACGCCCTGAACTTTACCGATCGTTATTGCTCGGGCTGCCATAACGAAGTCGACCGGGAAGGTGGATTGGATCTTACGACGCTGGCCTTCGCGCCCGGCGACGCGGCAAATTTTCTCACCTGGGTGAAAGTCCACGACCGGGTGCGGGCGGGCGAGATGCCGCCAAGGGAAAAGAAACGGCCGGCGCCCGGCGATCTCGCCGCGTTCGTGAGCGGCCTGGAGAATTCGCTGGTCGCGCAGGAGCGGACGGATCTGGCCGGAGGGCGCGCCCTGTGGCGCCGGCTCAATCGGTCCGAATACGAGGACACGCTGCGGGATCTCCTCCACCTGCCGTGGTTGCGGATCAAGGATCTCCTGCCGGAAGACGGTGAGGCGTATCATTTCAACAAGAGCAGCCCGGCGCTGGATGTCTCGTTCGTGCACATGCGGCAGTACATGAAGGCAGCCGACGTGGCGCTGCGCGAAGCGATGAGCGTGCAGCTGGTGCAGCCCGCGACGACGACGCGGCGGTTCTATGCCCGCGAAACGCCCAGCCTGATCGCGGGTGACGTCTCGTTCAAACTCGAGCCCTTTACCGGCTTCGGACCCGAGCGCATGAAATTCCCGGTACTCGGCACGAAGGCGCAACCGGAGGTCCGCGCGAAGCTGGCCCCGCTAACGGTAGGGGCCAGCGACCCCGTCACCCGGGAACTGGAGGGAATCGGTTGGGTCACCGGTCATCACCTCCGGGGCTTTGGCACCGGCTGGAGCAGTTTTGTTTCGCCGGTGGCGGGGAAGTATCGCCTGCGGATCAACGGGCTCACCCTTTGGGTCGGGCCCGGTGGCCATGCCACGACGCTGGTCGGCACGGGCCAGAGCCGCGTCCGGGTGGTCGGACCGAAAGAGTGGTACAAGCCGAATTTTGACGAGGTGTCTCCGGGGCGCCGCCCCGAACCGATTGCCGTTTACAGCCAGGCGGAACGCCAGTTGCCGGCCATCCGGCGGTTGGGGGGCTTCGATCTGAAGCCAGAGGCGGCGGTTAATGAACTCGAGGTCACGCTTGGCGCCAAGGAGTGGATCGTCACGGATGCCGCCCGATTTTTCTATTGGGTGACTCCGCCGGGGAAACGCGGGTACACTAATCCGCTCGCCCAGCCCGATGGCCAGCCGGCGGTCGCCTTCCGCTGGCTCGAGGTCGAGGGCCCGCTGTACGATGAATCAACGACGGCTGGCTATCGACTGATGTTTGGCGACCTCCCACTTCAGGCCGTGAGCGCGGGCCGGACAGGTGTGGGGATCGACGTTGTCACGCGCGTGCCGCGGAATGAGGTCGAGCCGGCCACCGCTTCCGGTTCGGAGGTTGGCCTAACTGATTTCGTACTCAGCCCGACCGCGGCCGAGGTGGCGGTCAGCGATCCCAAGCGCGAGGCTGACCGCCTGCTGCGCGGGTTCCTTGCCCGCGCGTATCGTCGACCCGTGGACGAAAAAGAGGTGAGCCGATTTCTCGGACTGATCCATGACCGGTTGGCCATGGGGGCGGGGTTTGCCTCCGCCATGCTGGCCGGCTACGCGGCGGTGCTGGCATCGCCGGAGTTTGTCTTCGTCAACGAGCACCCGGGCCGTCTCGACGATTACGCGCTGGCCACGCGGCTCGCCCTTTTCCTCTGGAACTCGGAGCCCGACGCCGCTCTGCGGGCCCGCGCCGCGCGCGGCGAATTGCAGCGGCCGGAAATCCTCCGGGAGGAAACCTCCCGGATGCTGGCCGACGAAAAGTCCCGCCGGTTTGTCGCCGCCTTTCTCGACTACTGGCTGGACCTCCGGCGCCGGGAGGAAACCACGCCATCGACGGCGCTTTACCCGGACTATATCCTCGACGACTGGCTGGCGGACTCCGCAGTGGATGAGACGCACCTGTATTTCCGTGAGCTCCTGCTCCGCGATTTGCCGGCCCGCCTGATCGCCGAGGCCGACTTTACCTACCTGAACGAGCGTCTGGCCCGGCACTATGGAATTGCCGGCGTGGACGGCTATGCGATGAGGCGCGTGATGCTGCCGGCTGGCAGTGTCCGGGGCGGACTGCTGACGCAGGCTAGCGTATTGAAGGTGACGGCCAACGGGACCACCACCTCGCCCGTAATCCGCGGCAAGTGGCTCCTCGAGCGAATCCTCGGGGAAGAATTACCGCCGCCGCCCGCTTCGGTGCCGGCCGTCGAACCGGATATTCGCGGCGCCGTGACCATCCGGCAGCAGCTCGATCGGCATCGGGCGGACGAAAGCTGCGCCGTTTGCCACCGGAAAAT
>CANJNJ010000235.1 GCA_947474995.1 Opitutaceae bacterium | reverse complement strand
TGGCTATTGGTGGACGGACACCCCGCGCTGGGATCTCGAGATCGCCCAACGGCTTTGGGGCCAGACTTGGGTGAGCGCCATTCGGGCGCTGCCGGATGCGGCCCCCGGCAAGCGGCGCTATGCCGAGTTCCTCCGGAGCCCGGGAAACCACGATGACCACGCATTCCTTCGACTGATCGCGCGTGAACTCTATTCCGTTACCGCGCTCGCCTTTCGCGAACACGACCCGCGGCGGCTGATTTTCGGAGAACGGTACAAACTCGGTGACCATCCGCCGGAGGTGCTCGAGGAAGCAGCGAAAGTCGTGGACATTATTTCGGTCCAACCCGGTCCCGAGGTCGGCCCACTCGCCGGTCCGGGTCGCGATGAGCGGGAATTCGATCGACCCCGCTTTGACGCGCTGCACGCCCAAACGGGGAAACCGATCGTCATCTGCGACCACCAGGTCAGTTTTCTGGACCCGGCCCAACCGGTCACACTCTGGCACCAATTCCCCACGGAGACGGAGGCCGCGAATTGTTACGAGCGGTTCCTGGGGGATGCTTTCACCCGGTCCTACCTCATTGGTTACTTTCGCTGCCAATATTGGAGTCAATGGATGCCCGCGCCGCGCAATCTCCTGAAGCAAGGCTTGCGGCGGGTGGATGGTGAGGTGTACGGCGAAATCGCCCGGAGCGTGTCGGAAGCCAATGCGCGGCTCCTGGAGCAGTTTCTGCGAAAACGAAGCCAGGAAAATAAATGAGCCTCGAACTCCGACCTAACGGTGAGTGCGGTGATCGGAATCTTCCGCCCGAGATCACCGAAGCGTATATTTGCACGTTCGAATGTACGTTCTGTTTCGACTGCACCTCGGACAAACTGGCTTTCGTCTGCGCGAATTGCGGTGGCGAGTTGGTTCGTCGCCCGATCCAGCCGGCCGCCTCACTGGCAAAAAATCCCGCGTCCACCATCCCGGGGCACCGAAGTTTGCCGTGCGCTTCGTCGACCTGAGCCCGCGGACAACGACTCGACGACGACCGCAGATCTCGGCCGGTATTTTCTCCGCGACTTTTCGGCGGGTTCACCCCAAGACGATGGACCGGCCCTTGCGCTAATCGACGAAACCAATTTACCCCTTGAACAACAGCACTCCCACCTTCGACCTCGGCGTTCTCGGCAAGTCCTTTTTTGACGGAGGCGACGGCGGACCGCTTCGCTACACGCCGGAGCAAATGGCCCAGACCTGCGAGGAGATGGGACTGGATCTCGAAATCACGGTCCGGGCGAACGGACACATCAAGCCGGCCAACGTGCCCGATGAGTTGCCCCCGATGGTCGAGGCGCTCGCCCGTCGCGGACGCAAGGTAATGGGCCTCGCGCTCGACACCGTGCGACCCGACGAACCGCATTGGGAAAAGGCCATTCGCTGCGCCAAGCAACTGGGGCTATCCCAATACCGTCACCGCGGGTTCAAGTGGGAAGCGGGCAAGCCGTTCAAACCACAAATTGCGACCTTCCACAGCTACGCGCGCGATTTCGCCGCGGCGAACAAGGAAATCGGCATCCAGGCCGTTTATCAGATTCACGCCGGCGCCCAAATGGCGGGTGGCGCGGCCTGGGACCTCGACATGATTCTTGGCGATATTGATCCGAAATTATTCGGCGTAGCTTTCGACGCCCGCCACGTGATGGTGGAGCAAGGGCTTTCCTGGCCGAACGCGATCCAACTGCTGGCCCCGCGCATCGTCGCCCTTTGCGTGAAAACTTTCCGCTGGAATGGCGACCTACCCCAGGATGTCCCGCTCGGCCAGGGCAACGTGAAGGCAGAAGTTATCCGCCAGGTGATCGCCGCCCACGGGGGCCCGCTGCCGACGGTAATCCACCTGGATCACCTGCCGGCAGTCGCCGTACCGTTTGCCCAACGTGCCGGCATCGTGGCCGCGGCGCGAGCCGACGCCAAGGTGCTGCGCGAATGGCTCGGCTTGCCGACCGCTTAACGCCTGCCCCGCCTCGCTATTTGAGTTCGCGGATCTTGAGGTCGCGAACCGCCGCCTCCGCGCCCCGACACGTGAGCCCGAGTTGGCCAGCCGACTTCGCTTTGGATCCGACCTGATAGGTCTTAACCAATTTGCCGTTGAGCCACTGCTCCACGACCTGGCCTTCGACGACCAGTCGCGATTGGTTCCATTCGCCCGGAGCTTTCACCGGTTGCCCCTGGACCAAAAGTGCCTCTCCGAATTGAACCTCGTCCGCCGCCGAATTCGAATTCTCCGCGACGAAATAACGGAGACTGCCACTCGTTCCGGGTGCCGCCCGCCACTCCCAGTTTAGCTCGAAATTTTCCAGCCTTCGATCCGTGACCAGATCCACGGGTTTCTTCGCACCACCAACCGCACGAAGAGTTCCTTCGCTAATCTCCCAGCCGGACGGCGGCAAATTCTTCAGTCCGGCGCCGTGCCAGCCCGCCAGCGACTTGCCGTCAAAGAGCAGTTCCCAACCGGAGGTCTTCTCCATCGCGGTGAGTTCGTTGCGCGGTCCGGCCGCCTCCGGCGAACCGATGGGGTGCAGTCGCGGCGGTTGCAACCAAAGCAGCAGTTGCTGGTACTCAAAGTTTACCTCGTAACGGATTTCATCGAAACGAGTCTGGTCGAAAAGCGTCCGCAAGCCCGCCGTGCGTTTCTTCATCACCTCGAGCCCACGCTTGGTTTCGAGCTTGGGCTGGCTGTCGGGTCGCGAGGCCAAAAACGCCTCCAACCGGTCGAATTCGCGGTCGAGCACTTTGAACTGAGCCTCCTGCACCTCGGTGAGTCCGGCGGCGGCCACGGCGAGCGGCTGGGCCGGGGCCGTTGCGGCACGGGCCGGCGGAAACACGGCAATCACTGGCCACGCGAAAGCTAGCAGGCGGTAAATGGACATAAAAATCGGGGAGAATTTCAGGCAGAATGGGCAAGCCTAGCTGCGCCAGGTCGCGCCCACCTGTCGGAATTTCGCTCTGGTCGAAGCAACGGGACAAACCTCACGTCATCTCCAAGCCGCGAACGATCCCATTCGACGTGGAGAATTTATCCACCCCGATGCCCATACGATGCATCATGGTGACGTAGAGGTTGGAGAGCGGGATATTCTTGGTGCGATCGAACTCGAGGTGCTGCCCATGCTTGAAGCCACCGCCCGCGAAAATCGTCGGCAGGTTGGCGGTCACGTGGGTGTTGGAGTCGCCGAAATTCGAGCCATAGAGCACCATCGTGCGATCCAGCACCGTGCCGTCGCCTTCCCGCACGGCCTTGAGGTCGCCATAAAGTTTCGCGAGCAGCCGCATGTGCGACAGTTCAATGGCCTTCAACTGCCCGAGCCGATCCGGGGAACTCGAGTGGTGCGAGAGGTTGTGGTATCCCTCGGTGATCGTGGCGCCCGGAATGTCCAAGGCGGGCGACGCGGCGCTATCGAGAAACAGCGCAATCGTCCGCGTTGAATCCGTTTCGAACGCGAGCTGCGCCAGTTGGTACATCACCTTCACCTTGCCCATGAATTCGGCCGGGCTGGTCGGGTCCACCGGCACGGGTGCCTTGACGACCGGCTTGGGTTTGTATTCCCAGCCCCGGGAAACCTGCATCCGATGCTCCAGGTCGCGCACGCTGCTGAAATATTGGTCGAGACGGTCCCGGTCCCGGGCGCCCGCCTTGTTTTGCAGCTTCTTCGTCTGCTCCGAGAGCGAATCCAGGATGCTGCGCCCGCTGTCGAGCTTCCGGACCTGTGACTCGATCTGCGCGGGTGAGCCCTGGAGAAACAGTTGCTTGAACACTTCGGCTGCCTGGTCCTCCGGCGGAATGGCCACGCCCTGATCCGTATAGGACATCCCGCGGCGGGAATTGACGCCGAGGGTGATCGAGGGAAAGCGCGTCGCGATGCCGATCTTCTGCGCGACAAATTGATCGATCGAAATGGTGTTGCGGAAAGAGCCACTGCCCGGATGCGGTGCGCCGGTGAGAAAACAGCCGTCGGACTTGTGGGCGCCATCGACGGCCGGATGCGAGATTCCGGTGATGACCGTAAAATCCTCCCGATGCTCCTGCAGCGCCTGCAGATACTCGGACGGGACATAATCCCGGCCGGAACCCTTCGGCATGAAATTTCTTTCGAGCAGCCCGAGATTGTTGCAGATGGTGAACATCCGCCGGGGCGTGGAGCCAGGCGTCAGCGGCGACGACGATTCCGACGCGCGGGAGAACACGGGAACCATGCTGTCGAGGAGCGGCAACGAGAGGGCAATGCCGGCGCCTTTCAGGAAGGTCCGGCGGGACAGCGGCTGGCGGGTCGTGATAAAGGGTCCGTAGGCGGGCGGCGGTGGGATATTTTTCATGGGCGCGAGGTTCGGACGAGGGGAAAGGAGGCCGGGAACTATTTGTTCAGGAAAAGCTCACTCTGAATGATTTCGTGCAGGATGCTGCGCACCCCGTAGCCGCGGGACTTGGTCGCCTGGAGAATTTTATCAATTCTCGCTCGATCGCCAAAACGGACGGCTGCTCCCGTGGCGTACGTGGTCAACTGCCGGGCAAAATTGCGCGCAATCATCGCCTCGTCCTGCAGGAGTAGTTGCTTCAAGTCCCGGATGTCGCGGAACGCCCGACCGTCGGGCAGTTCGCCCTGGGAATCGGCCGGCAACCCATAGTGAAAGACATAGGGCCAGCAATTCTTGCCGAACCCGAATTCGGGCTCTTTGTCCGTCGACACGGCGCGATAACGGTCCCGCCAGCCACCAAAGACGTCAAAATTCTCCAGCGCCAAACCCGTCGGATCGATTTTGCGATGGCACATGGCGCAACTCTCATCGGCGCGATGCTTGTCCAACTGCTGCCGGATCGTGACCGCTCCGCGAATATCGGGATCGACCGCCGGGACGGCGGCGGGCGGCGGTGGCACCTCGAAGCCGACAAT
>CANJNJ010000234.1 GCA_947474995.1 Opitutaceae bacterium | reverse complement strand
TGTGTTGTGGATTTGGCTGCGCGAAGGGCGGGCGGTGCTCACTTGGCCGGTGGTCATCGCGCCGTTGCTGATGATCCATTATCCGATGCAGCACCGGATATTCGATCTCCGGGTCGCGGCCTGGGAACTGGCCAGCCGTCCCGGATACAGCGAGGTATTTTCGTGGCGGTACCTCTTCGAGCCGACGGGGAATCTCCGGCACGCGCTGGAGTTCTTTTTTGCCAAGCCATCGGATCAACCGAACTCCCTGGTCCTGTCCGTATTGGGCTGTGTGGCGGTCCCGTTTTTTGCGCTTCTGGTCCTGAAAAGCTTTCGCAACCTCAACGCGGAGCGACCGATAAACGCGGTCACCTCGATTTTCGCCATCGGGTTTGCCGTCCAGTTCGCGCTGCTGATGGTGTATTTCTTCGGCCAATTCGACAACGTCGTGATTCGCCGGCTGAGCTTGCCGACGCACTTGGGCATGGTGATGGCGATTCTCGCGGTGCTGCCCCAGTTCGCGAAACCGGTCGTGGCCCGTTTCCTGTTGGGTCTGGCCGTGCTTGGGTTGGTGGCCAGCGGCGTGCCGTCCATGGCGGCCCATGCCTATAACCAGGAATATTTGCCGGGGCGGGAAACCGCCTGGCGGCGCGAATTCATCGCGGACCAGCCGCGCAAGGACTACCTGGTGATCGACAACGACTCGGTGCTGTGGATTGCCCACCAGATTTCGTCCACCCCGATGCTGCAGGCGATCAAGAATCGGGATCGCATCATCTGGAACATACGCAATCGCACCTTCTCCGCCCTCTACGTCTTCCAGCGCTACAACATCGATGCGGAAACCGGAAAGATGACGCTGCGCGAGGGCGATGACTTGGGCCGCAGTTTTGTGCTGGAGACGGTCCGGGAAGAGCGTTTGCAGACCCTGACGCTTTCTCGGCTCAGTCGAATCAAGGAAATCCGGGAGGGCGAATCCTCCCTCACCGCGCCCGATCCCGTGGAGCACGAGGTGCCGAAGAGCCGCGCCGAGATCGAAAAGCTGCGGCGGGTGTATCTCGAGAACTTCGTGAAAATGCTGCCGTGAGTGCGCCGTCCCGCCCGTGATTCGCGCGATCCTCACTCTGTGGCGGACGACTCCCGATCCCCGGCGGCTTGGTTGGTTCGCCGGGTGCGCCGTGGCGTCGGTGGCCGTGGGCTTTGTCCTCATCCCGCCGTCATTCGCCAAGACCCTGATCGCCGGCTGGGGTTATTATTTTATCCTGGGTCTGTTCTCCCTTTTCGTTTTCTACGCGTGGCGCGTCGCGGCGAGCCGTCGCGACTCGTGGCAGCCGGCGCTGCGGCGCCCCGGGGTGGTGGGTCTGGCGCTCGCGGCGGCCACGGTCGTCGTGATTTGGAGCGATCCGTTCCGCCACAAGATTCTCTTCGACGAATATGTACTGCAGGGCACGGCGCTGCACATGCACACGACCAAGGAGATTGGGACGGTGATCCGCGCCTACGAAATCGCCGGCTCGTGGGTGCCGATCGATACGTTCCTGGACAAGCGGCCCTATTTTTTCCCTTTCCTCGTGTCGCTCGTCCATGACTTCACCGGTTACCGGCTGGCGAACCTGTTTATCGTCAATGCCGCGCTGGCACCCTGCTTCCTCGCGCTCGTTTACTGGCTGGCGCGCACCGTGACAGGTCGGGGGCCGGCCTTGTTGGCGGTCGGGTTACTGGCGACCATGCCGTTATTGGGGCAGCAGGCAACGGGCGCGGGGATGGAAATGCACAATCTCACGATGGTCGCGCTCGTGATGGCGCTGGCGGTGCTTTATCTGCGCGCGCCCGACGATGACCGGCTTTCACTGCTGGTGCTGGGGACGCTGCTGCTGTCCCAGAGCCGGTATGAATCGGTGATTTTTGTGGCGGCGACGGCACTGGTCATTGCCGCCGGCTGGTGGCGGGTGCGGCGGGTGCTACTCCCCTGGCCGGCCGTCGTCGCGCCTTTGCTGCTCGTGCCCTACGCCTGGCAGGCGCGGTTTGTCGACGCGTCGCCTATGCTCTGGCAGCTCGCCGAAGGTCAAACCTCGCGGTTCGGCCTGAACTATCTGGCCGGCAATTTGGAAGGCGCCTGGGGCTTCTTCTTCAACACGACCACGGCGATCGCGAACTCCTGGTATCTTTCGGTGCTGGGTGCGGCCGGGCTGGCGTGGACTTTGATTCGAGCATGGCGCTGGTCGCGGCGGCCGGAGCGCGGGGAAATCTCTCCGCCGCTGCTGATGCTTGCGGCCTATGGGGCGTGCATCGCGGCGAATCTCGGGCTGCTGATGTTCTATTACTGGAGCCGGCTCGACGACGTGATGGCGTCGCGCTTTGCGTTGCCATCTTGTCTCCTCCTCGGGCTGCTGGCGGCGCTGCTGGTGCAGGCGCTGGAAGAGCGCCGGATTCCGGCCGCCCGGTTCGCGGCCCTCGGGCTGGGAATTTGGGTGCTGGGGTGGGGGGTGCCGGCGACCGCGCGCCACACCTACACCAACATGAATCTCGTCATGCAGGAAGTTGAATGGGAACACGACGAACTGCTGCGCCGGCCGGGGCCGCTGCTCTTCATCACCAACAAGTCCACGATTCCCTTCGTGCTCTGGCATGTGCCGACGATCATCAATGGCGTCGGCCGGCAACGGGCGGAGCAGATCAAGTATCACCTGCGCGAAGGCACGTTCCGCGACGTGATTATCGCGCAGGCGCTGCGTCCCACGTCGGCGCAGGGCGACATGGGCGTGGATCCCGAGGACCTGATGCCGCCGAGCTACCGGCTCGAAACGCTGGCGGAGAAACGCTTCGGCGGACGCTGGGCCCGGCTGAGCCGTTTGGTGGCGATCGATGCGGCGCCGCCGGTGGCGCTGGCGGGCCCGTGACGATGTTGAAAGCACTTTCGCCGCGTACGCTTTGGTGGCTGCTCGTGGGGCTCACGATGGGTTGGTACGGAAGCTTCGTGGTGTCACCGGAGCTGTTCTTTTGCATCGGCGTGAATCATCTCGGGGTCTGGTTCCTCGACACGTTCGCGATTCTGGCGTCGAACGACGCGGTCAGCCTCGGACGGGATCCGTATGCGGTGAATCTCCTCGATTACCTGAACCGGCCGCATGTCTATTCGCATTGGTGGCTCCATTTGCGCGATCTCGGGTTTACCCGGATCCACAGCATTGCGATCGGAGCGGCGCTGGGGGTGGCATTTTTGACGACGGCGCTCGCGTGGCTGCGGCCCCGCGCGCCCGGTGAATTGCTCTGGTATGGCGTGGTGCTCTTCTCGTCGCCGGTGGTGCTGGCCGTCGATCGGGGCAATAATGACCTCGTGGTTTTCATCCTGCTGGCGGCGGTCGTCCCTTGCCTCATGAGCCGGGAACGCTGGGTCCGGTTTCTCGCGGCGGTGCCCATCGCCCTGGCCGCGGGTTTGAAATTTTATCCCGCCATCGCGGGCCTGGTGCTGCTCGCCACGCCGGGCGGCCGCGAGCGGCGGGGGCGCATCCTGCTCGCCGTGGGGCTGCTCGTGCTCGTGGGGTGGGACGTCGGACCGGATCTGGCGCGCTTTGGCAAATTTGTGCCGCGGGCCGAGGGCTTGATGACCTTTGGCGCGATCAATCTCCTCGAGCCGGCCGGTTTGGTTGGCTGGCGCGCGCTGGCCACGGGGCTCGTGCTAGCGGCCCTGGCGGTCGGGCTTTTTCTTCGCACGCGAATATTCGACGGCTGGGTCCTGACACCGGAACTGCGGTCGGCGTGGCTCAGTTTCATTCTCGGGGCCGCCTTGTTGGCCGGCTGTTTCTTCACCGGAACGAACTATGCCTATCGGTGGGTCTTTGCCATTTTGATGGCGCCGCTACTGTGGCGACTACCGCGCGATCCCACGGCCCCGAGCGGCGTGCGACGGCTTGCGGCACTGACGGCGGGACTGCTGGTCTTTGTGCTCTGGGTGGACGCGCTGGCGAGCGCCGTGCTCGCGCGTTTTCTGGGGCGGATGCCGGGAGACGTCCTGGTGGGTTGGGCGGATCGGTTTTTCCTGATCGAGCAGCCGATCGTGTGGGGCTTTTTCATCTGTCTGTTGGGATTCCTCGGGCATTTCGCGCGCGAGGGAATCCGCGGGCTCGTCGAACGGGAATGATGTGAGGCCCGGACGATCAAACCAACAATGGACGTGGCTGCTCGGCGGCGTGCTGCTGCTCGGCTGCTTGTGGATTTACCAAGGCATCACGGCATTCGGATTCGTGGGGCTCGATGATGATTACAACGTGATCTTCAATCCGCACCTCGGACCGCTGACGTGGAAGAGGGTGGCGTGGGCCTTGACGGATTTTGAGTACTCCCGGCGGTATCAACCGCTCGGTTGGCTCGGGCTGGCGGCGGTCTTTGGATTTTCTGGCCTTACCGCCGGGGGGTATCATGTGGCGGCGATCGTTTTGCACGGCGCCAACAGTTTGCTGGCTTTTGCGATTCTGCATCGCTTTGCCGATCGCGTGCTGGGCGCGACGGCCTCCCGCTGGCGGATCATCGCGGCCTTCGCCGGAGCGGCCTTCTGGGCCTGGCATCCGCTGCGGGTGGAATCGGTCGCGTGGACCTCCGGTCTGCTCTACGAGCAATGCACGCTGTTTCTCTTTGCCGCGCTTTGGTGGCACCTGGGCCCGGACACCACGTGGCGGCGCGTGATGGCGCTCGGGTGCTACGTGCTGGCACTGCTGACCTATCCTGTCGCCTTGGGTTTTGGTCCGTTGTTTGTCTTGATCGATGCCCGGGAACGGGGATGGCGGGCGGCGCTGGTGCGCAATGGCGGATACCTGATCGCCGCCGGCGCTCTACTCGGGGTAACGATGCTGGCCCGCGTCTACGTGGGCGGAGTCTGGCCGGCCGCCCCGAATCTGACGGTGTTCCCGCTCTGGCAACGGGCGCTCCAAGCCCTTTAT
>CANJNJ010000233.1 GCA_947474995.1 Opitutaceae bacterium | reverse complement strand
CCGTCATTGGCGCCCCAGCGCACAAAGCACTGCACGTAGCCGCGGGCATCGTGATACTTTTCCGCAAACTCCCGGCACGCGGGCACGTTTTCGGCCAGAAGCCGGCGCTCAAGCCGCGCCCACTCCGGTGCGGGCATCGCGGTGGTAACTTGGAGGAGAGGACGTTCCGCCGCGGGCGCGGACCACCCGGCAAGCAGCGACACACAGAAAAGTTTCAAGGCAAAGCGCAGGCAGGGATTCATGGTTGGGTGCAGTCAAATTGCCGTACCCTTCCGCGAAGACGAGACGGAACCCGCCGGACGGTCTGACGGCCGCCAGGCACAACCAGCCGGGGCCTTGAGGCGGTCATGAATTTTGGAGTGCGGCGACCTGGCGCCGCTTTTGACGTCGAGTTCCAGTTCGTCTGTCTTTCCCCTCGGCGCGCCGGGCCGCCGCACTCCAAAGGGCCGGCTCCTTTGCCTACGGCATCAGGCTACGCCGCCTTAGTGCGGAATGTTCGCTGGCCGCTGCAGGTGCGGATCGCGCCGCAGGTCCTCATTGATGGCCGCGTGATATTGCGCGGTCGAGGCCGCCATCCGGGCGTGATCCCCGCTCCCCGGTTGAAATGTTTCGAGCTGATCCGTGGCCATCTCGATGCGGCCGCCGTGGGCATACTGGATAATCCAGCGACCCTCGACTTTGCTCGGAGCGGCGATTTGACCCCAGCGATTCTTGTCCCGGCGATCGCGGACGAATGCGCCGACGGGGAAAGTAAAGGGCCAGTTTTGATCGTTCATGGTGCTTTCGGGGGCTGACGAATTCGTTGAAAAAAATGAGCGTAAGGTTCGGAAATTGACGTGCAAGGATTCTTCGCAAAGGGAAGCTTCCGAGTGGCGCCGCGGGTTGTGCCGCCCGGGCTCAACGGCATTTCCCCTATTATGTCCCTGCTGGCGCCTCCCTCCCGGACCGCCCCCGCGACCGAAACGGCCGAGATACGTTCACTCCTCGACCGGGATGGATATCGCATTCTAATGGGCGTGATTTCGCCGGCCGCAGTCTGCCGGTTTTGCAAGTCTGGCGCCGCAGTGTCCCCCAGCACTCGTTCCTGCCCCCACCCGGGGCTATGTTTTGGTTTCTGCGCTGAGGCCAAAGGGATGCGATGGAGTTGTCCACAAACGAGCCGACGAGGAGGCCGGTGCGCCGCCACCGGGGAAAATGCGAAACGACGGATGAGGCACACAAAAATTCGCGAAACCAACCATCGTACCGTCGTGCCGGCAGATCGAGGGCGAGCATCGCCCGATCTTTCGGAAGAGGTCCCGCCGTTCCGCTATCAGGCACCGCCGACTAGGCGCGCGCGGCGGACTTGCCCTCGCGGCTCCCGGTTTCCCGCCAGCGTTTCAGCGCGACGCCGGTCAGGGAGGCGCCGCAGTCTTCGATCGCACTCCGCGTCCCCGCAAAAATAAGATCGCCCCCCTCCCTGCCCCCGCCCGGCCCTAGATCAATCAGCCAATCGGCCAGATTGATCACATCGAGATTGTGCTCGATGACGATGACGGTGTTGCCGGCGTCGCGCAGCTTGAAGAGCAGGTCCATCAGTTTTTGAATATCGGTCCAGTGCAGCCCGGTCGTCGGCTCATCCAGAATGTAAAGGGTCGACCCCTGCTGGCGCTTGCTGAGTTCGAGCGACAACTTGATCCGCTGGGCCTCACCCCCGGATAGGGTCGTCGCCGATTGGCCGAGGGTCAGGTAACCGAGCCCCACGGCGTCGAGCGTCTGCAATTTGTCCATCACCCGCGGAATATTGCGGAAAAGGCTGATGGCGTCCCGCACCGTCAGGTCGAGGACGTCGGCGATCGATTTGCCATGAAACAGGATCTCTAGCGTTTCGCGGTTGAACCGCCGCCCGCCACAACTCGGGCACGGCGCATAGGCATCCGGCATGAATTGCATGTCGAGCTTGATGGCCCCGTCGCCCTGGCAGCGCTCACAGCGACCGCCCCGGACATTGAACGAGAACCGGCTCGGCTTGTAGCCGCGGACTTTCGCCAGCGGCACTTGGGCATAGAGATCGCGCAACAACGGCAGCAGATCGACGTAGCTCGCCGGATTCGAACGGGGGCTGCGTCCAATCGGCTCCTGGTCGACCTGCACGAGTTTTTCGAAGAAATCGAGATTCTCGAGGTGCCGGTGTTTCCCGGGAATGCTCTTGGCTCCATTCAGTTTGCGCGCGGCGGCGGCGGCCAGGATATCCAGGACGAGCGTGCTCTTGCCGGAACCGCTCACGCCCGTGACACACGTGAGGAGCCCCACCGGAAATTTTGCGTCGATGCCGCGCAGATTATTCTCTCGGGCTTCGCGCACGGTGAGCCAGGCGCCATCCGGCTCCTTCGCCTTGGCGTCCCGCAGGACGGATAATTTGCGGGCCAGATAGGGGCCGGTCCGGGAAACTTTTGCGGACAACTTGGCGCAGTCGGCTGGCGTGCCTTGAAAGAGCAGCTCGCCCCCCTCGCTGCCGGCTTCCGGCCCCAGCTCGATCAACTCGTCGGCGATGCGCAAGGTGTCCTCGTCATGCTCCACCACGAGCACCGTGTTGCCGCGGTCGCGCAGGGCCACCAGCGTGTCGAGCAGCTTTTGATTGTCGTGCGGGTGGAGGCCGATGCTGGGCTCGTCGAGCACATAGATGACGCCGACTAGGCCCATGCCGAGCTGCGTGGCTAACCGCACGCGTTGCGCCTCCCCGCCTGACAGCGTGCCGTAGTCCCGGTCGAGGGTCAGGTAACCGAGCCCGGTCTCGAGGAGAAAGTGCAGGCGCTGTTCGATGCCGGTCACCACATCGCGAGCCGCGTCGTTGGTGCCGTGCGCCGCCACCATTTCGCGGGCGAAGCGATGGGCGGCGGCGATGTCCATCGCCATGAATTCAGGAAACGTGAGATTGGGCGTTGAGGGTTGAGCGCTGGCTGGCGTTTGGGCTTTGGCGTTGGCGATTTCGATTCGCACGGCGCCGCTCCGGGCATTGAGCCGGGTGCCGTGACACTCCGGGCACGGGCCGCTGACCATGAAGGTCGTCAGCCGGGCATGAAAACCCTCGCTGGCCGTGTGCCGAAAACTCTCCTCGAGATCGGCGATGACGCCGGGAAAGGGTGCGGCCTTCGCTTCCCGCATCCGACGAAGTTTGAACGCGAATTGGCGCTCGCCGGCCCCGTGCAGAATAATTCGCCGCGTTTCCTCGGGCAATTTCTTCCAGGGAACGTCGGCATCGAACGGCAATTGCTCCGCCAGCTGCTTCAGGAGCGCATTGTGTTTGATGATGAGATTCTTTCCGCCAATTCGCCAGGGCTTCAACGCTCCCTCCCGGACCGACTTGTCGGGATCGGCGACGATGAGCTCGGGGGCAAAGCGCAGCTTCCGGCCGATTCCATCGCACGTCGGACAGGCGCCTTCGCGCACGCTAAAGGAAAAATGCCGGGGCGTGAGCCGCTCGAACACGTCGCCGCAAATCTCACACGCGCGGAATTGGCTGAGCGCCACCTCGCGCCAGGGGGCTTCCACCGTCTTCTGCGCCAGCACCGTGGCCCGGTCCTTCCCTTCGCGGAAGGCCAGCTCGAGCGAGTCGGCCAGCCGGCTGCGCTGCTCGGGCGTGGCGACCAGCCGGTCGATGACCAGGTCGACCGTGAGCTCCTTTGTGCCCGCTCCGATCGGCACCAGTTGGACTTCATCGAGATTCCGGATTTCCCCGTCAAGGCGGACGCGCTGAAAACCGCGCTGGCGCAACCGGGGCAGCTCATCGCGCAGCACGCTGGGCCGGGCCTTCATGAACGGCGCGAGCAGGATGAGGCGTTCGCCCGCGCAATCGCCGAGCACGCGCTGGACGTTGTCGTCGAGCGAGCGCTGGATCACGCGCCCGCCATCCTTGGGACAGACCTGGTCCCCGAGCAGCGCCCAGAGCAAATGAGCGTAATCCGCGATTTCTGTCGCCGTGGCGATGGTGCTCCGCGGCCCACCGGCCCCGGTCCGTTGCTCGATCGCGAGCACGGGCGAGAGGCCATGGATAAAATCGACATCGGGCCGCTTCAGCTGGTCGAGCACCTGCCGCGCCTGCGTACTGAGGGACTCGATGTATTTGCGGTAGCCCTCCGCGTAGATCGTGTCGAAGGCGAGCGACGATTTGCCCGAGCCGCTCGGCCCCGTGATCACGACAAGTTTGCCCCGTGGCAGCCGCAACTCGAGGTTCTTCAAGTTGTGCTCGCGGGCCCCTTTGATGTGAATGTGCGTCGCCACCTGCATGCGTTGGACGCGCAACGTTGCGAAATTCCTCCCAACGTCAAAGGCGGACGGTGGGAAAAGTCCTTATAAGGGCGCCACCACGGCGCGGAAGGAGCCTGATTCCTTTGGGCCGGGGACGAGTTCACTCTTGCCCCAAAGGACGCCCCGACGTTTGTGTTTGCGGCGTCAACCCCTATCCGTGCTTCAGGTTTCAGGTCCCAAGCGCGGCACGTCCCAGAATTTGCGGCCCAATCGACCACCTCATGAACGCCACCTCAAAATTCAGCGTTGTTTCGTTTTTCGCCCGCGGGTGCTGTGTCGCGGCAACCGCCCTGGCGCTCATGACGCCACCGGTTCGCGCGGTTCCGATCCGTTTCGGGGAAGTTACGGGAAGTTTTGACACCACCCTGTCGTTCGGCGGCCTCTATCGCCTGCAGAATCCGAGCCCGGATTATTACAGCACGAGTAACCCGTTCTTCGGGACCCCGGGCCAGCAAAGGTCGGCGAATGCCGATGACGGCAATCTCAACTATTCCAAAGGCTGGGTTTCAGGACTCCTCAAAGGCTCGCACGACCTTGAGCTGAAATACCAGAATTACGGCGCCCTCGTCCGCGGCTACTGGTTTACGGATTTCAACAGCGACGACACGCTTCGCACCAAACTCTCGAGCGAGGCCCGCAAT
>CANJNJ010000232.1 GCA_947474995.1 Opitutaceae bacterium | reverse complement strand
CCTCAAAGTGTTCTACTGCCTGTCCGAATCGTCGCAGCGAGCGAAGTCCTTTTTTGGTTCCGGAGGCACAAACTTTCAATCCAGCTGGCCACAAATTACACAGATAAACACCAATATATTTCTCCGACATCTGTGCTCATCGGTGAAATTTGTGGCCAAAAAATCTCTTCGCCTTTGGTTGCGACTACGCCGCGGTAGGAAATATTCCGGCTAGGGCGTTTCCGCCAATTCGCGGTCTTTTTCCGTCTTCAAACGCAACTGGCCGCAGGCCGCGTCGATGTCGTGGCCTTTTTCCCGGCGCAGGGTGACGGACACGCGCGCCGCGCGCAGGACATCCGCAAATCTTTCCTGGCGGGTGAGCGACGGGCGCTTCCACGGCAAGTCCTGCACCGTGTTGTACGGGATCAGATTGACGTGCGCATGGAGGTCCTGGGCGATATCGCGCAGGGCCGCGGCCTGGGCGAGCGAATCGTTGACGCCATCAATCAGGATGAACTCGAGGGTGACCATCCGTCCGTGTTTTTCCGAAAACGCGCGCACGGCCGGCACGAGCTTCGCCAACGGAAACGCCTTGTTCACGGGCATGATTTGCTCGCGCACGGCATCGGTCGCGCCGTGCAGCGAGATGGCCAGCCGGAAGCCGAGTTTTTCATCGGCGAGCTGCAAAATCTTCGGGACCAGTCCGCTCGTGGAAATCGTAATGCGCCTCGCCCCGACGCCCAGTCCCCAGTCCGCGTTGAGAATGGCGAGCGCGCGGAGCAGGGCATCGTAGTTCGCCAGCGGTTCGCCCATGCCCATGACGACGATGTTGTCGAACGAGGCCAGTTCCATCCGGGCCCGGGGCGTCCGGTCGTCTTCGCGGTAACAAACCTGCAGTAGTTGCGCGACAATCTCCCCAGCGGAGAGGTCGCGCTTGAGCCCGGCCAGGCCGCTGGCGCAAAACACGCAACCCATGCCGCAGCCGACTTGGGTGGAAATGCAGATGGTTTTGCGCGAATGCTCCACACCCACGCCCTCTTGCGGGACCCGGATGATGACCGTCTCAATGAGCGAGCGATCGCCCAGCTCGAGCAAGAGTTTGTCAGTGACGTCCTCCGACTGTTTGTTCAGCACCAGCGAAGCCGGCATCAGTTCAAATGACTCGGCCAGCCACGTCCGCAGCGGCTTCGAAAGATTGGTCATTTCGTCCCACGACCGCGCCCGCTTCTTGTAAAGCCAGTCGAGAATCTGCTTCGCGCGAAACGCCGGCTCGCCCTGCACCCGGAGTTTCTCCGTGAGGGTATCGAGGGTTTCGCCCGTCAGGGGCGGTTTGGCCGGTGTGAACTTCATCGAGGCGCGCAGCGTAGGCCGGCCGCCGCGACGCGCAAGCCGGCCCGCGGATAAAAATTATGGCTGTAACCAGCGGACAAACCAGTCGCGCGCGAGAATGAGCGATTCGGGCAGGACTTTGTGGGCCGTGTTGGGCTGGATGTGCAGGATAAATTTCTCGTCGGCTTTCGCCGCGCGATAGGCGGCCCGGGCGGCGTCGGCGCACAGGTCAAGTCCGGGGCGGGGGGTGCGGGGATCGAGTTCGCCGTTGATCGACAGCAACGGACGGGGCGCAATCAGCGGCACCATCGCGGGGCCATCAAAGGCGCCATCGATTCCGGGCGCGATGCGTGAATAGAACGTGCGGACAAACTCGGCGCCCGGATTCTTGACTCCGGACTCTTTCGCCGCGGTGTCGAAGGCCACCTGCACGGTACCGATGCGGGATTGCCACGAGTCGTGATCCACCGCCCAGCGGAAACTCTCGACGCCGATGCAGGGCACGGCCGCGGCGACGCGCGGATCAACGGCCGCGGTGAGATAAGTTTCGATGCCGCCCTTCGAGATCCCGAAGAGTCCAATGCGCTTCGGGTCCACGTCGTCGCGCGTCTCCAGATAATCAATCAGGCGCATGACATCCCACGCCGTGTCGAAGAAGAAGGGGTGTTCCTTGCCCGTGCGAAACGTGCGGAGAATCGCGTCCACATATTCGGTCGAGCCCTGGCCGGACTTGGCCCGCTCGCCGTGGTAGCGTCCGTCGATGGCGACGGCGACAAAGCCGGCCTTTGCCAAATCCGCCAGGAACGCGAGCTGGCTCTCTTTGTTGCCGCCGGTGCCGTGCAACGCAATGACGGCCGGGCGACGACCGGTGCTCCCGGACGCTTTGACGAGCACGCCGGGAACCCGCTGGCCCGCTTCGGTGGCATAGCTGAAGGAAATCTGGACGAGGCCGTCACTGGGTTTCGCCGTCTTCGCCTCGGCGGCGAGCGGAACCCGGGGACGGTCGATGAGTTTTAGGAAATCGGTGCGGGAATCAGCAGCCATGAGTGGAGAAGTGCCCAACGCGATCAGCATCGGCGCGAGTCCGAGGAGGCTTCGAGCAAGTATCGCCCCGCGCCGGCTGCGAACTTGGGCGAGGGGAATGGAGAACAGGTGCATGGCCGTAAGGGGGGTGGGGTGGAGGACGTCCGCTCACTATCTCCCGACCTGTCGAAGAAAACGCAAGCGCGGCCCGAGCGGCCCGACGTGAGAGGCCGTCAGGTACTTCCTCGTCGTAGCCCTGCCCGAGAGGGCAGGGCTGGAAGGTTCGATGGAACCGATCTGTCCCGCTCCTCTCGAAGCGGGCTGCTTTCGGCGAAGCGGAAACGATAGGACAGAGTTCATGACAGACTCTAACGGGCGAACCGATTTCGGGTGCGTAAGATATCGCGTTTTGTCTCGTGCGGGGACTTGATCTTGAGCGGAGCCAACGTGTAGCCTTCGTCCGCGTTCTTGTTCTCGGCCGCATCGGTCGAAGTGTCAGATTCTCCTCTACCCCTAATATGGTGAACCCCAGCCCTACCGTCGTGACCGCGATTCGCGTTAGCCGGCCGTTGTTTTGCTCGTTTGCCACGGCGGCAGCTAGACGCGTCGCCGTGGTCGCGGCCGCGTTGGTGACCGTGGCGTTGGCGCCGGTGTCGCGCGGGGCCAGTTTCCTCGAGGCGGACGCCCTGGGTTTCGTGGATCGCTATTGTTCGAACTGTCACAACGACGTGGATCGGGAGGGTGGCTTGGACCTGACGAGCCTCAAATTCACTCTGGCTGATTCGGTTAACTTTCAAGCTTGGGTCAAAATCCACGATCGCGTCCAGGCCGGTGAAATGCCGCCGAAGGAGAAAAAGCGGCCCGTGGCAACCGCCCTTAAGTCATTCGTGGAGGGCTTGGCCACGTCGCTGACGACGACCGAGCAACAGCGGACGCTGGCCGAAGGTCGCGCCACCCAACGACGGCTCAATCGTTACGAATACGAAAACGCCCTGCGTGATTTGCTCCAGGCCCCGTGGCTGCAGGTGCGCGAGAGGCTTCCCGAGGATGGGGAATCGCACGGCTTCAATCGCCTCAGCGAGGCGCTGGATGTTTCGCACGTGCATATGGCCCGCTACCTCGATGCCGCCGAGTACGCTGTGCGCCAGATTCTGTTGGTTCAGGCCGACCGGACGCCGACGCGCACGGTCCGCTATTACGCCCGGGAAGAGAACAGCCTCGCCGGGGACAATCTGTTCCTGATGAATTATCTGGTCGGAAACAATTCGCCGGTGCGCCGGCATTTTCCGCTGCTGGGCACCCAGGCGCAGCCGGACGTTCGCGTGCGGCGCGCGCCGGTGACGGTGGGTGCGGCGGACCCGACCCTGCGCGAGCAGGAGGCGGTGGGCTGGGTTTCCAGCAATTACGTCATCGGCTATTCGACCCATTGGCGCAATTTTACCGCGCCCGTGACCGGCCGTTATCGGCTGCGGTTCAGCGGCTACACGGCGTGGGCTGGGCCGGGAGGATTCAAAATTGATTTCGGTGATTCATCGCGGGACCGGCCGGAGGGCGTGCCCGAGCCGCCCAAGTGGTACCATCCGAATTTCGACTTGGTCTCACCGGGCCGGCGCGACGAGCCGATGCACATTTATACCGCCGGGGGAGTGGCCCGGCTGCTCGGGACCTTTGACGTGACGCCCGAACCCGGCGTCTACGAACTGGCGCCGCAGTGGATGCTCGCGAACGAGTGGGTCATTACCGATGCGACGCGGTTTGTTCGGACCCGGACGACGCCGACCTACCGGGGCGTCCGGTACATCAATCCGCTGGCGCAGAGCGATGGCATGCCCGCCGTGGCGTTTCGTTGGATGGAGGTCGAGGGGCCGCTTTACGATGAATCCTCGGAAGCCGGCTATCGGCTGCTTTTCGGCGATCTCCCGTTGAAGAAGGTTGGGCCGGCTGCGACCGATGAAGCCGCGGCGCGCGGACGTGGCCGCGGTGGCCGCGGGCGCAACGGACCAGCGGAAGTGGCGTTTGACGTGACATCGGCGAACCCCAAGGCGGACGCCGAGAAACTGCTGCGCGGATTCATGGTGCGGGCCTATCGCACGCCGGTGGAAGAGGCGGATGTGCAGCTTTTCCTGCGGCTCTTTGAGCAGCATTTCACCGGCATGAAATTCAGTTTCGCGGATGCGTTGATCGCCACCTACAAGGCCGTCCTGGCCTCACCCGCGTATGTTTACCTCGAGGAAAAACCGGGGCCCTTGAACGATGGCGCGCTTGCGACCCGCTTGGCACTTTTCCTGTGGAACTCGGAACCGGATGCGGCCCTGCGGATACGGGCGGCGCGAGGGGAGCTGCACCGACCGGAGATCCTGCGCACGGAGACCGACCGGATGTTGGCCGATCCACGGGCGCGGCGTTTTGTGGAGGCGTTTCTCGATTACTGGCTCGATCAGCGCAAGATGCTCGAGACCACGCCGGACACGGCACTCTACAATGACTACTATCTCGACGATTCCCTGACGGAGGCGGCGATGGCGGAGACGAAGCTCTTTTTCAGCGCGCTGCTGCAGGAGGATCTGCCGGCGCGCAACATCGTCGATTCAAACTTTACGTTCCTCAATGAGCGGCTGGCGGCGCACTACGGAATCGCCAACGTCCAGGGGGTGACCATGCGCCGGTTCCATCTGGCCAAGAAGTCCCCGCGGGGCGGTTTCCTGACGCAGGCCAGCGTCCTCAAGGTCACGGCCAACGGGAATACGACCTCCCCGGTGATTCGCGGAAAATGGGTCATGGAAAAAATTGTCGGCTTCGAGGTGCCACCGCCGCCCGCCGCTGTCCCGG
>CANJNJ010000231.1 GCA_947474995.1 Opitutaceae bacterium | reverse complement strand
GGTGTAGACCGGCTCGCCAAAGAAGGCGTAGGTATCGACGTTGTCCTTCCGCTTCGGTGTGGCGGTGAGGCCGAGTTGCACCGCCGGCGCGAAGTAATCAAGGATGCCCCGCCAGTCGCTTTCATCCTTCGCCCCGCCGCGATGACACTCGTCGATGACGATGAAATCGAAGAAATCGGGCGGGTATTCCCCAAAGTATGGCGACGGCTGCCCGTCCTTCATCGGCCCCGACATGAACGTCTGGAAGATGGTGAAGAACAGACTGGCGTTCTTGGGGACCGAACCCTTTTTGCGGATGTCCTCCGGTTTCACCCGCACCAGCGCGTCATCGGCAAACGCGGCAAACGACGTGAAGTCGTTGTAGGCCTGCGTCGCGAGCGTGTTGCGGTCGGCGAGGAAGAGGATGCGCGGTCGCCGCGTCGGCTCGCCCGGCTTTTTCCATTCCGCGAGATTCCACCGCGCCTGAAACAGCTTCCACGCGATCTGAAACGCGATGGAGGTTTTCCCTGTGCCCGTGGCGAGCGTGAGCAGGATGCGTTTTTTCTGCGCCACGATCTGCTCCAGCACCCGGTTCACCGCGATCTCCTGATAGAAACGCAGCGTCCAACTCCCGCTCTTGTCCGGCGTCGACACGGCCGCGAAGCGGTCGCGCCACGCATCCGCTGCGGCGAAGGTCATGGTCCAGAGTTCGTCCGGCGTGGGGTAGGCGGCGATTTCGCCTTCCTTGCCCGTCTCCATGTCGATGGCGTAGATGCCGCGTCCGTTGGTGGCGTAGGCGAAGCGCACGGCCATTTTGCCCGCGTATTCCTTGGCCTGCCCGACGCCCTCGGTGAGTTCCTCGTCCTCCGCCTTGGCCTCGACTACACCGAGCTTGGTGTTGCGGTATTCGAGAACGATATCCGCCTTGAGCGCCTTGCTGCGTTTGCCGTGACCTTCGATGCGACCGGGCGCAATGGGATACTCGCGCCGGATGCGGCAGCCCTCCGCACCCCAGCCCACCGCTTTCAAAGCGGGGAGGATGTAGGCATCTATGGTCTCGGCTTCGTTCATGGCTTCGGCCGCTTGGGCCTTTTCGAATTTGGCAGCTTCAGTAGGTCTTTCGTGGCTTGATCGAAGTTCGCGTCCACCGGGCGGGCATCGCCCGCGGTCAGCGCCTTGAACTTGTCGTATTCCAGCTCGGCCTTGGTCTGCGCCATCTCGTGCGAGATGCGCCCGGCGTGGATGAGGATGTCGCGTTCGTTGAGCGTCAGGAAAGCATCCAACTTCGTGATCCAGTCCGCCATGTGCATGGCCACGCGCCGCATCGCCTGACCCTGGGCGAAAATCAGGTATTGCTCCACGAGATTGTTCAGGGCGGCCAGCTCCGGCTCGGAGAGATAATTTTTGGCGATGACGACATCCGGCTTGCGAATCACCGCGCCGCGCCAGTTCGTCAATCCGAGGTTAGGCTTGGCCGCGTCCACCCGGTCGTGGACGATCTCGGCGGCGGTCTGCCCGGTGATCGCCCAATGCACCTTGTTCTGGACGGTTTTGAAAAAACGGAGGCTGACCTCCTGCGTGGGGTCGTAGTCGATGCTGGTGGCGTAGATGTCCGTGATTTTCTGATAGAACCGCCGCTCCGACGTGCGGATGTCTTGAATCCGCCGCATCAGCTCCTCGAAATAGTCGAACGGCTGGTCGGGATTTTTCAGACGTTCGTCGTCGAGGGCGAATCCCTTCACGATGTATTCCCGCAGTCGTTGGGTGGCCCAGATGCGAAATTGCGTGCCCCGGAGCGACTTCACCCGGTAGCCCACCGAGATGATGACATCGAGGTTGTAGAACTTGGTCGCGTAGTTCTTCCCGTCGGCGGCAGTAGTTAAGGATTCCTTAACCACTGAAGCGGCTTGCAGCTCACCTTCCCCAAACACGTTCCGGATGTGCATGCTCACGTTGGGCACGCTGGTCTGGAACAACTCCGCCATCTGCTGCTGGGTGAGCCAGACGGTCTCACCTTCGAACCGCACGTCGATCTTCAGCTTCCCGTCGGCGGTCTGGTAAACGAGGAACTGGCCGCCGGGCGGGGGGGATGGCTGGGATTTCTCAGTCATGGACGGCCTCCAAGATGGGGCAAAATGTGGATGATGGGCAATCCCGCGAGTTATCCGGAATCTCCGGATAACTCCGGCGGCTGGAAGATGGGATGCGCGGCTTCATTTCACCGTGCGCCGGTGAAGGCTTGGTGCAGCAGCGACTGCTTCAACGCCTCCAGCGCGGCGTGCTTCCGCTCGTAGAGCTGGGGTTTACGTGACCGGCATCGATGGATCATCCAGCTTTGCTTCGAAATCATGCTGACCGACCGGATCGAAATGAGACTTCTTGAATCCGTCCTCCAATTTGATCGCCCGGACTGCAAGGGCTCCCTTGGCCCGCAATTCTTCGCAGAACTTGTAGAGGCTGGAGGCATCTTCCGTGATCACATGGGCGAGGTCATTGGCTTTCGCCTGACCGAGCAGCTTAAAATCATCCTTCAGCGCATCGCGGGTGACGCCGGTGGTTCCCTTGAACCGGGTAAAATCCAATTCTGCGGCCCGCATGGCGTCGGCGAGGTTGAACGGCAGCACGATCATGGCATCCAGCGGAAGGT
The DNA here is from genome assembly GCA_947474995.1 of Opitutaceae bacterium. Taxonomy (GTDB): domain Bacteria; phylum Verrucomicrobiota; class Verrucomicrobiia; order Opitutales; family Opitutaceae; genus ER46. The sequence continues at coordinate 2,538 of CANJNJ010000231.1, read as the reverse complement.
CCGCGACGGATTGCTGTTGGTGGAATTCCGCCGCGGCGATCGTCGAGAGGAACATGGGCATCCCCTCGCTGGCGAAATACCGGAAGAATTGGACGGCGACTGCATGATGCTTGCGCGTCGGATCGACGAACGAAATCAGGAAACCCGTGTCGAGGAGCACGCCGTCAGCCATACGTGTCGCCCCGTCGCTCGTTCACCCAGGCGCTCGCGTCGGGGACATTCTTCCATGCGACGGCACCCTTTTCAAACAGCGCCTGCAGCCGATCCTCGCTGACCTCCGGCTGGTAGGGACGCAGTTCGATCAGCTTGTAGCTCTTTTTGTCGATTTCGCCGGTCTGGGCGTTTTGCCGGGCGCGCACATGCACGATGGCCTGATGATAGACGAGGTTGTCCCGTTCGGCGTGGATCTGGTCCTCCGTGGCGTCGATGATGATTGCCTCCTTCATGTTGCGCGGGCGCAGGTGGATGTTGGGCGATTGCGCACCACCCCACTCGAGGATTTTGCCGACCAGATAGCGCTCGATCTGCACCCACTGCACTCGCTCCTCGCGGCGCAGCGTCGAATCCTTGTTCACGGTGACCGGTGGGAAAGCCCCGCGCGGACTCCGGATAGCGTAGGTGAGCTGGCCATCCATTTTGGCGCGTTCCTGCCAGCGCAGGATTACCCGGGCGCGATGCGGATCGATGTCAGCCAGAGGTGCGGACCGGGCCAGCTGGGCGGTGTCGGCCACGAGCGAGGCCAGCAGCCCGGCGGGGATGAGCACGCGGAGGCGATACGAACCGTCGGAAATCTGCACCGTCAGGTCGCGCAGGGCGGCCTTGTCGTCGCTGCCTTGGACATAACGCTGCACCTCCTCGTTGAATTCCTGGAAGCGAAGGAAGGGCACGCCTGCGCTGGCCGAGACGGGTTGTCCGGCAATGGTGCCATCTAGCACAAATTCAACTGTCTCGTGTTCGGCCATGGGAAGGGAGCAACCTTACCGTGCCCCGGTGCGCCCGCCGCCGCAAGCTCAGAGCCGGCCGGTGAAGGCTTGGTGCAGCAGCGACTGGGTCAACGCCTCGAGCGCGGCGTGCTTCCGCTCGTAGAGGCGGGCGAGGCGTTGGGTTTCGGTGAGCATGGGTTCGATTAATCAGCGCTGGATACGTTTCAGAGTGGGCAACGATTCCGGGGGAATCAGCACGGTGATACGGCGCGCCTGCCCGGGCACTCGGCTGATGAAGCCACGCCGTTCCAGCGTGAGCACCATCGAATGCACGCTGGGGGCGGTGATCTGAAAATACCGCTGCATATCCGCCTCCGCCGGAGCGCAACCGTTGACCAGGTCATATTGAAAAATGTAGGCGAGAAATTGGCCCTGCCGCTCCGTGGGATTCGTGGATTTCACTTTATCGTTCATCACAGTGCTCCGGTGAAGGCTTGGTGCAGCAGCGACTTCTTCAACGCCTCCAGCGCGGCGTGCTTCCGCTCGTAGAGGCGGGCGAGGCGTTGGGTGGCGGTGGCGTTCATACGCTCAATCTCCAAGGTGATGCCACTGGCTTTCGTCGAGCTTGCGGAGAAACGCGGCGACTTCGGGCAGGCTGCCGTGCTTTTCAGCCCAATCGATATGGTCGGCAAGGCGGAGCATCTTTTCGAGATTTGATGTGTGATCCCACGCCGCGAGGATGAGTGGCAATGACGGTTGCCAGCCTGCGCCGATTTGACGGCGCTCGGGAAGGAGTTCCCAGAGCTTGTGCCAAAGTCCGGCTTCGGGACAGACGCGGTCATTCTCGCGGCAGTAGGCAATGAGGCTTTGGGAGGTTTCACTCATGGCTCACAGTTCTCCGGTGAAGGCTTGGTGCAGCAGCGACTTCTTCAACGCCTCCAGCGCGGCGTGCTTCCGCTCGTAGAGGCGGGCGAGGCGTTGGGTTTCTTCGCGGAGGTCGTCGAGCTGGGAAACAATAGACCGTTGCTCTGTCAGTGGCGGCAGATGAATCGGGAACTCCCGGACCGTGCCGACATTCAAGTTGCCGACGCCCGAACCAGTGATGCTGTCAGCGGCCAATTCTTTCACCGCAGACGAGTTCAAGTAGTGTTTGAGAAATGAGTTCAGGACGACGGGTTTCGGCTTAATCAGCGTGAGGCTGACGAAAATGCTGAACTCGACATCTCGATCAATGATCGCGGCTTCACCGTAACTTCCAACTCGCGTATAGAGGATGTCGCCAATCTTCGGCTTGTTGTTTTTGGTCAACGCACGGTGAGTCTCCTCCGAGACATACTGGTGTCCGCTCCAAATCACTTGGCCGCCCTTCACGTTCTTTGCGGAAAGGAACGGGATGCCTTCTGGCACGTATTCGGGCCGCTTTGCGACTCCGCACGTAATCAAATCTGTAACGTCGTCCAATTTTGTCTCCACCCACCCCGGGCCGCGCTGGGTGAAGACGGATTGGAGGTGGCTTTCGAAGAGGGCGCGGGCGTTTTGGAGGTTCTTTTCGGCGTTGGCTTTGGCGGTGGCGAGGCCCTCAAACGCTTCGTCCAGCAGGCCGACGATCCGCTGC
>CANJNJ010000230.1 GCA_947474995.1 Opitutaceae bacterium | reverse complement strand
GCGCAGCTCAATCTGACCAACGTGACTAACAAGCGGTACATCGTGCAGGTGTTCAACCAGGCTTTGGTGCAGGCGTCGGATACGTTCCGCGCGTCCCTGACTCTGCGGTACAAGTACTAATCCGGGCTGGAGAAGGGCACTTTCGGCGTCGAACCTGACGCCGAGGGTGGGCCGGAACGCTTTGGAACGCTCCGGGCGCCTCGAAGCCGGCCGAAAGTTTGGTGCTAGCCTGCCTCGCAAGGGCGGGGTGGGTGATTCGACCGCGCCTCATCCGGTCCAGCGGCGGCGAGGGGGCAGGTGCCTGCGACGCTGGGGGGCACAGGCTGTGTCGACCGTTACCGGGAATGAGCGCGAATTGCCCGGGCGGTGCCGTTGCAGCCAAGCCACGCCGGCTCTTGATCTCGCGCAGTTCGAGCCCGAACTTTTGCCAGTGCGGCTTCCGCGGATTCCGGCCGCCATGATTAAACGGTGCCATGGCCGCCTTGCCGTGACGAATCGGTTGCATTTGAACCAACTTGGCAGGACTCCGGCCGGACGCTTTCCTGCGACCGATGGTAGACTGGCGGAGAGAGAGGGATTCGAACCCTCGGTAGGGATTTAAACCCCTACAGCGGTTTAGCAAACCGCCGCCTTAGACCACTCGGCCATCTCTCCTTCCCGATCCGGGCAATCGCGCGGTAAATTCGAACCACACCATCACCAACATGCCCACGGAACTGCGAATATTTCCGAACCAAGGCGCATCGTTTCCGCTGCACCCAGGCTCTTGGTATCCGGCACTTCCGGGCCATCGAAGTTTCTTGTGGAGAGTCTCGGAGTCTCTGGCAAGCGAACACGAAAGTTTTTCCGACCGGTCGCGAACGAGGCCCGCAAGGATGTAACGTGACACCCCCCTCGCCGGGTCGATGTCGGCCGAAGGCAGAAGACACCGGTCGAATGGGTCTCGCCTCGCACGGACGCGGGGCAATGGGCCCCGATGCCTTTGCTCGGCCGCCGCCTGCAGGTTGCTTGGGCGTTCGCCGGCTTGGCCGCGATGCTGCCGGCGGCGACTTTGTTGGGCGAATTCGGATTGCGGGGTACTCTGGGTGCCCATGTGCCCGGGAGTCCTTCTCTCGGATTCCTCCCATTTGCGGCAGTCTCGGGCCAAGTCACGGCCCTCGGCGAGGTGTTCACCTCGACCAGGGACTCACGTTTGCGAGTCCACCGCTGACGCCGGCGAGCTACTTCCTTGAATTCTCTTTCGCCCCGGCTCCGAATTCGCCGAATAACTGGTCAAAACTCGTGGATTTCTCCGGAGTGAGTGCGGCCGATGTCGGGCGCTACATTCATAACAGCGGCGGCTGTCGGCTTCAGTTTTCTTCGTCGACCGGCCGGTCCAGTTCCTCGCGGCATTCGCTGATGACGCGCAGCCAGATCTCCCGCAAATCGAAGAGCATCGGCAGCGATTGCTCCCGCCAGGCGAGCACCCGCTTGTGCCGGGCCACGCCATCATCGTTGATCAAGGCCAGGGTGCCGTTCAGGCCACTCAGGGCGCGCTTGAACAAACTCACCGCCATCGCGTAGTCGCCGAAATCGAGCGCGTTAATCGCCTGCACGGCCTGCTCTTCGCCGCGCTGCAGCGACGACAGGAGCGCCATGGCGAGCGGCTGCGGCACGTTGGCCGGAACCGACGCCAAGGGCACCCACGACCGGTTCAGCCCCAGATAAATGGCCTTGGTCGCGATGAAAATCGGGTTCTTGTGCAGCGTATAGACGTCGTCCTTCGCGTCGAAAGTCTCCGGCTCGGCGGCTTCCGCGGCGGCTGTCGTGTCCTCCGTTTCCTCGCTCCAGTCTTCCTGGCCCCAATCCATTTTTTTCGCCACCGCGTCGATCCGGTCGGGAGCGACCTTACACGCGTCGTAAAATCGCAGGTACCGCAAAATCGCGTCATCCTGCTCGCGGAGGTAACGTTCCCAATCGAATTCCGTCCACGCCAACTCGCCGTGTTCTTCCCAGTCGTTGCCCGCACCACCGTCAGATTCGGAGTTGCTCATTCGATGGACGAAACTGAGATCGGCCTGCGTTCAAACGCAAATATAAATCCCTCCCGAATTAACCGCCAATCCACGCGAAGGTTTCGCTTCCGCAATTGCTTCGGGAGAAGCGGGACGTAACGGCGGCTCGCAAAATGCCCCGGTGGCGACGATGCCGGGCAAGGGCTTCTCGCGGGCCCACTGGCCCGCGGCCATTAACGGTTAAAATTGCCTCGGCGATGGGACCATCGCGCGATGTCACGGCGCAGCCGGCCTTGTAAAGTGGGATGAAGGCGCACTAGTTTTTTCGCCCATGGGAGAAGTGCACCACGAGACCGTCTATTTTTCCGGCCACGTCCAGGGCGTGGGTTTCCGCTATTCTGTCCTGCAGGTGGCCAAGGAGTTCGACGTCGCCGGCTTTGTCGCTAATTTGGCCGACGGGCGGGTTCACTTGGAAGCGGAGGGGCGGAAGGACGACGTGACGGCCTTTATCGAGGCCGTGCAGGAGAAAATGCCCGGGTATATCCGGAAGCTGGAGCGGACCAACCGCAAGCGCCCGGCGGAGTTCCGCGGCTTTGCCATCAAGTGATTGCATGCCCGCATCGCCCGTCGCTCCTCAGTCCGTTTCCGCTGCGGCCATCGAACTGCAAGGCCTCGTCAAGGATTTCGCGATTGGACTGCGGGGGGTGAAGCTGCGTGCCGTCGACCATCTGACGCTGCGCATCGAACCGGGTCAGGTCTTTGGCTTGCTGGGACCCAACGGTTCCGGCAAGAGCACGACAATCAAGTTGCTGCTGGGGCTGCTGGCCCCGACGGCCGGGCGCGGCACGATTTTTGGGGTCCCGAGTGAGCGGGCCGATGCCCGGCGGACCGTTGGCTACCTGCCCGAGGCCCCTTACTTCTACGGGCACCTCACGGGTTTCGAACTCGTGCGGTTTTACGCCCGGCTGAGCGGGCTCGGCGGTCGCGCCCTTGATGAGGGCGCGCGGGCGGCGATCGACCGGGTGGAAATGACCGGCGCCGCGGATCGGTTGGTGCGAAATTACTCGAAGGGAATGTTGCAGCGCATCGGGCTGGCCCAGGCGATCGTCCACCAGCCGCAACTCCTGATTCTCGACGAGCCGACCGCCGGGGTGGATCCCGCCGGCGCCGCGATGATCGCCCGGTTGGTTTTGGAACTGAAGGCCGAAGGGAAAACCGTCCTGATTACCTCCCACCTTCTCGCCCAGATGGAGGAGGTCTGCGATGGGGTGGCGATCCTGGATCGGGGCCGGCTAATCTATCAGGGGCGGATGGCGGATTTGCCGGGTCGGGGAAACCGCCAGGCGATGGTGCTCGACGCCCTGCCACCGGGCGAGCTGGAGGAACTGCGTGCCTGGCTGGCCGCGCGGGGCCGGGCCCTGCATTCAGTCGAAACGCCCCGGGCGCAACTCGAACGGGTCTACCTGGAGCGGGTGGGGAAGCAGGAGCAGTCGTGAGGGCGCTGCCATTTTCGGCCGGTCAGGCGGTGTTGATCGCCGGCAACACGCTGCGCGAGGCGGTGCGCCAAAAAATCATCGGGCTCTTTCTCGGCCTCGCCCTGGCCCTGGTGATCGGGGCGCGGTGGTTCCGCGATTTCAACTTCGGCGCCCCCGAACTGAAATTTCTCGCCGACTGCGGACTGGGCGCGATGACGTTTTTTGGTTCGGCGCTGGCCATCACGGCAACCGCGCAACTTTTCTTCGGCGAAATTGAAAACCGCACCGTGCTCACGTTGCTGGCCCGGCCGGTGCGTCGGTCGGAATTTGTCGTGGGAAAATATTGGGGCCTCCTCGTGCTGCTCGGCGCCTTCTGCGCGCTGCTCACCGCCGTGCTTGCGACCGTGCTGTGGTGGCGGGAAGGCGAGTTGATGCGCGATTTTCCCGCGGCGTTTGCGACGGGTCGAGTGGTCAACTATGCTGGAGTGGCCGTGGCCGGGTTTCTCGGCTGGTTGAAACTTTCCGTGCTGGCGGGATTCACGCTTCTGGTCGCGAGCTTTGCGCAAACGCAGCTCTTCGCCGTGGTGAGTGGATTTTTCATCCTGGTGATCGGCCACCTCCAATATCTGGCCCAGGAGGCCTACGGACGAAGTGAAGCCTGGCTCGCCCGACTCGGCGGGGGGGGCTTGGGACTCCTGTTTCCCAATTTCAATCTCTTCGCACTGGCGGATGCGTTCGTGGGCGCGGACCTGCCGGCGTGGAGCCAGATCGCGCGGTTGTCGCTTTACGGCTTCGGGTACCTTGGCACCACCTGCGCCCTCGCCATCTTCAGTTTTCGCCACCGTGAAATCTAGCTGGCTTGCACTCGTCGTGATGGTGGCAGGTCTGGCCGGCGCGGGTGCGCTGCTCGGCCGGGTGGCGGCGCCGGTCTGGACCGACCGGCGCGAACATGAGCCCGCCCTGCGGCTCGAATCGGTCGCGGTGGCCGGCGGTCAGGGTGTGACGCTCGCGTTGTTGGGTGGATTTCGGACGCTGGTGGCTGATGCCACATGGCTGCGGATGTTTGTCCGGTGGGAGCAGCACGATCTGCCGACCACGGAGTCGTTGATCCATTTGGTCACGACGGTCGACCCGCGGCCGGTTTATTTTTGGCTCAACGGGGCGCGCATCCTCGCGTACGATTTGTCGGCTTGGCGCATCGAGCTCGCCGGCGGCTACGACGTCGTGCCCATGGCCGAGCAAAGCCGTATCGACCACGAGCAGGCGGGACTGGCGCTGGCGTACCTGGATGCTGCCATGCGCTTTCACCCGGCCACGGCCGATCTCTGGATTGAGCGCGCCAACATCGAACTCAATCGTCTCGGGAATATGGCGGCGGCCGCTGAGAGTTACCGCCGCGCTTGGGAAATGCCGCCCAAACCCTATTATGCTGCGCGCCTGCACGCCCAGTTGCTGCGCCGTCTGGGACGCAAGGCGGAGGCCTTGGACTGGCTGATTCGCCTGCATCCCCAACTCCCGTCGCAAGACGAGGCGGCGGGAGCCGATGTGGTGCTGGGACGGATTCGTGAACTCGAGGCGGACCTCGCCGTCCCGGAAGCAAGGCGCTATCAACCTGCACCGAAACTTTGACAGCCCCGGCCCGGCCTGCTTCCTCACTTCCTCCCCATGACCGTCGATCTTCCCCTGCTGCTTTTCGGGCTGC
>CANJNJ010000229.1 GCA_947474995.1 Opitutaceae bacterium | reverse complement strand
GGACGAGGACAACTGGCAGGCTCTCATCTGGTCAGGAGCGGGAAAAGTCGGCTTGGAGAAGCAGCAACATTTCGGCTACGTCAGTCGCCCGGAGAAATTCCGTGAATCGCAGAAAAGCTGGCTGGTGGACCGGAAGCCCGTGTCCGACCGCTGGTATCACGTCCAGATCACCCAGCGGGCCGCGAGCGTTGAGTATGTCGTGAAGGACAAAGCGACCGGCGCGGTGATCCAGCAGACGAAAATCCCGACGACCTACGACGGAAATTTCATCGCCCTCGGCACGCTCAACTGCACCGCATCCTTCGACAACGTCGAGTTGCGCGAACTGGCGCACTGACCCATGGCCTTGGCAAATAACCGCATCGTCGTGGTCGGGCTCGGCTCCATCGGCCGCCGTCACGCCCGGCTGCTGGCCGAGCGCAATGACGTGATGGTGGAATGGTGTGAAAGCATCCCCGCGGCCCGTGAGTTTGCCTTGTCCCAGATGGCTCCGCCCGGACGATTGCACGTTTCATTTGCGGACATGCTGGCGACAAAGCCGGGCATGGTGGTCATCGCCACACCGCACTCCAGCCACTGTGAACAGACGGTCGCGGCGTTGCAGGCGGGCGCCCACGTGCTGTGCGAGAAGCCGATGAGCGACACCGTCGAGGGCGGCAGGAAAATGGCCGAGGCCGTGGCGGAAACGAAGCACGTGCTGACCGTAGGCTTTCAGCTCCATTTCAACCCGGGTCTTCGCCGGGTCCGGGAACTGATCACGTCAGGGGCCCTGGGGCAAATCGTGAGCGTTCACTGCCGCGTGGGCACTTACATTACGTTGGTTAATTCCAAGTCCCGCTATCAGGCCACGACCGAGGGCGCGCTCCTGCTGGACTATGCCCACCAGCCTGATGTGTTCCACTGGCTTTTGGGCGTGCGGCCGATCGCGGTCGAGGTGCGCGGCATTCAGGCCGGCTCGCTGGCGCATCAGTCGCGTCCCAACGTGGCCTGCATCTCCTACCTCTACGCGCAGCCGCTGCTCGTGACGATGGATTTGAACTACGTCCAAATGCCAGAGCGCCACCACTACGAGATCGTGGGTGATGCGGGCTGGGTTCATTTTGATTTCAACACCGGCCTGTTGCGCCATGGGCGGTGCGCCTCCCAGGACGTGATTGAGGAGCAAACCTCCGGCGAGCGGGATCCGATGTACCGGGACGAGCATCAGGCTTTCCTCGATGCGATTGCCGGCGAGCGCTTGCCGGAGAGTTCCGCGTGGGATGCGCTGGGCACGGTGCTGGTCGTCGACTCGTCCCTGGCGGCGCTCCGCTCCGGCACCCGCGTGGAAATCCCGTCATCGCCACCCATCGGCTAAAGCTTCATGGATCACCGGATCTTCCTCCGTCAACGCCGATAGACTTTGCCCTCATGCGCCCCACTTATTTCACCGCCCTGCTCGCCGCCCTCCTGTCCGTCGCCAGTGCCGTCGTTTCGCTCCGCGGCGCGGAGCAGGCGGTTTCAAGGCCGGCCCAGCTGCCGTTTCTCAACTGGGAGCGGCTGCCGTCGATTCCTGACTACGAGGGCTTCGCCGGGATGTTCGCCGGGGTTTCGGGCGACAGCCTGCTGATTGCCGGCGGCGCGAATTTTCCCGGAAAACGTCAGTTCGAGGGTGGGGTGAAAACGTGGTACGACGCCGTCTATGCCCTCCCGGCGCCGAATGGCGAATGGAAGGCTATCGGAAAATTGCCCCGACTCAACGGCTACGGTGTTTCAGTGAACGCCCTGGGTGGAGTGATCATTGCCGGCGGGGGTGATGCGCGCATCCACTTCACCGATGTCTTCCTGCTGACCTGGAACGGCCGCGACCTTGCCACGCGTCCGTTGCCGTCGCTGCCGCGTCCCTGCGCCTTCACAAGCGGCGCCCTGGTTGGACATGTTCTCTACGTGGCCTGCGGCATCGAAACTCCCGACGCCACGGAGGCGCTGAATAACTTCTGGGCGCTTGATCTCACGGCCCTCGACGCCGGCTGGCGCGTCTTGCCGCCCTGTCCCGGTCCCACCCGCATGCTCCCGGTCGCCGCCGCGGTGGGGGATACCTTCTACCTCTTCAGCGGAGTGGGGCTTCATGCCGGGTCGGACGGCAAGCGCGTCCGCACTTTCCTGAAGGACGCCTATTCCTACACGGCCAAGGCCGGCTGGCGCCGGCTCGCCGACCTGCCCGCGGTCGCGGCCGCGGCCCCGTCGCCGGCGCCGGTCACGGCCGATGGACAACCGTTGGTGCTGTCCGGCGACAACGGCACGTTGATTCACCTGGATGGACCGCATCACCCCGGCTTTCAGCAGACTGCGTTCGCGTACCGGCCGGCGGAAAACCGCTGGATCAAAGTGGGAACGACGCCCTTCTCCCGGGCCACCGTGCCGACGACGTATTGGCGCAACCAGTGGATCATTCCCTGCGGCGAACGCATCCCCGGCTACCGGACCCCCGACGTCTGGTCACTGGACTTTGCTGTTCCGCGATAAGCGCGGAATCTGGTGGTTTTACTCGGGAACCAATTTTCTGTGGCACCGTGCGCGGATCAGGCGAGGTTCAGGAAAAGTACCATGGCCTTTCCCTTGTGCAGGCTGGGCCGTCTTCAAACTGTCGCCACGTTTAACCGCCGTTGTGCGGATTCTCCCTTAATCCCTGCTTTCCCATGAAGGTATCGTGTCGTTTCCCGCTCGCAGCCCTCGCAGGCTTTTGGTTGCTGCTCCTGCCCCTCGCCGCCGCCGCGGCCCATGCCGCGCCCCGCTCGGTCGAGGACCGCGTGTTCGACGTGTGGCGCAATCCCGGGCGCTTCACGAAGAATCCCGACGTCGTCGAGTTGTCGACCGGTCGCCTGATGCTCGTCTACAGCGACACCGAGGTGCATTTTTCCATGGAAGACCAGCACTTGATCATCCTCGCGAGCGATGACCAGGGCCGGACGTGGCGGAAACACGCCGAGGTCGACAGCCACGACATGCGCAAGGGCGAAGAGCGCCTGGTCACGCCGCGCCTCAGCCGGCTCAAGGACGGCCGGCTCGCGGTGCTGATCGACCAGGACGACTGGGGTCATTTCCACGAGGACCAGCCTTCGGGGATCATGATTTACTGGAGTAGCGACGAGGGCAACACGTGGACCAAGGCCGAGACCCTGACGACCGTGAAGGGCTTTGAGCCGGATCGTATTCTCGACCTGCCGGACGGCAGCCTGGGATTTGCCGCGCAGGTGATGCGGGGTGCGTCGCAGGAATTCGCCGAGGTGCTCTACGTGAGCACGGACAAGGGCAAGACCTGGCAGGAGCGCGGCACGATCGCGCACGACGGATTTTTCCGCTATTGCGAGGGCGGGGTCGTGATCCTCGACGGTGGCAAGGAACTCGCCTGCGTCCTGCGCGAGAACCACTCGGCGGGCAACCCGAGCTTCGTGGCCTTCTCGAAGGACAACGGGAAAACCTGGTCGCCCACGCAGATGCTGCCCTTTTCGATTCACCGGCCCTACGCGAAGCAGCTGGCGGACGGGCGCGTGCTCGTCACGGGCCGCAATGTGCTCGGCCCGCTCGGCGCCTACGGCTGGGTGGGGAACCTGCACCAGGAAGCCGGTCGCTACGAGCCGGGCGGGCCCGCCGCGCCGTTTGCCGCCGCGCTGACACCCGAGGCCTTCGTGATCGAGAACAAGCCCGGCACCGCAGCCCGCTACACCCTCCTCCCGCCGGAGTCGTCGCGGAGCGAAATCACGTTCAACGCGCGACTGAAGGTCGAGGGCCCGCCGGGCGTGCCGGTGGCGTTTCTTTCGCTCGCCCGCGTGCTGGCGTTTCGGGGGGCGGTGGTGATTTCGATCGCGTCGGACCGGATTTGGATGACGGAGAACATGCTCGATGAAAACAAGCGGATCGACATGACCCAGTATCATGATGTCTCGGTGCGGCTGCGGCGCGGCTGGCTGCAGGTGTGCGTCGATGACAAGATCGTGTTCAACTCCTGTGTTTTTTGGGAATCGCTGCCGTTGAAAGATTTTTTGAGCGACACTCCGGGCAAGCGCACGCAATTCGGCCAGTTGGGGGAGCAGGGCAAGAGTTACTGGCAGAACGTGTCGTACCAGGTGCGCAATCCGAGCCAGCCAGCCTTTGACTGGACGTGGGCGGCGAAGGACGGCCGCTGGCCGGACCAGTACCAGCGCGACCGGCTCATCCAGATCTACGGCAACCCGAACCTGCCCAATCACCCTCCGGATCACGGCTACTCCTCATGGCTTCCGCTCAAGGATGGGCGGATCTTTTACGTGGATTACGCCAACCGGGGCGACCCGATGGGAAAAAGCCATCTGGTGGGTGTATATCTGACGACCGCGGATCTCATCAACCCACCTGTGTCGGTGCCGCCCGCGCAGAAATCCCGCTGACGCCGGGGAATTTTTCTGCGAGTGTCGGCGACATGTCCGGCTTTCTTTTCTCCTCCCTCATCAGCCTCGCTATGCTGACTTCCTCCGCAGCGGCGACCGCGCGTCTCGCGTGGGATGAACTCCCGCCCATGCCGCCCAGTCCCGGCGAGACGGTCCAGCCCGGCCTGGCGGGGCCGTTTGCCGGCGTGCACCGCGATGCGCTGCTGGTCGGCGGCGGGGCAAATTTCTCCGGGAAGATGCCGTGGGACGGCGGAGTGAAGACGTGGTGGGACGACCTCTTCGTCCTCGAGCGCAAAGCGGACGGCACGCAGGCGTGGGTGACCGACAAGCATTTCAAGCTGCCCCGCCGCCTCGCCTACGGAATGAGCTTCAGCACGCCGGACGGCGTGGTCTGCGCGGGCGGGAGTGACGCGGCGCAGTGCTTTGCCGATGTTTTCCTGCTGTCGTGGGATCCGGTGGCGCGCGCGGTCACCACGTCCCCGTTACCGGCTCTGCCGCGGCCGCTCGCGTTCATGGGCGGGGCGATCCTGGGCCGCGTGATCTATGTGGTGGCCGGCCAGGAAACGACGCTGGACGCCACCGGCACGACGGACTTCTGGTCGCTCGATCTCGCGAAGCGCGACCAGCCTGCGGAGTTCAAGTGGCGCGTTCTGCCAGGCGCGCCGGGCCCGGGTCGCATCCTGCCCGTCGTGGCGGGACAATCCCGCGGCGGTCGCGACTACGTTTATCTTTTCAGCGGGCGCTCGCAGCCGACGGGCCGGCGCAGCCTGATCCTCGGTGACGCCT
>CANJNJ010000228.1 GCA_947474995.1 Opitutaceae bacterium | reverse complement strand
CGGTGCGGCGGATATCGCCCCGCTCCTCGGAGCGGGGCGCGGATTGAAACTATGTCGCCATGGATTCTTCCGACATGGAAATCAGGATCGCCCCGCTCCTCGGAGCGGGGCGCGGATTGAAACTTCGCGGAGCGTGTCGGCGTCATGCACCACCAACCATCGCCCCGCTCCTCGGAGCGGGGCGCGGATTGAAACCTCGTAGGCGGCGACGAATTCGTCCACCAGTGAGCATCGCCCCGCTCCTCGGAGCGGGGCGCGGATTGAAACGCCTTGGCCCTTGCCGGGGGCGTCGTCGCCCTCGATCGCCCCGCTCCTCGGAGCGGGGCGCGGATTGAAACTAGTCCAGAAGTGATGTTTTGATTCCCATTCGAATATCGCCCCGCTCCTCGGAGCGGGGCGCGGATTGAAACAAGAAGGCGAGCCCCCCGCGCCGTTTCGCGCCGGATCGCCCCGCTCCTCGGAGCGGGGCGCGGATTGAAACTGATCATAGGCAACCGGAACCTTTGGCGTAGTCGGCATCGCCCCGCTCCTCGGAGCGGGGCGCGGATTGAAACACATGCGAGGGCGCGGGATAAACCCGCTCCTACCGGGACAGAGGTCACCGGTCCTCGCCGGTTACCCCGAAAACACCGCTGCGTCCGTCGTCCCCTTTGCCCTCAACCCCAGGGTGACCCAGGCGGGCTGGCTACTTCGTCTTCATCACCCAGACCCCGGTCCACTCCTCACCCGGCGGGTGGGCCTTCAAATATTCGCAACGCTGGATGTAGGTCTGGCTGAGCTTGTCGCCCGGGTGCAGGGCGAGCGCCTCGCGGAATTGCGCGATGGCCCGATCGAACTCGCCTTTCCGGTAGTAGCCGAGTCCGCCACGGAACTGGTTGATGACTTCCGGCAGGTGCGGAAACGTGTCGTCCGTGTGGTAATCGAGAATCTCGTAGACGCCAATCGGCTCGGTCTTGCCCTTCACAATCACCCGATCCACCTCGCGGGACCGATAGGTGCCCTTGAGTTTTCGATAGGTAAACTCGCTCACGAGAATCTGCGCGCTGTATTCCTTGCACGCGCTCTCGAGCCGGGACGCGAGGTTCACGCCGTCGCCAATGACCGTGTAGTCCATCCGCTTCGGGGAACCGATGTTGCCCGACACGATGGTGTCGGTGTTGAGCCCGATGCCCATCAGCACCGGCTTTTGCCCGCGCTCCTGCCGGCGCTGATTGAAGGCGCGCAGTTCGTTGATCATGCTGATGGCCGCCCGCATCCCGCGATCCGCGTCATCGCCATGGCCCACGGGAATGCCGAACTCCGCCATGATCGCGTCGCCGATGAACTTATCGAGCATCCCGCCTTCGTGCGTGATGCAGTTCACCATGATCGTGAAGTATTCGTTGAGCAGCGCCACCGTGCCCTGCGCGCCCAGTTCCTCGGTCAGCGTCGTGAAGGAGCGGATGTCGGAGAAGAGCATGGTCGCCTCGACGCTCTGCCCGCCGAGCAGGTCGCCCCCGCCCGCGAGCAGCTTGTCGGCCAGCCCGGGATCCATATAGCGGGACATCGTCGACTTCATCCGCTTCTCGTTGCTGATGTTTTCCAACATCAGCATCGAGCCGAGCCGCTTGCTCTTGAGGCTGACGAGCGGCTGCAGGGTGACATTGACGCTCAACTCCTCGCCGCGCACCTCCATGTTGGCATCCATGAACACCGCGCTCTGGCCGGACGCGGCGACTGCGGTGAGCCGCTCGGCGATCCAGGTGTTTGGTCCCGTGAAGAATTCGGCGACCGGCTTATCCAGGATATCGCCCTCGCGCACCTTGAGGAGGCGGAAACCGGCGGCGTTGCAGGTGTGCACGCGGCCCTCTTCATTCAGCGTGATGACCGCGCTCGACATGCTCTCGAGCACCGACTGGTTGTAATTCCGCATGTTCTGCACGTCCTCGAACAGCTTCGCGTTCTCGAGTGCGATCGAAACCTGGGCGGTGAACGCCTTCAGCCGGGCCTCATCCTCCTCGCTAAACGGGCCACCGCGCTTGTTCAGGGCCTGCGTGACGCCAATGATCTTGCCGCTCTTGTTGACGACCGGGACGCACAGGATGGAGCGCGTGAAATAGCCCGTCTTCTTGTCGAACGCCGGATTAAAACGCAGATCCGCGTAGGCGTGGGGAATATTGATGGTCTTGCCGGATTGAAACACGGCACCGGCGATCCCGGCCTGGTTCGGCAGGCGGATTTGCACCGCGCTGAGGCCCTCGCCCACTTCGGACCAAAGCTCCTTGGTCTTCTCGTTATGGAGAAACAGGGTCGAACGATCGGCCTTGAGCATCCGGGTCGCCTCACTCATCACCCGGCGCAACAGTACGGAGAGGTCCAGCGAACTGGTGATGTCGGCGACCAGATCAAGGAACTCCATTTCCGCCTGGCGCGTCTTCTTCATCCGCTCGACGAACTGGCCGCTTTGCAGGGCGGACGCCGCCTGCGTCGCCATGGCCTCGAGCAGCGCGAGGTCGTCGGCGTTGAACGCACCGCCGCGTTTATTCAACGTCTGCACCACTCCGATCACCTCGCCGCGGGCCGTCTTGACGGGCGCGCAGAGAATCGACTTCGTCTTAAAGCCAGTCTTGCGATCGACCTCGGCGTTGAACCGCTCGTCCGCATAGGCGTCGTTCACGATCTCGCCCTGCCCCGACTGGAAAACCGTTCCGGCAATGCCCGAGTTATTGAGCATGCGGATCTCGCGGTTGAAGGTCCCCTGGGCGATGCGCGAGCTGAGTTCACTGGTCGCCGGATCATTGAGGAACAACGTCCCGCGCTCGGCATTCGTCTCGTTCGCGACGATCTCGACCAACGTCGTCAACAAGTCGTCGAGGTCCTCGATCGCGGCGACCCGCTGCGTGAGGTGCAGGAGCATCTCGCTCCGCCGCAGGCGCAATTCCATCGACGCGCGCGTGTCGCGTGGGGGCCGCGACCCCCGCGCCGGCAATTCACGGGTGAGTTTGCCGTTACCGGCCATGGGGCTTCTCCATTTCGGTCCGCAGCGAGATGATGGTCTCGTGCAATTGGCGGATCTCATCCCGACCCGCCCGGCTTTGCGTTTCAAGGTCCTGGCCTCCCTGGGACACCGCCTGTTCCAATTCGGTTCGCAACGCCGCGATCGTCGCATGCAACTGCCGCGCCTCGTCGTGCCCCGCGGCCACCGCGACCTGGACGGACTCCTCCTTGGTCGCCTGCAGCGTCTGCAATTCGTCCCGCAGGGTCTGGACCGTGTGGCGCAGTTGCCGGATTTCGTCCTGCGACACCGCCATCGCTTGCTGCACGGCACCCTCCCGTTCGCCCTGCAATTCCTCCAACTTGGCGCGGAGGGCGAGGACCGCGTCTTTGGCCTGCCGCAAGTCTTGCTGGGTGCGCAACAATTCCACGCTGGAATCCGCCGGGGCGGGCTGCGGGATATCGGCGATCGGACTTCTCACGGGAGACCGGATTCTCGGGTCCGACCCCACCCCCGCAAGCCGAAACGACTGGGCCCGCCCGCACGGGGCGCATCGGCTGACTGCGGCGAGGGCGTCGCGGCTTCAGGCGCTTCGCGCCGACCCCGGGGGTTCGACTGCGCGCGCCGGAAAACGGAGAGGCGCCCCTCCCCGCGCACGGCGACGCCCGGCTTCGGCGTTACAAATCCGTTTGCCTCGAACCCAGCCAAAAAAGAGCGAGTTCGCCCCGGCCTTCATCGCTTTCAACTTTCACCGCTCAACTTTCAACGGCACGAGTCCGCTAAGCACGGCCGTAGCGCTGCTGAATGGTCGCCATGTTCTTTTCGACCGCCTCGAGGTACAGATTCCGGCCGTGGGGATAGGGGTGGGCCAGAAATCGATACACCGCCTGATAGTCGCCCTCCAGTTTCGGGTGGACGAGCTTCGACCAAAAAAGCGGCGTGCGTTCCTTCAGCTCCTGGCACGACTTGAAGACGCGGCGCGCGGGCGGGAGGTGGATGAAATTGTCCGACTCCTGAAACTCGTGGAAGAGGATTTCGAGCTCATCGGGATAATCAGCCGCGGCCATCTGGCCGAGGAAATCGGCCGTGGCGAGGGAACAGCCCATGATTTTTTCGTAGGGCTCGCGAAAATAAAGCCGGCTGATTTCCTTCGTCGGACCGGTGCAATTAATCGCGCCGAGAACCGCTTCGACCTCGTGGTCGTTGGCGCCCAGCGTCGGCAGGTAGGTGGCGGCAAAGGCGCAGCTGCGCAGGACGTGACAGAAGGTGTATTTTGCCCCCGTGCCGACCGCATCACTGCGCAGTTTGAGGTACCCCGAGTCGTGCAGGAGCACGCTGGCGACGGCCAATTCGAATTGGCGGGCATTGAGCGCCGGCGTCGCGCCCGCCGCGTGCCGGCCTTCGAGCAACAACACGAGGCACAACGTCGCCTGGAGCGTGTGCTCGAAATCGTGATAGCGCAGGTCGACAGCCCCGTAATCGGGATGGCGACCGCCAAAGAGGTCTTCCACATCGCGGAACAACCGGCGCAACCACGTGGCGCGCGCCCCGGGATACATCGCGGCAAATTTCTCTTCGGTAACGGCCGCGATCGCACGGGGGTCCTTGGTCTCGACCAAGGGGAACCGAGCCAACGAAGAAGCATTTTTTCTAATTCTGGCCACAGGAAAATCGGCGGTTCGCCGTTGGTGCGATTAAGATTTTGCCCGATCCCCCGGCAAGCCCAAACCCGGGTATTTCGCCGCCGATTACGGCGGAAACTACGAAGATCCGGGGGCGGGAGAAGGCGGCGGCGAGCCGCCCAAAATACCCCAGCCCTGGCCGAAGGCGTTCAAGGACCGCCGGACTTGGCCGATTATTAACCGGTGGCAGGCCAACCCCTGCCCGGCCGGGCCCGGTTTCCATGAACGAAGTGAGAAAAATCCTCCTGATCGACGACGAACCCGCGATGGAGGGAATGCTCCAGCTTATGGTGACGGGCTTCCGTCGCGGCCACTATGTCCTCGAGTACACCGCCGACTATGCCGCGGGACTCCGGAGTCTCGCGAGCGGCACCTACGCGCTTTGCCTGCTGGACTACCAGCTGGGCGCCCGCACCGGTCTGGAATTACTGCGCGAAGCCCGGGTCCTGCGCTGCTCCACGCCGGTCATTCTGCTCACGGGCAACAGCGCGGACGGCACAGATCTGGCCGCCCTCGACGGAGGAGCGGCGGATTTCTTAAACAAGGGGGAGCTCACCCAGCGCGGGTTGGAGCGCGCGGTGTGCTACGCGT
>CANJNJ010000227.1 GCA_947474995.1 Opitutaceae bacterium | reverse complement strand
GGGCGATACGCTCGCCGAGTTGCAAACCATGGTGACGGATGCGGTGCGTGGGTATTTCGACGGTGAGACTTTGCCTAGAGCGGTGCGTCTCCATTTCGTGCAAGACCCGGTGCTGGCGGTGGTGTGAAGATCCCACGCGATGTCAACGGGTCGGAGGCGGCCAAGGCGTTGGGCCGACTCGGCTTCGCGGTGAAGCGGCAAACAGGTTCCCATCTGATTATGCGGAAGGACGCCCGCACTGTCGTCGTTCCCATGCACAAGCCGATCAAGCCGGGCACGCTGGCGGGATTGATTGCGCAGGCGGGAGTGAGCGTAGAAGCGTTTTGCGCGGAGCTTTAGGCCGGCGGACTTCATGCGGAGGCGGCGGGCTTGACCAACAGGCGCGGCATATTGGCGAAGGCGAGCTTAGTGGCCTCGGTCTCGCGGTGCGTGTATTGGCGGTGAACGTCGGACGCATGGCCGACATGCTCGCGGCGGATTTCCTCGGGCACGCCCGCGTTGGCGGCATGGGAAATATGCGAGTGGCGGAGGGCATGAAACCCGAGATCGTAAAAGGCTTTCACGGAGTCCTTGGGCGCGACGTCGGCAAAGGTGATCTTCGCTTGGCTCATGAGTTCGCGGAAGGTGAGGGAGGGCCAGTCCGACAGGGTCACGTCAGGACATAGGACACTGGCTGGATCGCACAGCGGCTGCAACTGGGCGCCGCAAGCGGATTGGCCTCACTCCGGCCTCGTTTCCGCTTTGGCGGCGGGGGTCGGCCGTAGGTTTGTCCTATGTCCTGACATGACCCCTTCGGACTGGCTCTCGGCGTGCTCGGTCTGCGCGCGCCGCGGCTGCGCAGGTAAAACAGTGGAGTTCGCGCAGCGACGACGCCGATGGCGGGACACGGATGCGTATTTCTCGATCAACCGGACGGTCTATTTTTTCGGGCTTCGTTTCGGCGTCGCAGAACGCGCCTTGGCGGTTGCCACAGTGCGCCGTGCGTCCTCCCGCAGCGACTTGGTTTGTTGGATCATTTCTTTCTCCCAGATACCGGTGATTTTTTCCGGGACACCGGCGTCAGCAGCCGCGGCGCGCCAACCACCGAGTGTCGCCGCCTCGACTTCCTCATAGGTCGTCCTCGCGGCCCGAGCCGGTATGCCACCGATTTCCGCGAGCCGGGTCAGCTGCTCGAAGCGAGTGGGGATTTCGGGGCTCCCCAGCCACGTCAGCGCGATCAGGACATTGGTGACATTGGGATTGAGGTCGTAGGCCGGCGAGAGCGTCCACGTTCGGTCGGTTTCGTTGTAGAGAAAAGCGTGATTGCGGCCGTGGTCGTCGCGATGGGTGGTGAGCAGATTGAAGACGGCGCGCCGGAAGCATTCGCGCGCCTCTTCCGCGCCGCCGAGAGTCCGGGCGGAGCGGATGAATTCCTCGTAATCGATCTGGCCGTCGGAGGCGCGCCGGTGCAGGAACCCGCTCAGCGTGTGGACGTGACGCCGGCCCCAGGTGCCATCGGGCCGCAGGGTGCGATCAAAACGCGCGCTGGCGAAATGACGACGTTCGCCATCGTGCACGAGACAGGCATGCGGGACGCGGATGCCGGCGTTCTTCGCCATTTTCCAGAACGCGAATTCGACTGCGCCACCGGCCTCGTCGTCGAGCGGTGACAGTTTTACGACGCTCGGCACTTGGCCGGGCGGCGTCGCGCCGCCGATGACGATGTTCTGTAGCTGCTGGAAGTCACCGGAAGTGGGGAGGTGCGCCGCTACTTTCGGCTGGGCGCCGCCGAGGCTGCCGCCGCCCCGGGCGAGCGCGGCGTTGACGTCGTCAGGGGTGAAGACGGCGGGAGTTTTCGCCAGTTTTGCGGCGTCGCGAGCCAAGCCGGCGAGGTTGGTGGAAACCGACTCGTCGTCGGCGCCTTTGCCCAAAACCGGTTCGAAGGTGATTCCACCTGGACCGCGTTCGCCGATGGCGGCGAGCTTGCCCAAGATTGTTTGCAGGCCCGGAACCTCGATCTTCAGCATCCTCGCGCCCCACGAATCCGGCAGAGAGTCGGCGATGAGTCCGGGGAGTCCGCCGTCGAACGGCGAATCACCGGGTCGAAACACCCTCGGTCCGCGGGAGAAACTGTCGAGCGGAAGATTCAGCGGCGAAAGTTCGTGGCCGGTAGCGATGAACTCGCGCTCCAGTTCCAGCGCGTGAAACGGGCCGTCGGGCCGATACGCCAGTGTGCCCATGGGGGCGCCGAGAAAGCGCAGACGAAGTAGGTTGGGCTCGGCCATGGCTTAGTTCCCTGCGGTCCGCCGAGGCGCGCGTTGACGGACGGGTGCAGGTGCCGCCGCGAGAAATTCGTTGATGTTTTTGGGGGCGGGCGCGGGTTGTTTTAGCGCGCCGAGGAATTTATCGGCGAGCCCCAGCGTGGCCAACAGCTTCGACAGTCCCACAAATCCGATGCGCCCGGTGCTCTCGAAACGGCGCAGCGTCGCGATCCCAACCCCGCTGCGCTTGGCGAGATCGTCCTGACGCCAGGAGAGCGCCATGCGATGGGCACGGATCAAGTTGCATGCCTCTCGGATGATGTCGGTCTCGTTTTTAAGCGATAACATATGATTACTTATAGTCGTAAATATGATTTAAGCAATCATTAGTGATAGCAAATAACTGCCGATGTCGGAGACAGGGGAGTGCCAACCGATTGGTTTTTAGGCCACAGCGGATTTCACTCACCGGCTTTATTTCTGGGCCTATGCCATTCGATTCGCAGATTTGCGCACTACAGACCCGTGGTGCGAGCGGACGATGGCCATCAGCCCCGAACGCACGGCTGGCTCGATCTTTGGCCAGGCTTCGATGACCTCTACCTCATCCTGGATGCACGCTACGAGCGCGTGCGCGAAGCGGGCGTCAATCGGTCGGGTTCGTTGTCGTGTTCGCCGACG
The DNA here is from genome assembly GCA_947474995.1 of Opitutaceae bacterium. GTDB lineage: Bacteria > Verrucomicrobiota > Verrucomicrobiia > Opitutales > Opitutaceae > ER46. The sequence goes on along the minus strand of CANJNJ010000227.1, from coordinate 2,375 downwards.
TCGTGGAACGCTACCGCATTTCGGTCGAGAAGTTGGTGCAGGTTTGCACGGGCCTAAGAATCAAACCGTCGGAATTGCTGGCCCGGATTGATTTGTGAGCGTCGAAATCCTGAGGAAAAAATGCGTTTAACTGAACTGTGAAATGCACTGAGACGCCTATCGGAAAGCATGGTTTTAAAACGGCTAAAGGTTTAAAGTAACATAAAACAGAGTTTATATATAACGTAAAACAAAGTTGCATAGTTAGGTAAAACAGAGTTTTTTGTGGGCGTAAAACAAAGTCGATGGCCACGCCTCAACAAGCTCTAGCTTCTGCCCTGCAACGGGTCCGTGATCGTTCCACGGGCGAGGTGGTCCGTGGTCCTGGGATTTCGCGTCCGGATCGGTTGCTGTTGGTGAAGCGTGGCTTTCTCATCGAAATCATCAAGGGTTGGTATGCGCTGACCACGCCACAGGCGGAGCCGGGGGACACGACCTTTTGGCACGCGCACTTTTGGGGCTTCGCCAGTGCTTATCTGCGATATCGTTTCGGAACGGGCTACAGCCTGTCGGCCGAGCATTCGCTCGATCTGTTGACCGGCAACACGCAGACACCAGCCCAACTGATTGTCATCGCCGGCCAAGGCGGCACCTCGACCATGAGGCTGCCGAACCAAACGTCGTTGCTGATCTATGCTGACCGGAAAAACGTGCCGAAGCAAACCGAGCTTCGGCAGGGCGTGCAGGTCATGCCGCTGGCTCTCGCACTGGTGCGGGTGAGTCCGACGTTCTTCCGGCACTCCGCCACAAATGCGGAAATCGCGTTGCGCTTGGTCATACCGGATGACCTGAGCCGGGTCTTGCTGGGGGCTGAGGGTTCACTCGCTGCGGCCGGCCGGTTGGTTGGGGGATTCCGCCATTGTGGCCTGACGGATCAGGCTAACCGACTCGCTTCCGATCTGGATGCGGCCGGTCTGGAATTCACCGAAACGAATCCGTTCGCGGCGCCGCCACAGTTGCCGGTCGGTATGCTTTTCACTTCGCCCTACGTGGGGAGGTTGAAGGCACTCTGGCAGCGGATGCGTCCGACGGTGCATGAGCTTTTCCCGGCTCCGCCCGGTGCGCCCCAGCGCGACGCCTATCTCAGCCGCGTCGCTGAAATCTACTCCCATGACGCCTATCATTCGCTTTCCATCGAGGGCTATCAGGTCACGCCGGAATTGATCGCACGCATTGCAGCGGGTGAATGGAGCCCGGAAACTGTGGGGTCGGATCAGAATCAGGTGAATGCGATGGCCGCGAAGGGTTATCATGCGACGTTTCAAGCGGTGCAGGGCAGCCTCCGGGAAATCCTTGGTGGGCAGCCGGCCCCTGGAGTAGTGAATCGTGACATGCCCGAGTGGTATCGGGCGCTGTTCAGTCCGTCGGTGCAAGCGGGGCTATTGCCGGCTTACGCTCTGGCTGGTCATCGCAATCGTCCCGTTTTCATTCGGGGTTCGGAATATGTGCCGCCGCCGCATGAGGCGGTGCCGGAGTTGCTCAATACGCTTTTTGAACTGCTCGCGGCGGAACCGTCCGCTGGCGTGCAGGCGGTGCTGGGACATTTTCTGTTCGTTTACATCCATCCGTATTCGGACGGGAACGGCCGACTTGGGCGATTCATCCTGAACGCGCTACTCGCATCCGGCGGCTACCCGTGGACGGTCATTAGGGTGGAGCATCGCAAAGCCTACATGGCGGCGCTGGAAAACGCTTCGGTCCGACACGACGTCGGGGATTTCATGCGCTTCGTCGCGGCGGAGATGGCGGCTTCGGCAGAACTTAGGGGACCAAAGCTGTAGTTGGTAAGTGGAAAACCGGCCACATTCGCACTGCGGATCCTTGGTGTGAACGGACGATGGCGATCAACCCTGTGCGCACGGCCGGCTCGATTTTTGGCCAAGCAATCGGATACGGGCGGGGTGAAACAAATTGGAATCTGGATTTCCCAAGGGGACAGATAACAGGCTGCACAATCCACGACCGCACGCACGCTCATTATTTCTGTCACGGTCGCGTAATCGTGCGCAGCACCGCACCCACAAAGTAGTGATCTGTCCACACCCGCTTGTTGGCGTCGTTGGGCTGCCGTTTCCAACGGTGGAATGTCACCTCGGAGATGTTATGCTCCTTGCTCACTTCCACGATGCTCTTGCCGCCATCGGCTTCCCGCAAAATGCGGATCTTCTGGTCCGTCGTGTGTCTCTTGCCTTTCATGGTCTGGGCTCTTTTTAGGGCCGCAGACTAACATTACACGTGGCCCGGAGTTCGGGGGATCACCGCAAGGGCGTCCGCGACGATGTCCGCGTCACCCGCCGGCGAATCGTCACGGTCAGAACGGCAAGGGCGCCGAGCAG
>CANJNJ010000226.1 GCA_947474995.1 Opitutaceae bacterium | reverse complement strand
CCGCTGCCGGTGTGGATCGGCGTGGGCGGCACGCCGCAGTCGGCGATTCGCGCGGGCCGACTCGGTCTGCCGTTGATGGTGGCGATCATCGGCGGTCAGGCGAAGCCGTTTCGCCAACTCATCGACCTGTATCGTGAGTCCGGGCGGCGCGCGGGCCATGCCCCCGAAACGCTGACCGTAGGAATTCACTCGATCGGATTTCTGGCGGACACCACCACCCGGGCGTTGGATATTTTCTGGCCGGCCTACTGGGATGCCTTCGGACGGATCGGTCGGGAGCGCGGCTGGCCGCCACCCTCGCGCCCGCAATTCGATGCCCAGTGCAGTCCGGCGGGTGCGTTGATGGTTGGCGACCCCGAGGCCGTCGCGGCCAAAATTATTGCCGAACACGGGGACCTGGGCGGTTTTTCCCGTCTGACGATACTCTTGGACAACGGCGTGCTGACGCATCGGGAAATCATGCGGGCGATCGAATTGCTTGGCACCGAGGTGGCACCGGTCGTGAGAAAAGCCGTCGCCGTTGCACCGCAAGCCAAGCCGGCTGCGGGCGAGCCCAACTGATCCGTCACTGAACGAGAGGCGGTCAGGAACTCTTCGTCGTCGTCCCGAGCGTCGAGAGCCGCCTCTTTGCCGTGCGGCGACTAGGCGCCGCTTTTGACGACGAATTTTACCTCGTCACCGTTTTCCATCGGCGGGCGGGGGCGCGCCGCGGAAAGCCGCGCTGGCAGCGCGACGAAGGTTCGCCTGTCGCTCTATTTTCGCTGACGTTGCTTCGGTTGGGAAAGGAGGGTGGTGAGGCGCTCGCGAAATGGCGGTGGGGCCTCGCCTGCCGCCCCGCGTTGGTTCCCCCGGAGAGCCCAGAGCTGGTCCGCGAGGGTTGTCAGCTCGGATTTTTTGTAGGGTTGGGTGAGCACGAGATCGGCCCAACGCTTCTGCGGCTCCACGTAGCGCGCATGCTCGGGCAGGACGTGCTAGGCCAGTTGCTGTTTCACGCTGGCCGCGGTGAAACCCCGCTCCGCCACATCGCGGTGCACGCGGCGGGTGCACCGCAGGTTGGCGGGCGCATCCAAAAAGAGCTTCAAATCGAAATAGCGCCGCAGCCGGCGGCGGCGCAAAAGCCAAAGGCCTTCCATGATGACGATCGGCCGGAGCTGCCAGCCGTCGCGCCGCGTGACCCGGTGGGTTTTGAATTCGTAATGCGGCATGGCCGTTTGCCGTCCTTGCAGGCAGCGGCCCAGAAATTTTTCCAACCGGGTCCAATCAATCGCGCGCGGATGATCAAAATTGATTCGCCGGCGGCGACCCGGCGGCAAATGCGAGCGATCGCGGTAGAAATCGTCGAGTTGCACATGGCACGCCTGGCGACCGAGAAATTGCCCCAGCCGGGCGACCAGCCAGCTCTTGCCCGCCCCGCTCCCGCCCACGACGGCAATGATACGAACGTGCGGAATTTTTTTCATTTCAGGATTATTGCGCCGGATTGTGGCGGAGGGGCGGGGACCTTCGCACGCTCGAATTTGGGCGGACCTGGAGCTGGGAATTCTCCCGTCTTGTCGGCTCGGCCGGGATAGGTCGTTTTCATGGGATGCGATTCTGGCTGCGCGCGCTGGGATTATTTCTGCTCGTCGTCCGCCCGGTCGCCGCGGAGTCGGTGCCGGCTGGCCGGAGCCAGGTCGAGTTTTCGCTGCAGGGCACCCCGCTCACGCTGTTCACCTACAAGCCGGCCGGCTACAAGGACGGTCCGCTTCTGATCGTGTTTCACGGCGTCGGTCGGAATGCGGACGACTACCGTGATTTCGCCATCACGCTCGCGGAGCGGTTTGGCGTGCTTATCGTCGCACCGCACCTGGACCCGCGGCGCTTTCCCGAGGAGTGGTACCAGCGTGGCGGCCTGCTCGACGCCGACGGCAAGGCGAAACCGCGGGAGCAATGGATGTTTAACGTCGTCGGAAAAATCGTGGCCGAGGTGCGGGCGCGGGAACAGAAGCCGGCGCTGCCGTATTACTTGATCGGGCATTCGGCGGGCGCGCAGTTTCTGGTGCGCCTCGCCGCATATCTGCCCGGCGAGGCCCGGAGGATTGTCTCGGGCAATGCCGGCTCTTTGCTCTTTCCCAGCCTGGACCATCCGTTTGGCTATGGGCTGGGCGGATTGCCACCTGAGTTGCGTGATGACGCGATGCTCCAGCGGTACTTTGCGGCGCCTCTCACGCTCTACCTGGGCACGGCGGACATCACGCCGCGGCGACGTTTCGACGCGAGCCCGCCGGCCATGAAGCAGGGCCCGCACCGGCTGGCGCGTAATCGGGCCTGCTTTGAAATGGCGCGGAAGTTGGCGCAGGAACGCGGCTGGGTCTTCAACTGGCGCAAGGTTGAAACGCCTGGGATCGAGCACGACGCGGCGGCGATGTTCGCGGCGGTCGAGGTCGAAGACGCCCTGTTCGGACCAAAGTGAGCTGGCCGGGGCCAGACGCGTAGTCCGGGTCGAGGCTAGTTTCGCACAAATTTCCTGACCGCGGCGCCGCTGGTCTCGGCCACGTAGACGGCTCCTTTGGCATCCACGGCGAGCATGTGCGGGCCGGCCAGGCCACCGAAGTGACCGACGACCTGTCGCGTGTTCGTATCGACCATCGTCAGATCGTTTTTTCCCGGCGAACCGTCGACGCAGTAGAGAATGTCGTCCTTCGTCACGAAAAGACCGTAAGGCGTGCCAGCATTTGTCAGAACCCCGAGATAGCCGCCTTCCTGATCGAAGATTTCGATCCGCTTGTTCGAGCGGTTGGCCACGTACAAGCGGCCCTTCGAATCCATCGCGATCGCGTGCGGCACCTCGAGCTGCCCGGGACCGGAGCCTTTGGTCCCCCAGAACTTGATCAACTTGCCCTCCGCCGAGAACTTCACGATCCGCGTGTTGGTGCTCTCGCCATCGGCGACAAAAATTTCCCCGTTGCGCCCGAACACGAGGTCGGCGGGACCGTTGAGGGCGTCCTTGGAGTTATTGTCCCCGGCGACGCCTTTTTGACCCAAGGCGAGCAACAGCTTGCCGTCGGGACTAAACTTCAGGACCTGGTGCAGGCCGCGGTCGGTAATCCAGACATTGTCCTGGTGATCCACCCTCAAGCCGTGCGCGTTGGGAAACGTGCCGTCGCCCCAGGACCGCAGCAGCATACCCTGCGCATCAAAAGCCATGACCTTCGACGGCGCGCCGCGCTGAAAAACGTAGATGGTCCCTTTGGAGTCGATGTCGACGGCGGTCATCGTGGCCCACTTCGCGCCGACCGGAAGCTGGGCCCAATGGTCGACGGCACGATAAGTGAGGTCGGCCGCGTGTAGTTTGGCGATTTGCGGGACAACCGACAGCAGGAAGGCGGTTGCACTGACCGCGAGCAAAGATCGGAATTTATTCGGGGTAGGCATCATGAGGTCTTGTCCCCGGAGCCTCCAAATGCGTCAAGGCTGGATGGTGGGAGGACAGCGCCCGCTCGAGAGGTGATACGGGAGCGTTGCCGGAGCTCGTGAAATGAACAGGTGGAAAAAGGTGGGGGGAACTCGTCCGGTCTCAGCCGCAGGACGAAGCGGCTTTGTCTCGCTTGCCGCTGGCAGACAATCCTCCGCTTTGCGGTGAGGAATTTCTGCTGATATGTGCCTCAAAATTTGGCATTCTGAACCTCGCGCAAAATAACAAAGTCGGAGGCTCCTCCGTCACGGGGCTCATCACTTTGCCGGGGGCACGGTGACTGGCGTGCGTCCGATTCCAAGCGGCCGACCCTGCGTATACCCGTGGAGGAAGAGCCGGCCCGCCAGGAGATTCTCGCGGTCGCGACCCCGCAAGGTGGCATGGCCGACCGCGGTCGACTGCCCGGCGGTAAGCAAGTGAGACACGATCGGTCCGGGCTTTTCGCCGTCGGAACGTTGCAGCGTGAGCGCGATGACGCGGTCCGCGCCGAGCACTTCCATGCGGGCGTCGAAGTCTAGTTCCCCTGTCAGGGGGTCAAAGGTGAACCGGACATGAGCCGATGGCGCATTCACGGGGCCTGCTCCGGAGGCGGCCCGCAAGTCGATGTCGAAGACACTCGGGCGCGGAGCGGCGCCGGCGACGAGGACGGGCGTGCTGAAGGGCGGGAGGCGCGGTTTCGCAATCTGCTCCCAGGCGAAGGCCAGCTTCAGCAGCCGGGATTCTTCAAACGCGCCGCCAAGCAGTTCGATGGCGATCGGCAGTCCATCGTCGGTGAACCCGGCCGGAAACGAAATCGCCGGCAACCCGGTGGTCGAGCTCAGCTGGCAATTCGATCCGGCTTGCGGTTCGCCGATCAGCGTGGGTTTGCGGCGCAGCGTCGGGTAGGCGAGGACATCGAGCCGATGTTCCTCCATGGTGGCGAGGACGGCCGCTCGGAGGGCGCGTCGCTTGATCAGGGCCTGGCGATAGTGCTCGGTGTCCCGCTCGGTCGGCAGGTTCTGCTTGCGGAATGTTTGATCCAGCGCGGCATGGTGGAGCCCGCGATCGATGATCTCGCCGAGCGATTTCACCGGCGCGCCGGGGTGCCGCGCCAGGTAATCGGCGAGGTCAAATTTGAACTCGTCATTGATCACGCTGCTTTCGCGCAGGAGTTCATCCATTCCGGGCACGGCGACCTCGACCAATTCCGCGCCCTGGGCCTTCATCGTCGCGAGCGCCTTGCGCACGAGCGTCTCCACCTCGCTGTCCTCCGGTGCGGTTCCGAAAAGCGCACGGAGCACGCCGATGCGGGCGCCTTTAAGGCCATCGGGTTTCAGCGCATCGAGGTATGTCTTGGGAATGTGGGCGGCAGCGTCGCGGGTCACCGCGTCGGCGGGATCGGGTCCGACGGTGGCGTCGAGCATGAGGGCAAGGTCGGTCACCGACCGGGCGAGGGGACCGGCGATGTCCTGGGTCGAGGAAAGGGGAATCACTCCCGTGCGGCTCGACAGGCCCTGCGTGCCGCGCAGACCCACGAGATTTTGGTTGGCCGCGGGAATGCGAATCGAGCCGCACGTGTCGCTGCCCATGCCGGCGGCGGCGAAACTGGCGGCGATCGCGGCGCCCGTGCCTCCGCTCGAGCCACCGGGCACGCGCGCGAGGTCGTAGGGATTCCGCGTCTGCCCGGTCAGGGATGAGATCGTCGTGATCCCCGCGGCGAGTTCGTGCATGGTGGTCTTGCCGAGAATCACGGCGCCGGCTTCACGGAGCCGTCGGACTTGGAAGGCGTCGGCGGTCGGCTGCAAGGTGGCGAGCCCGAGCGCGCCGCCCGACGTCGGCATGTCGGACGTATCGTAGTTATCCTTCACGAGCACGGGAATGCCGTGGAGCGGACCGCGCGGTTTACTTCCCGCGCGTTCCCGGTCGAGGGCGTCGGCGTCTTCCCGCGCGTGGGGATTGAGTGTCACGATCGCGTTGAGGCGGGGTCCGGCCT
>CANJNJ010000225.1 GCA_947474995.1 Opitutaceae bacterium | reverse complement strand
GCCGAGGTGCGGGCCGTACTGGGCGAAGACCTCGATGCCCTTGTTGGCCACATGCGCGGTCAGGGATTGCTTGGCGTCTTCGGCGGTAAGTTGGCGGGCCATGGGGTAGGAGAATTGCGAGTCGGCGGTCTTAGCGGAAAAAATTCCGTTGAGCCTTGAGGGTTGAGAGCCGGGAGCCCAACCAAGAGGTGAATCTTATTTCCGGCCGGATGACGCGGGTTTCAGATCCGAAGCTCGAACGCTCATCTTTCATCTGAAAGGACATGGCTTAAGCCGGGATGGTGATGCTTTCGGCCCGACCTTCATTGGCCTTGGTCATCCGGCCCTGGAGAATCGGAACCGTCATCCGCAGAAAAATCGTGTAGCACAGCAGGCCGAACGCCCAGATGCCAAAGCACACGAGCGTCTCGTTCAGGGAGGGCATGTATTCCTCAATGGCGCCCAGCGGAGTCGGGATGAAACCGGGGATCACGAGGCCCATGCCCTTCTCGATCCAAATGCCGACGATGCAGCAAACGCAGGCGACATCGAGCCACTTCAGGCTCCGGCTGATCGGGAGAATGAGCAGCGTCATGCCGATCAGGTTGAGGGCAACGGCCGACCAAATCCATGGCACGAGCGCGTGGTGGCCGTGCAGTCCGAGAAAGAGATACTTCGAGGAGGCCACGTGGAGATTGCCCGAGTAGAATTCCTTGAACACCTCGTTCGCCAGCAGGAACACATTAATGATCATCGAAACCTGCACGATGCTGCGCAGCGTGAGGAGCGCATGGTCGGTGATCATGAGCCGCTCGCTCATGCGCGACCGCACGACGACGTCCAGTTCGTGATTTTCCAGCAGGATACGCAGGGAATCAGCGGGCAGGCGCAGAATCCGCGACAGCTGGTCGGCGATGGCATTGGCCATGCGCGGCGTGCCCTGCAGCGCGGAGACCTCGCCAAATTGGTCGCCCGCCTCGGCGGTGCGCGTCACGCGGGCGCGCCCGCTTTCCTCGCGCTTCACCACGACGCGCCCACTCAGGACGAAGAAGGCGTTGGGAGACTTGCTTCCCTGGCGGAGCAGCAAATCACCGCGGGCCACATCGAGGACTGACGCCCCCGCCAGCGCCCGGGTGCGGTCCGCCAGCGAAACGCCGACGAGTTCCGGCAGGACCCGGGCCAAATCGTCGAAGTCATCCAGGGTCGCCGCGCGACCGGGCGCAGCGCCCACGTCGAGCGCGCTTTTCATTTCCGCCGCCGTGCCGGAGGCGGTCACGCGCCGGACCACCTGGAGCGCGAGGATGATGAGCGCCGGACCCGCGGAAAAGGCCGAAGCGAGAAACCGCGGCCCGACAATCGCGGAATTCCAAAACGGCCGCCCGCCCAGCCCGACGTAAAGAAAGGCCGTGACCGTGTGGATCGACACGGCCCAGACGATGGCGATAAACACAAACGGAATATAGAACCACTTCGACGGCTTGCGCCCCTGATAGCGCGTGTAGATGAGGTAGCCGCAGATGTGGACATTGAGCACCAGGTAGCCGTTGAGCACGATGACATCCCAGCTGAGCATCGAGTTGGGAAAATTCATCTGCCCGAGAAACGGGATGAGATGCCAGAACCGGTCGGGCCGGCCGAGGTCGACCGTCACGAAGAGCAGGCACATGATGATGGCCGCGACGGCCAGCAGTTCGCCGAAAATCACGAGATCGTGCATCTCCTCGTTGTCGTAGATGTAGACGGGAATCACCATCATCACGGCGGCGGCGGCCACGCCGACGAGAAACGTGAAGTTGGCGATGTAGACACCCCAAGAGACCTCGTCGCTCATGCCCGTGACCATCAGGCCCTGGACGAACTGTTTGCAGTAGGCGTTGAGGCCAATGAGCGTGACGACCGTGAGCAGGCCCATCCACGCGTAGTAGCGCCAGTCGCCGACGGTCGCGAGGCGCGCGCAGCGCCAGATAAATTTGCCGTAGTTGCGGGCCGCGGAGATCATTTGTCGAAGTAGTAGAAGAAGCGGGGCGAGGTCCCCATCTCCTCCTTGAGTTGGATGAACACGCGCTTCTCGCGCAGGATGTAGGAAACCTCGCTATTGGGATCGAGGATGTTGCCGAATTTCCTGGCGCCGACCGGACAAACTTCGAGGCAGGCCGGATACTTCCCGGCGCGAGTGCGCTGGATGCAAAAGTGACATTTCTCCATCACGCCCTGTTTGCGCGGGCGGTTGCCGAGGTAGGCCATCTCGGGATTCAGCCGCTCCTTCGGAATTTCCGGCTTCGCGAAATTAAAACGCCGCGCCCAATAGGGGCACGCGGCCTCGCAATAGCGGCAGCCGATGCACCAGTCGTAGTCGATGACGGTGATGCCGTCCTTCTCCTGCCAGGTGGCATTGACGGGACAAACCTTGACGCACGGCGGGTTCTTGCACTGCTGGCACTGGACCGGCATGTAGAAAAACCCCTTTTCCGGCACCTGCTTGGTGTCGTAATGGTGCTCCGCCTTTTCCAAATCGAGCGAGCCGTGCGGCAACTTGAGCACGCGGATATATTGGATTTCCGGATTCCGCGACTGGTTGTTCTCCGCGACACAGGCGTGGACGCATTTGCGGCAGCCAATGCAGCGCGTGAGGTTGAGACAGTAGACAAACTCCACGCCATCCATGGGCCGGAGATCGCGCACATGTGGCCGGACCCCGTACTGCCGCTCGACGTCGTTGGTGATGCGGGCGAGCACCTTCGTCATGTCGTCCGGCGTCAGTTCCTTGTAATACTTCTGCAGAAACTGCTCGGTGGAGCTAAAGTCCTTCAGCTCCCGCAGCGGCGAGAGACTGGCCGCGAGCGCAGCCATGCCGGAAAACGCGACCGAGCCGCGCAGGAAGCTCCGGCGGGACATCGCCTTGTCGGAGGTCTTGTCCGGCGTCGTCAGGGGTTGGTTTGCTTCCATGATGGTCAGTGGGAGGGTTTGGCTGGGGCGGCACCCTCCGCATGCGCTGCGTCGTGCAGCGAATGCGGACCCGGGGCCGGTTCCCGCGTCGGAATGTCGGGCGCGTGGGGATTGTGGCAACTGACGCAGGCGAGCCGTTTGGTCGGGCCGGCCTTTGTATCCCAAAAACCCGAAGTGCGGCCATGCGCTCCCGCCTCCCAATCACGATAGGTCGGACCATGACAGCTGCCACACAGCGCCGGGCTTTCGTTGAACTTCAACTCCCGCCCGTCGCGCACCTGCAGCGTCAGGAGATTGGCCTCGTTGTGGCAATTGTAACAGAGATTGTTCCGATCGTGCGATCCATGCCCCATGACAATGTCCGAATGCTCCTTGGGGATAATGATCTTCTGGTTGGCGTCGTAGCGGATAGGCGGCGGCTTGTTCTTCTCATGACACCCATAACAGTCGAAATCGGACAGGTCTTCCTTCGCCGCGACCAAATCCCCATAGCTTTGCCGCCACGGCGTCGTCGCAAGAAACTTGACGTCGACCAGCGGGATCGCGGCCTTGACGGGAGTCCGCCCCCAGAGATTGCCGACAAACAGGACCGCCAAGACCAGGAAGGTGCAACCCACCCCGGCCAGCACAAAAGCCCAGCGCTGGCTTGGCGGCTTCGGGAGTTCAGGCTTGAACGGGTCCATGGCGGTGGGGGCGACCCGGCGGGCTACTTCTTGAGGGCGCGCACGTGGGCGACGAGCGCCTTCATGTCGGCCTCACTCACGTTTTCGATCGGCTTCATCGTCACCTTGCCGTCCTTGTCCTTGATGCCGTCCTTCATGGCCTTCATCGCCTCTTCGTCCGTGAACTTGGCCTGAACCTTGGCGTCGGTGAGATCGGAGATGGAGAGTTTCCGACCCATCTTGGTGTCACCCTTGCCGGTTTCGCCATGACACTTGGCGCAATGTTCCGTCCAGTTGGCGGCGACATCGGCTCCGAAAGCGGAGACCGCGAACGCGACGCCGGCACCGGCCACCACGAGAAAAGTTTGGGAGATTTTCATAGGAGATAAGGGCTGATTAATCTGCGACCCGCAGGAAGCGCGGGCATGGCACAGATATTGGCCTTTCGTTGCAAAAGGCGCTGTCCGCATTTTGCCGGGCACACTGCATATCTTGCGAATTTCCCGCTCGGCATTGGTTCGATGCCGCGGTCCCAGACCAAGCCGGCCGCTGCGAATCACCACGACCGGAACACCGGCATTTTCTGCGCGTCGTTCGCGGCCGGCACGGGTTTCGCAGCGGGCCCGGTTTGAACCAGGTCATCCCGCGGCGCGGTCGACAGCTCCCTCACCAATATTTTACCCGGGCTGCCCGACCGCTTTTATCCGACCCCGCGCCCCACTTCCGCCGGCGCCCCGGAGTTCGCCCGATCTTTACCCCGGCGTTCGCCGCACCGCTGAAGGCAGGCGGAATTCCGGCGACGCGGAACGCCCGGCCCGAATTTTCCACCGGCGGCGGACGGCGGCAAGGCCGGTGGCGCCACGCCTCTTGTAGGTCTTTGTGCGTTACGTTTGTCACAAGGGCTCCAAGGCATGAGGGCGATGCAATCCGTCCTCGTTTTCCGCCCCGCCGCCGTGCGCCGCGCGCATCCGAGCGCCACATACGAGTGCATTCGGAACGGCAACTTCGCCAAGGGCTGCGCCATCCTCAACAAGCAATGCGGAGTCGGCGTGCCGATAATCAGGCATAACTAAGCGTGCCGGACCAGAATTCCCATTCCCAGTGTCCTTCAGCCACAACCAAACATCGCCATGAATTTTCGACCGCGCCTGACAAAAAACGCCCTGCTCTTCGGCGGGACCGCCGCGTGGGGCCTGCTGCTCATCTCTTGCGTGATGGTCAATCGCACCATGCTCGCCCCGCCGCAGATCGCGGGCGCCACCTTCGTGGGCTCGAAGGAATGCGCCCAATGTCACGAGGACAAGACCAAGGACTTCGGCGACGCCACGCACGCCCGCCTCAACCTGACCGATGCCAAGGTCGGGGAGAACGGCTGCGAGTCCTGCCACGGACCCGGCAGCATCCACAATGCCGCCGGCGGCAGCCGCGGCACCATCGTCAATCCCGGCCGCTCCCCCGAGACCTGCTTCCAATGCCATCTCGACAAGCGGGCCCAATTCAGCCTCCCCAACAGCCATCAGGTGTTGAACGGGAAGATGAGCTGCGCGGACTGCCATGAACCGCACAAGGGCAACGCCATCGTCGGCACCGGCGTCGACCTCGAGGGCATGAACGCCACCTGCACAAAGTGCCACACGCAACAAAAGGGTCCCTTCGTCTATGAGCACGGCGCGATGCGCGAAGGTTGCGTCGCCTGCCACAACCCGCACGGCACCGTTAACCAGAAGATGCTCGTCGCCCGCGACGGCAACCTCTGCCTCCGCTGCCATCTCGAGGTCGGCGATGCCGGCTCCTCGGGCCAGATCAACGCCAATGCGATTCGCCGCACCTCGGAGAATCACAACTC
>CANJNJ010000224.1 GCA_947474995.1 Opitutaceae bacterium | reverse complement strand
GAAGTCGTAGGTCTGGCCCACGTACTGGTCGAGGTTCTTGGGCGGCTGGATGTCGATGTGCGACGCCGGCATGAACGCATCGACGCCGATGCTGATAATGAGGCCACCCTTGACCTTGGCCTTCACGCGGCCTGCGACCACGGAGCCTTCGGGAAACTTGGTGAGGATGTTATCCCAGTTTTTCTTCTGCTCGGCCTTGTCGAAGGAAAGGACGGGGGCGCCGCTCTTATCCTCCAGCTTTTCGACGAGCACCTCGATGGTGGAGCCGATCTGGAGGTCACCGATGTCGATGAACTCGTTGGCGGGAATGACGCCTTCGGATTTGCCGCCGATATCGACGACGACCTCGTTGTGGCGGATTTCGGTGATGGTGCCCGGGACAATGGCGCCTTCCTTCAATTTATCGAAGGAGGAAGCCGCGAGCAGGTCTTGCATTACTGAACTCATAGACGAAGAACGCCGGTCGCGAGCCGTGCTCCACAGGCCCGTTTCCAGCGCGATGGATCCGGGTTTAAACGGAACCGTTGGTTGATGGTTGAACTGACTTGATAAGCCGGCGGGAGCATCGCGGCGACGCCGACTTGACCGATAGAACAGCCGCGAAAGGTCAGAGTCCCGGTTGGCAGGGGCGGCGGCAAGCCGAATTTTGGGAAACAGAGGCCCGGGCGAATCGCGGATTGGGGAGGCTCGAGGGGGGCGCCGAAGGGTCGGAAGCGGCTGGGAAGCAAGCTGGTTAAAGGTGGGCCGGCCACTCCGCGGGCGGCCAATGTTGGGCTCGGTCTCATGTTCCGTCGGCCGCGCACGGAGTGCACGGCCCACCCGGTAAGTGTTCGTTAGAGGTGGGCCGTGCGCTCCGCGCGCGGCCGCAACCCATCAGGAAATCCCTACTTCGGATTCGCCTGGGCGCTCAACGCCTGCTGCACGGAGCGGAAGAAAATTTCGTATTGCGGCGTATCGCGCAGGGGTGCTTCGGTGGTCTGGACGGAGCGGCTGGCCGATTCGGACTCAATGATTTCCGTCAGGCGCACGCTGACCTCGGTGCCATGGCCATCCAACGTGCTGTGCAGGCGGACCTTCATCGACACCTGTTGCGAACTGCGGTTTGCGTCGCCCTGCCCCACTCCGGCAATAGCCTCCAGTTCGCCTTGGGCAGCGCCACCGCGAAGCACCCGATAGCCCATCTGCCCCACGGCCGTCCGCGCCGCTTCATAGGTCGCCTTCTGCGGCGCGGCAAAAGTCTTCACGTGCGGCGCCGAGCGCTCGGCCAGTTTGGAGCGAATGTCATCGCGGGCGTCCGACAACGATTCGCAGCCGGTCAGGACGGCGACACTGGCGATGGCGAAGAGCAGGCGGACTTTCATGAGGTGGTTGTTCACGAGTGAGGGCAGGACCGCAAGGACGGGCGCTTTATACCGAGAGGCGGCCGTCAACTTTGGAGTGCGGCGACCTAGCGCCGCTTTTGGCCGCGGGTCTCGATGTTCCGGCCGAAAAGGGCGACGAGTTGGAGCTCGTCGGCAAAAGCGGCGCCGGGTCGCGGCACTCCCTCGTGGCTAATTAACCGCGCGTTCGGTGCTGCGGCCGATGCGCAGCAGAAGCGCCAGCGCGGCCACGGCGGTGGCGATGCCGAAGAGGAAGCTCGCGTTGAAGCCAAAGTGGTCGGTCAGCGACCCGTGAAGAGCCGGCGCGATGCTGCTCGCCGGAGTGACGAGGGAAAGCAGCGCGATATTTCGCGTGGTCGTCGCGGGCGTCGAAATCGAGATCACGTAGTTCACAAAATAAACTCCGCCGAGTTCGCCCGCACCCATCAGGCCAAAGGCAAAGAGGTAGCCGTAGCCCGAGGAGACGAAGGGCCAGATGGGACCCGTGCCCAACAGGATGACGGCCGCAATCATCGCCATCCGCGGACCGGACCGCGTCGCGAGCGCCCCGAGGCCAAAGCCCGCCACCGACTTCACGCCAAACCGCAGCGCCATCACCACGCCGGCCAGTTCCAACGGGGTGCGGCCCACGGCGACGCGCGTGTAGAGCGAGAGATTCGTCATGGTTCCGTAGGTGCAAAACCACAGGAAGAACGCGAGCCACGCCACGATGAGGCGCCGGTCCAGGACAAACGCCTTCGCGCTCTCCATCAGGTAGCTCCAGAACGGCGAACGCGGGAGCTCGGCGACGTCGACAATCCGGAAGCGCGAAGCAAGCCTGGCGCAAAGGACCGTGCAAGGGAGGGCCACGGCGTAGAGCACGCCAAAATTATAGGGATAGGGAACGCCGGGAATCTTGCCTGAGAGCAGCAACTGCGCGGCAAGCGAACCGGCGACCGCCGTCACCGGGCCGAAGCCAAAGGCGTACTTCAGCGCCCAGGTCCGGCCCTGCTCGGTCGTACCCCGCGCGAGGCACTTGAACAGAAACATGTTCGTGATGCTGTTGAGGATTCCGATGATCATCCCCTGCCCGATGACGACCGTGATCCGCAGCCAGTTGGGGGCCGGAAAGAAAACTACAAAACAGACCAGCAGCATCGAGGCGGCCACGATGGCGAAGGCGCGCCCGACGATCACCTTCTCGAGCCGCGCCGGAAAAAACCACGCGCAGATGATCGGGCTCACGGCCCCGAGCGCGTAGGTCGAACTCGGCAGGTTGGCGACCGTGGCGCTCGCCCCGAGCTTGTCGCAAAACGCGGCCTGCACGACGCCGACATAGAGGACCGGTGCAGCCAAATAGACCAGGAGCTGGGTCCAGATGAAGATCAGTCCATTGCGCCGATCCAATTCGGGCGAAATCACCATGGGATTCGTTGGCTCGAGGCTCACGGAATTTTCGCGCCGGGCGGAGTGGCCGCGGAGGCCGCGAGCTGGCGATAAACGTCCTGGCCCTCGCGGAAACGCCGGACGAGCTCGTCGCGCTGCGCCCGATTTTCAAAGACGCCCCGCTGGTCCATCCGGGCAATGAGGATATCGATTTGCTCGACGAAGAAGCGCGCGTCCTCCGGCGCAGCGACTGGCCGGCCGCCGATTGTCACGTACACGGGCGACGTGTGGGCGTACACCTCGCGGTCGTTGGGTGCGAGCCGGTGTCCGGGCCCGTGCACGCGCAGGGCGACCCACGCGCTTTCGGCCAGCTCCAACGGCTCCTTGATTTGCAGCTTAAACTTGTCGGCCCCGAGCGCGATGCGCTTCACCGACCGGCCATTCACGATGAGATCCACTGCGTCCATCGGGACGATCGATTCCACCGTGGCGACGACCTCGAGTTTCACCGGCCCGTGGTCGGCGCGAATTTCGTCGCCGGCTTCATGACCGTTGACCGAAAACTGCAGCAACGGTCCGTTGGTCGCGAAGCTGCGGGCCACGCTTGTAAGCGTCGATCCACGCCGCGTAGGTGAGCTCGCGGCCCGCGTGCACGTAGAGCCGGCCGGCACCGGGAATCAGGTGACAGGCAATATTGAGAAACGAATCCGTGCCGGCCGACATCGGACAGCGAAAGCCGCAATTCAGGAGGCGATACCACAACCGCGTGGTGACCTCCTCATCGTTCTGGCACATCGCGTCGATGGTGTCGGCGAGGCCAAGCGCGATATCCACGGGAAATTCACTGGGCAGGCCGGGGTGAACGTACGTGACCACCCCACCCTGCGCCTTGGCCTGCGCGGCCTGCGGGTAGTTGCCGGGAAAGTCGTAGGGAAACGGCGAATGCGGCCAGCCGAAGTACGCGGGCTCGACGAAGGATTTCAGATTCAGGAAACCGACGTGGCCGTAGAGGTCGTTGCGCATCTCTTCGTTGACGGAGATGACGTAATTCTTTTCGGAAACGGCGTCCGGCTTTCCCGTGAAATATGGGAGGTCCGTGATGGTGGTCGTCCGCGGGTCGTTGCACGGGAGAAGATTCACGATGTTGAGATCCTCGGCCTTCGCCACGAGCAGGACATCGGGCAGCGTGATGCGTTTTTCGGCGAAGAGGTTCGCGTGCACATGCACATCGCCCGAGTACCATCCGTCGGCCGCGAGGTTGGCGGTGCGCTGGAGCCGAACCTCGAGCGCCTGCCGCCCGCCCGCCGTGACCTCGATCGTCGTGCGCACCGGGAGGTATTCCATTCCCTTGACGACCTCGATTGCGGCCGCTCCCACCGGCAGTTCCGCGGCGAAATTTCCCGTGGTATGGAAATAGGAGTCACCGGCGAAAGGCTGGGCGTAATCGCCGAGAACGATGCGCGCCATGCTGCCAGCAGGGGCATACGCCCGCGAATCGGCGCCATTCAGGTACACGCGCGCCGGAGTCGGCTGGCCGTGTTCGTCGACCACGGACACCTGCACGCGGCCCACGGCGCGGCGGCGAAGGGGCAGTTCCATTTCCTTGTTCACCTCGGCCGCCCGCACGGTGAGGCGCGCGGAGGCGGCCGATCCCGTCGGCGTGAATCCATAAAAAAATCCCCACGCCTGTCGGGGCTCGAGGTCGACGACGTAAGCAGGGCGGCTCGCGTCAGCCGAGTCCTGCAGCGTCAGGCGCACCGCGGTGGAGCGGGTATTCTGCACGACAATCGGAACAGAAGCCGGCTGGCCGCCGACGACGTCCACGGGGTTTACCGGGCCGAGGGTGACTTCATCGCCGATGGTCACGCGAACGAGACGGGGACCGGTCAGCGAAAGGAAACCGTCGCTCACCTGCGACACGACACTCGCGGCCGTGAGGCGCGGCCCGGCGCGGCGAACGCCCCGCCATTCATCGTAGAACGGCGCATAGGCATTCTTGACGGTGCGACCCGCCGCCGTGACCGGCGCGCGCGGCGTGTCCGTCCAGTAGAGCAGTTGAGTGGAGAATTCGGCGAGACCATTGAGGAGCCGGGCGGCCTCCGCGTCGCCCACGAACGTCGCGGTCTGGAACGGCGTGATGGTCAGCGGCGGGCTCACGCCCGCCGCTGGATTTGCCTCCTGGGCCCAAACCTCGCCCATTATCCCGCCGCCCAGTACCAGCCCGCAGGTGGCGATGAGACCCAATTTTAATCGCAGGGACATCTGCGCGGCGCCGAACATGGCACTCACGGTTCCAACCAAAATGAGTAGAGGTCGGCGTCCTTGAGGTAAAAGCGAATGCGTACGTTTTTGCCGGCGAGTTCCGCGAGGGTGTGTCCCGCCCAGCGCAGTTCACCGCGCAGCTGATCGCCGGTGACCACGCTGGAATGCTCGGCTTCCCAACCGGGCAGGACATTTCGTCCCTCGCGGTCCGTGATGGCGGCACGGATCTGACCACCCGCCGCGGTGGCATTGACGAAGAGGTGCGCGGCTTCGACTGCGGCCGCCCGGGTGTCAACGAAGCCTTCCGCGCCGCCAGCGTGCAGCGACACAAAGCCATCGAGGCGAAGCTTCGCGAGGCAAATGGCGCCATGATATTCGTCGCTCACTCGCGGCATGTTCGGCCGATGGCGCACGTCGATTCCGGAGTAATAAAACCAAAGTTCGTCGCCCATGCGCAGCGGATGGGAGGTCGCCATGATCTGCCCCGTGTCGATGAGGCCGGGCCCCATTTCGG
>CANJNJ010000223.1 GCA_947474995.1 Opitutaceae bacterium | reverse complement strand
GCACGCTAATCTTTCGCCTCCGCAATGGCTGCGGCGATGAGCGCTCGCGGCACGTGCCGCTCGCTGGGTACACGCACCGGCGCAGACGCGCCGTCACCGCTGCTGGGGCGCAGCGGCTCGGTAGGGGGAGTCGAAAAGAGGTAACGATGCTCATCGGTGGGCCGTGCACTCCGTGCGCGGCCGTCGAACGTGAGATCGAGCCAAACGCTGGCCGCCCACGGAGTCCATTCGACAGGCTCAGGACAGGTGGCCGGCCCACCTTTCACCCTCACCGCACCCGCAGCTGAAAATTTCCCGCCTCGATCCAGTCATCCTTCATCTGATTCTGCACGCGCAAACCCACGCCAACCCAAACGGCCCCCGCCGGAGTCACGCCCGCCAGTTCCAAGGTCACCGGCTCTTTCCAATCACCATCCGGCAGCCGGAACGACTTGAAACCCATGCGGCGCTGTTTCTCGTCCAGCCAACCCGTCATCACACTGACGATCGCCCCGGCAGACACCTTCCCTTTCAGGACCGCGCTCACGCGATGTAGGCCCCCTCCACCCACGGGGTTCCATTGAAAAATCATCGTGTCCTTGCTCCCCGCGATGCGTAGCGCGCGGCCCTCGGCCGCCTCGACCAAATCCACCCGGTGATATTGCGACGGCTCGACCTGACTCGTCCATTCCGCTGGCAGGGAAACTCCGTAGTCCAAGCCGGCAATCCGCCGGGCCGGCACCAACGGGCCCAGGAATGTCCCATTCCTCTCCACGATCATCTCGTTGGCGGCGGCCCGGCCCACCGCCAGCCACAGGTCCACCAGCGCCGGCTCACCCAAGGCCGCGATCGCCGCATCCGCCGCCGCCGCCTCGCCTTGCCGGATGGCCTGACCGCGAATCGACAGGACGACCGCCGAAAGCGGATCATTCTTCAGATAGTCGACCCAATCGAAGGGCGCAATCGCGAGCGGTTGCTCCCGCCTAAGAACGAACGTGTAGCTGAGGAGGTCCCGGCGCGCCGCGAGCCACGCGTCCAGTTCGAGGACGAGAGTTCGCCAATTCGTGTTCCGCGCCAACGTCGAACGCGCGAGCCGATCCCGCGCTTCCTGAAACGTGACGAAGCGCTCCGTCACCCCAAACGTGTCGCTGACGAGTTTGACTCTCGCCTGCACTTTCGTGGCGGAGAACGGAGCCCTGGCGACCGAAGACAGCCCCGGAGCGAAAGTCTGCCTTTCGTCGTCTACACGCCGTCGCCCGTCATCCGTGCCCCGTGGTCCGTGGTCCGTAGTCCGTTGTCCGCCCTCCGCCTTCCGCCCCGCCTCCTCCAGCAACATTCGCAACTCCCGGCACACGGCCGGCGGAAAGACGCTGGACTGGGAATCATTGCGATAGTGTTTCAGCCAGTAGGACGGCCCGGGTTGCGCCATCCATTGCTCCTCGCCCCGTTCGAAAAACCGCCGCATCGGCGCGGCAGCTTCCTGAAAATACCGCCGGTAGTATTCCTCGAGGAGCTGCTCCCGCGACTGTTCGGGGTCCTGAAGCAACTGCGCCTGCAGCCATGGCATCGGGCCGTCGAGTCCCCAGTTGGGGTTTACCTCGGCGTAGTAATCCGTGAATCCGGCGCGGTGCGCATGGCGCAGGTTCTCCGCGAGCAATTGGGTGTGAATCCGGGGAATGAGGAAGCCGTGACCGTAGACGTAATCGTACATGCCGAGACGGCGCGGGGGAGCGGAATTCCGGAATTCCGGAATTCCGGAAGCACGGACCTTTTCTTCGGGAACACCGGGACTCGGGACCGCCGGACCACCGGAATCCCGATCCACTGGGATTCCGGCGATTTTCGCCCATCGGCTCTGCAGTTCAAACTCCTCCCGCCGAAAATCGGCATCGTAGCCCTGCGACCGATCCGCCGTGAGAAAAGGAACCACTTGGGGATGCAGCGGAAAATCGGGCGCGTTCTCCGCCCAGTAATAGGCCAGGGCCCCGACATATTTGTCCGGATGCGTCTTCGCCAGCTCCGCCGCCACTCGGTTCATGAAGGTAACCACCACCGCGGAGTAATCGGGCCGTTCGCGAAACCACTTGGTGGCGGAAAGCCGAAATTCCGGAATTCCAGAGATCCCGAGTTCCGGTTGTTCTTGGTCTCGCGCAGCGACCCTGAGTTTGTCGAAGGCCGTGGTCCTGTTGTCCGCAGTCCCGTGGTCCGCCGTCGGTGCCCCCGCCACGAGGGCTAACAGCTCCGGCGACTCCCCCCAAATCAGCGCATCATTCACCCCGAGTGCAAAGCTGACCGCCTCCGGGTGCGCCTCGAAATATTTTCGCGTCGCCTGCGCGGCGAAGAGCGCCACATCGGGCCGGGCGATGTCCGGATTCCAATACACCGGTCCCGTGGTGGGAGGATCCAGTCGCTTGCCATCCGCGAGCGGAAAAAATTCGGGATGCGTCTTGAACAGGCTCGGTGGAAAAATTTCGGCGAGGTGATGGGAAAAAGACAGCGCCTTGGTCAGGCCGTTGCGCCGAGCCCATTCTCCGCCGTCGGTGCGATCGACCGTGCCCATAACGCGGGTGAGAAATCCGGTGGCCGGCGGAATTCCGGAATTGCGGAATCCCGGAGGGGCGGAGTTTGTCCGGACGGTCGCCTCCGGCGCATCGGACATTCTGGAATTCCGGGCTTCTGCGTGCCCGGCCTCAAATCCGAAGGCGCCCGGGACGAACCAACGCGCCGGCTCGCGCGCTGGTTGGCTGGCGGTACGCGCCAAAAACGAAAACCCGAGGCAGATTCCCGTCGTCGCGATCCAAATGGCGGGACGAATGACAGATCTCACCCCTACAGCCAATGCGTTGCCCCATGGCCACCGCAAACCTGAACTCGGCCGAAGCGTCCGGGGATCACTCGTTCGGCTTGGAGTGCGAGGATCTGGCACGCCTTTTTCAAATAGCGGCGCCGGGTCGCCGCACTCCAAATTCGGCATGATGAAATCCTGAAAAGCGAATGGGAGCGCGATCCCAAAGTCTAGCCCCCGCGGAGTGGCCGGCCCACCCGGTACGTGGATCGTGAAAGGTGGGCCGTGCACTCCGTGCGCGGCCGTCGAACGTGAGGTCGAGCCCAACATTGGCCGCCCCCGGAGTGGCCGGCCCACCCGGTACGATCGTGAAAGGTGGCCGTGCACCTCTCGACAGGCTAGAGGCCCTGAGCGTAGTCGAATGGGCTCCGTGCGCGGCCATTGACCCGGTACGAAAACCGGAAAGAACCGGCGCCCAGCGCCGTCCACGGCTGCTCGGCAGCCGGGCGAGCCCCAAGCTTGCGGCGATTCGCCGCAAGCGCTCAGCGGCGGGGCCATTGACCCGCGAAATATCAGCGAAAACCAGCAGTTAAACCTACCGTGGTTTCCTGTCCGCGGCTCCGCTGCTCCGCGTGAGATATCCTGCCTCAGACCAAACCAATTCTCCCGCCCGCTGCGCTCACGGCGCGACGGCGCGGCGTTTCGGAGGGCCGGAGATCCGGAGCTTTAACCGCTGATGCACACTAATTCTTTCGCCCCGCAATGGCGTTCACCTTCGACGAGACTTTTCTTCCAACCCGGTCTCACGCGGAGCCGCGGAGAACGCGGAGTAAACAAGATTTAGAGAGCTAGATTGATTTTCTCCGCGACTCCGCGGCTCCGCGTGAAACTGTCCTCCGACCGAACACCGCGATGAGCGCTCGCCGCAGACGCGGCTCGCTGGGGCCTACCCGGCGCCAAGCGCCGTCACCGCCGCTGGGGCGCAGCGGCTCGGTTTGATACGTCGAAAGAAAAGGTAACGGGTCTCGTCGATGGGCCGCGCGACCGCTCAATGCGATCGGCCTCACGTTCCATTGGCCGCGCCCGGAGTGCACGGCCCACCAGGTAAGATGCCCCGCAAGAACATCCTCGGCTCCACTGAAATTTCAGGACGCTGAAATTCCGGACCTCCTCTCCGCCGCGTCACAGCGAGCGAAGATGGTGCCCGAGGGGGGACTCGAACCCCCACGCGGTTAAGCACAGGCTTCTGAGACCTGCGTGTCTACCAATTCCACCACCCGGGCATGGGCGAAGGGGCAAAAGACACACCCCCGGCACGCGGGGCAAGAAAATTGATTAGCCAGGGGTCGGCGGGGAATCGGCCGCGGACCGACAGGTAAGGCTTTTGGCGTAAGGAGACGGTGACAGCCATCGGGGCAAGGGCGGACGCCGGGCGGGCCGCCGGGCGCCAAGGCTATGGTGGGCAGGCCGCCTCGCGGCCGTCTAACGCGAGATCGAGCCAACCTCGGCCGCGCGCGGGGTGCACAGCCCACCGTTCAGGAGCTTCGTACCGGGTGGGCCGGCCACTCCGTGGGCAGCCAAACGTTGGGCTCGGTCACACGTTCGATGGCCGCGCAAGCCCGGCGTCACCAAGGCTAGCGTCGGCACGCCGTGCGCAGCCCTGGAAGGTAAGGTCGATCGCGACGTTTGGCCGCGCACGAAGTGCAAGGCCCACCCGGCACGATCTCCCGCTAGGGTCCTTACCCGGCCTTCTTCTTTTCCTTGCCGCGCTTGAATTGTTTGTGGCCGTCTTCCTGGGCTTGCTTGAGGGTCTTCACCAGGGCGGCGGCTTCTTCGTTCTTTCCGGCTTTGACGGCAGCTTCGAGTTTGTCGATGTCGGCCAGGAACGTCTTCATCTTCGCCTGATAGTCGGCGACGAATTTGACCTGCTCGGCGGCGGGAATATCGGCCTTCTTCTTCGGCTCGAGTTTCGCGGCCTCGGTCGCCCGGTCGCGTATCGTGGCGATCTGCTTGAGTGAATCGGCGTTCTTCGCGGGGTCGGCAATCTGACGCGTCAGTTTCCGGTACGCGGTGTTCATCTGCTCCATCCAGTCGTCGAGTTCCGACGGAGAATTATCTTCCGCGAAAATTGGCGGGAGAACGAGACTGCAGATGAGGGCGGCCAGGAGGGCTCGGGTTTTCATAGATGATGGGGAAACGGGTGGCGGAGCGGCCCAAAATGTGAAGGGTTCGGGTGGACGCAAGTTTGGATCGGAATTCCGGTGGGTCGGTTCGGAGGACGGAAATACGTACCGGAGGGCCAGGCGGCTTGCGCTTTGGAGGGCGGCGATGGCCGCGTGCGGTCATCGCGGGGACAATTCTTCGCGGGCCCATTGGCCCGCGAGCATTAGCGTTCATCAGCGGTTAAAAGTCTTTGCAGGGGATCGCATCCTCTCCGCGTCTCCGCTGCTCCGCGTGAGTCAGCCTGCCTTGGTCCAAGCCAATTACTCCCGCCCGCTGCGCTCACGGCGCGACGGCGCGGCGGTTCGGAGGGCCGGAGAGCCGGAGTTTTAACCGCTGATGCACGCGATGTTTCGCCTCCGCAATGGCTGCGGCGATGAGCGCTCGCCGCAGCCGCGGCTCGCTGGGGGCTTACCCGGCGCCGGGTGCCGTCACCGCTGCTGGGGCGCAGCGGCTCGGTAGGGTACGTCGAAAGAAAAGGTAATGGGTCTCGTCGGTGGGCCGGGCACTCCGTGCGCGGCCAATCGTTGGGCTCGATCTCACGT
>CANJNJ010000222.1 GCA_947474995.1 Opitutaceae bacterium | reverse complement strand
CTACTATCTCGTTCATTCCATGACCGGCGGCGAGGCGTTCTGGGAACGCGATCGTCTGATGGCGTTAGCTTTTGGCGAGGCGGCGGCCCGGGCCGGCGTGCAACGGATCATCTACGTCGGCGGACTCGGCGATCCCAAGGACGTGCGGAGCAAGCACCTCCTGTCCCGCCAGGAAGTAGGGGCCTGCCTCGCGGCCAGCGGCGTGCCGGTGGTGGAGTTTCGCGCGGCCGTGATCGTGGGTTCAGGCAGTGCCAGTTTCGAAATCATCCGCCACCTGACCGAACGCTTGCCCGTGATGATCACGCCCACGTGGATCCACACCCGCTGCCAGCCCATCGGGATTCGTTCCGTCCTGAACTACTTGATCGAAACGCTCGACCATCCCGAAGCCCGAGGGATCTACGAAATTGGCGGTCAGGATATTTTGGACTATCGCGAGATGATGCTGCGCTACGCACGCATTCGCGGCCTGCGCCGCTTGATTCTGCCGTTCAAGGTGCCCCTGCCCTGGCTGAGCAGCCTGTGGATCGGGTTATTCACGCCGATTCCCTCGAACATCGCCCGGCCGCTGGCGGA
This sequence comes from Opitutaceae bacterium, assembly GCA_947474995.1. Lineage (GTDB taxonomy): Bacteria > Verrucomicrobiota > Verrucomicrobiia > Opitutales > Opitutaceae > ER46. Next base: position 4,956 of record CANJNJ010000222.1, on the reverse strand, counting down.
GAGTCTTCGCACGGAAGTCATCGTGCGGGACGACCGGGCGCTGCGCACGTTTAGTGTGCGGCCGACCGGCTACGATCAGGCCGTCCGGCTGGCGCTGGTGCGCCTCGCGGCCGACGACGTCGAAACGACCTGGGCTTCGAGCCTCTCCAGTTTGACCCAGGACAATCCGGAAAGTGACGAACTCCGCTCGTTCGAAGGCATGCGGCTCGACAGCCGCCGTCGCCGGGTGCGGGCTTCGCCTGAAAAAGTTTTTGCGGCCATCTGTTCCCTCGGCGGCGACGAGGGCTGGCCCGCCGGGAATTTTCTCTGGCAGCTGCGCGGGCTGATGGATCGCATGGTGGGCGGCACGGGGATGCGCCGCGGCCGACGGCGGCCGCGGGAACTGCTCGTGGGCGACCCCGTTGATTTCTGGCGGGTCGAAGCCCTGGAGAAACCCCATCTGCTCCGACTCCGCGCCGAGATGAAGCTGCCCGGCCGCGCCTGGCTGCAGTTCGAAGTGCAGCCCGACGCCGAGGGTTCGCGGGTCGAGCAGACCGCCTTCTTCGAACCCCGCGGGCTGCCGGGCTACCTGTATTGGTACACGGTCGTACCCTTCCATCGCTTTGTGTTTCCCGGCTTGATCGACGCGCTGAAACGCCAGGCGGAGCAAAGCGAAGCGCAGGCCCGCGATTCGTGACCCTCTACTTCGCCGCGTTCACCACCGGCTGGGTCCACGCGGTTTCGAATTCGTTCGCCACGCTGCCGTTCACCTTCGGTTTGGAGGAGATGATTTTTGCCCGCACATAAATTTCGTCACCCTTGAGCACGTAGGCGGCGCTCGCACCCTTCACCTCGGCCAGCACTGCGCCGACGTCCCGGCTGTAGCGCCGATGCGGCAGCGAACGCGGCAGCGCACCCGCCACCTTTTCGGGCGGCATGATTTCGCTCTGCGGATCGTAGCCTCGGCGCGTGCCGATGAATTGCGTCACGTAGGTCACGCCGGACTCGGGCTGAATCTCAACGGTCAGACGCCGCGGTTCGCGCTGCACGTCGCGCAGCGTGACGCCGGAACTCGCATAAAAATCGCCGGCCTCCATCGCGGCGATGATTGACTCCACCGTGAGGTGCTTGGCCCGCACCATGACCCAACCGCGACCGGAGTTGCTCTTGCCGAGACCGATTTTCTGGTAGTGATGAGAGTCATCGACACCGATGCCGTAGACGACCTCAAGGCCAAGTTCCGTGAGCCGACGCGTCAGGATAACATCCCAAATCGCGTCGGTGCTGAGCCGCGTGGCGTCGCCCCCGTTGTTCACGCCCGGGTGGCCGTTGTAGACCTCGAAAAATTTCTCGCCCTTAATCCGCATCAGCTCTTCGGCCGTGATCCCCCACACGAAATTAGGGTGGTTGAGATGCAGGAACATCGGCTGCCCCGTTCGCTCCCGTTGCGCCCCGACAGCGTCAACCGTCTTTTGCATAATCTCGACCGCATTGTCCCCCGGGGCCGGAGCGATGAATTCGCGCGGATTCGTCACGTTCATGTGCACCGGTCCGCCCTGCTCGGGCGTCGTGGCGGTCTTTTCCTTCTTCCACGTCGAGGTGATTTCCTCGCTGGGTACCATTAGAAATTTTCCCGCCTCCTCGAAGAGCGAGCGGTACTCGGCCAGCGGTTTCAGCCGCACTTCCTTCTTGCCGCCGGACTCGCGTTGCTCGACCCAATCGGTGCCGAACCGCGCCAGATATTTCTGCCACACTTCGCCACCGCCGCGCTGGACAATTTCACCAGCGATCACAGCCGGCGGTTTGATTTCGAACCAACGCGGCCCCTCCTGAATGACGTTGTGATCCGAAAGCGCGAGAAATTGGTACCCGTGGCTCCGGTACCAATCCACGATCATCTCGGGATAGTCATCGCCGTCGCTCCACAGCGAATGCGTGTGCAGGTTGCCCTTGAGCCAGCGCGCCTCGCTGGTCGCGGCCGGGGCCGCGCCCAACGCCAGCCCGGGCCGCAATCCCGTTACCGTCACCAAGGGCCAAAGCACCAAGGTCAGAGCACAAAATCGCAACGTACGTGGACAGGAGCTGGACTCTTTCTTCGATTCACACGGGGCGGAGTGATTCATGCCTTCTGCCATATCTTTCACTCTTCGGCTGGCGAGCCTGTTCAACAAGCCGTTTCGAAAATGGATCAGGACGTCGCTCGTAGTTCCGCCTTTAGGCGGAATCCGAAAGTCCCTCCCTCCGCCTGAGGGCGGCACGACGAGCAAAGCCCCATTCGCCACCCTATTTTCGAGCCTCGGGCACGACCGTCACTTCGACGCGCTGGCTCTCGCGAGTCACCACCACTTTCACCGGTTGCCCGATCTTCACGGCGTCGAGGGCGTACGTGTAGTCATAGATATTGGCGATTTTTTGTCCGGCAAATTCCACGATGATGTCGCCCGACTTCAAGCCCGCCTTGTCCGCCGGACTGCCGCCACGCGCGCCGGTCAATTTCACCCCGGCCACATCCGCCGCATAGTCGGGTATCGTGCCCAGGTAGGCTCGCAACGTTTCGCGACTGCCCCCGCCCATCGAGGCGCGCTCGACTTTGGCGTAGTCGAGCCGCTGCGGGTCTTTCACCAAGTCGAGAACAAGGGAGCGCGCAAACTTTGCCACCCGCTCCATGCCCTCGTAATTCAACGTACCGGTGTCGTCGGACGGACGATGGTAATTTTCGTGACTGCCCGTGAAGAACGCCAAGACCGGAACGTTCTTGGGATAAAACGGTGTCGTGTCCGTCGGCAAATAGGGATCGTCCTGCAACACTAGGCTAAACCCCGCCGCCACGTTGCGCCGCTCTATCATCCGCTTCCAGGCGGTGGAAGAGCCCACGCCCTGCAAGGTCAGCTTGTTGTCCCGCAACCGGCCGACCATGTCGAAATTCACGTAGGCATCGGTGGTGGCGAGCGGCACGAGCGGGTGATCCGAGAAGTAGGTCGAACCGATGAGCCCCATTTCCTCGCCCGACCAAAACGCGAAAATCACGCTGCGGGGAAAATCCGCCGGCCGCTGTTGTCGCTCGGCCGCGAGCGCGGCCGCCAGTTCCAGCACCGTGGCCACACCCGAGGCATTGTCGTCCGCCCCATTGTGAATCTGACCCTCTTCCCCTTTGATGCCAAATCCCCCGGTCTCACCGTGCCCCAGGTGGTCGTAGTGCGCGCCAACGATCACATAATCGCCCGGCACCCCGCCCGATCCCTGGATCACGCCGAGCACGTTGCGATCGACCTTCTTGATTCGCTCCACCTTGGTCGCCAGTTCGAGCCTGACTTTCGGCAACGTGAAACGGACATCAGCCGCGTGGGGATTTTCCTCGTCGAGGATCGTCTGCAACGCCTTCAAGGTCTTCCCGGAACCCGCGAGCAGCGCGTCCGCCACCTGCCCGGAAATCGACGCCGCCACGATCCCCGAACCCGCCAGGCTCGTATCCATCGTCAGCGGCGCGAGCTGGCCGGCGTTCGGTGAATTCGGGCCCGTCACCACCAGGAGCGCCTTCGCGCCGCGCGTGCGGGCGAGGAGCGCCTTGTAGCGCAGTCCGGCATACCGATTGAGTTCGGCGCGGCGCTTTTGATCCACGCCCTCCGGCACGTAGCGCAGGACGAGCACAATCTTGTTCGTCACATCGAGCCCATCATAGGAATCGTGCCCTTCACCCATTTTACCCGGCGCGACCAACCCATATCCGGCAAACACGACTTCTCCCTCCACCACTCCGCTTTCGGTGAAAGAGAGCGGAAGAAAGTCCTTCTCCGCCGTAAACGAAAGCGGGGTGGCGCCATCCGCCGACGACGCCATGCGCAGGTGATTCTCCGCCGTCACGACCTTGACGCCCGCGTTGAAATCGAAGTCCTGAAAAAACGAGCCGTTGTCGCCGGCCGGCGCCAGACCCGCTTCTTGCAACTGCGTCGCGATGTACTCCGCCGCCTGCCGGCTGCCCGGTGAACCGGTCAAACGACCCTCCAAAGCGTCCGAGGCCAGATACTCGACATGCGTGTGCAGATCGCCCGCTGCGATGGCCGCGGTCACTTTCGTTGCCGTCGGAGTCGCGCGGATTTTCTCGGACGAAGCCGGCGCCGCGGGAGGCGGCGCGGCCAGGAGCGCGGCCAGTGCCGTCTCATGGTTCCAATCGGCGAGAAAGAGCTGCGAGGCATTTTCCGCGGTGCGATTGGAGGTCCAGCAAAGCTTCTTTCCGTCCGGTGAAAAAACCGGCAGGCCGTCAAAGCCCGCCGTCGTGGTTACCCGTACCGGTTCGTGTTTGCCCTCGGCATCCACGAGATAGAGTTCGAAGTTTTCGAAGCCGAGTTTGTTGGACGCAAAGATCACATACTTGCCCGAGGGATGGAAATAGGGCGCCCACGACATGGCGCCAAAATTGGTCAGCCGGCTCACGTCCGAGCCGTCGAGCTTCATCGTGTAGATGTCCGCGATCACTCCGGTCTCATCGAATCGTCGCCAAATAATCCGCTGACCGTCCGGCGAAAAGAACGGCCCGCCGTCGTAGCCCGGCGTGTTCGTCAAACGCCGCTGATTCGTGCCATCCGCGTTCATCAGGTAGATTTCGCCAAACCACGCGGGATCGGTCTCCAACCGCTTCCGATCTTCGGCGGAAAGTTTTTCCACCGGGTACGCGTTGCGCAGCGAGCAGAAGACGATGAGCTTTCCGTCGGGCGAATAGGCCGCCTCGGCATCGTAGCCCCGCGCCGTCGTCAGGGCCTTCAGCTGGCTGCCGTCGCGGCGCGCGCTGAAGATGTCCATACCTTCATCATAATCCCAGGAATAGCGCCGCTGCTTGCCCGAGGCTCGCAGCTCGAATTCGGCCTTCTGGGCGGCGAGGGCATTGGGGTCGTGATGCGTGGAGGCAAACAGCACCTCGTCCGTGCCCGGCCGGAAAAACGCGCAGGTCGTCTTGCCGGTTCCGGGCGACACCCGGTGGGT
>CANJNJ010000221.1 GCA_947474995.1 Opitutaceae bacterium | reverse complement strand
GGCGTCGTGTCCAACACCTTCCGGAGCTCGAGCCAGTAATCGAGGAAGGCGGTCACGAAGCGTTGCGACTTGGGGCTCGCGAGCAGCCGCTCGGTTTCGGCCCGCAATACCGCCCGCTGGTGCAGATCACCCGTTTCGGCATGGGCCCGGAGCTGGGCATCCGGTGCGCCATCGGTCAGGAAGAGCGCCAGGCGGTTCGCCAGCGCGTAGTCGTTGAGTTTCCCGCTGGTGCCTTCATCCAGGTAGATGAATTCCTGCGACGAGAGGATAGCTGTGTACGCCACCATCATGGAGGCCCCGAAGCCGATGCCACGTTCCATCCGTTGCTTGAAAAGACCGAGGAACGGCTGCACGTCTGCGTCCTTCACCGGCCGCCGATAAGCGCGGGCGAGGAATGTCCGGAGCAAGCGCTCGGCATCCTGGTTAGGATTGGCCGATTCGACTTCCACAGTGATGTCCGCGGGATTGTTGAAGGGAATGTTGTCCCCGCTGGACGCCGCCACCGGCTTGGGCGGGGGACGACGGCCGGGCATCCGGATGCCAACGCCGGCAGGCGGGTTTTCGAGCTGCTTGTGGCGCCAGTTGCCAAACAGGAGCGCGTAGCCGGGCTCGGTCGGGCTGTCGTGCAGCGGTCCTTCGATTTCCATCCAGTTGAACGCGACCCCGGGAGTCCCGTCGGCCTGCGTGAGCGGGTTGGTGTAGTTCACGACGCCCGTCAGGCCGGGGCGGGAACGCATGAACCGCACCGCGTCGGCGATGATGATCTGCCCCGAGTTCAGCTCGGCGCCCTTGACCTCGTAGACGTTGGGTTCCGGCGTGAGGTCGAACGTGCCGATCTTGTAGCCGGGCTGCCCCGCCGCCTTGGCGTAAACATGAATCCATTCGTCGCGCCGCCCGGGCGTGATGTCCGTCGTACTGGCTAGAAACCATTCGTTCGGACCTGGCCCCGCGCCGGCCCCGAACGCTCCACCCCCGCCACCGCCCTTGCCGCGACCGGACGCACCTCCCCGAGCTGCCGGAAACTTGGCCGCCGCGGAGCCAGGGGGCGGCGGAACGAGTCCGGCCAACGCTTCCGGGTCAATCCCCGGCGGCAGCACCGCGCCCGCCGGGAGGTTCAGGTTCGGCCCGTTACCTCCGTGCCCACCGCGCTCATAATAGCCCCACGGGCCCCGCCAGATCGTGTAGCCCTTGAAGCGCAGGTTGTACCGCCCGGTGATCGGCGCCTCGAACTGGGTCCATCGCGTATTGAAACCCGCGCCAAAGGTGCTCCCCGACCACGCCATCGCCTCCTGCTCCCGGACCGCCGGATTGCTGTCGCCGACCGAAAGGGGCGCTTCCTTGTTGATGGCGCGAAGGTCCGGTCCCGAACCGAGGACCGGGAATCGCATCCGATCCGCCACTCCATCGACTCCACTGTAGGCAATGGCGTCCCGCGCATAGAGCCGTCTCACGGTCGTCGGTTCTTTCAGAATCTCAACCGCCAGCGCCTCGCGGATCGCCGCTTGCGCCGCACTGATGTACCGGGCGACGTGCACGTGCGAAACGTCGAGCGCCTTGCTCACCTTGTTGAAATTCGCGGCCTCACCGTCTTCCGGCAACAGGACCGTCACGCGCAAGGCCGGCAACCCCAGCAAATCCCTCAGGGTGTTTTCGTACTCGGTGCGATTCAAACGCCGGCGCTGCACGCGGCCGAAGCGCTCTTCCACTTCGCGCTCCTGGGCCACGAGGCCGGCGGAAAGCGGTTTCAAAAACGCCGTGGTGTCCCTGACTTCGGGCCGCTTCTTCTCCTTCGGCGGCATCTCGCCATTCTGGACCCGATCATGGACCTTCACCCACGTGGCAAAATTGGCCACATCGCCCGGGGCCATCGGCAACGTGGTGAGGTCGAGCCCACCTTCCTTGTCGACGTCGTTGTGACAGGAAGAGCAATACCGGTCGGCAAAACTCGTGATCGTGTCGAAGTCCGGCGCCGAGGCGGCACTGGCGATGGAGTCTGAACCGAACGCCAGGGCGACCGCGGCCAACCAACCGAAACAAACGGGAATCGAGCGCATGGGGAGATGGGGTGAGGTGCGCGCGCCCGAAGAGAGGACACTGCGACGAACAAATAGGGTAATAGGGGCCTGAAGCGACGGGGTGCTTTCAGCCGAAACCGTGTGCGAATCACGAGATGCGTCAACGTGCATTTGGCAGCGAAGGAAAGCGCCCCCGACCCGGCGCTTCACACCTGGAAGGCCCACCCCACCATGGACCACAGCAGATCCGGCCGGCCATTGTATTGTTCTACGTTTGCTCCATCTGAGCTCCAGTAACAAGATGGGGGCCCGCCGGAACCTGCAACAAACAGCTGGGTGGCGGGAGCGAGCCGCGTTGCAGGTTTCGGCCTCGTCCGCTGGCCTTCGGCAGCTAAATAATTAAAGTCTGACCCTCTCGGGCCGCCCTAGGTAAATCGCTTCGGCGGCCCCAAACTAGCGATGACCGATTTTCAATTTCCAATTTTCCATCCTGCCGGTCACCGGCGCAGCCGGCATCGCGGATCAACCCCACGCCGCGTTCGCTCGGTGGAGATTGAAAATCGAGAATTGAAAATCGGTAATCTGGAATTTGCCGGGGGACCCGCGCTACCTCTGCCGCGGCAAGGTTTTCGTCGTCGCGTTGCCGGGCTGGGTTCTTGAAAAAGAGGACGCCGACGTTTTACCCTTTGCTCGGGACCGTCGAACTGACAAGACCCGGTGCGCATGGAAACCCCCCTTACGCCGCTGGAGTTTATGCGACGCGCGCGCAAACTTTACGGCCAGCGCGAAGCCGTCGTCGACGGCGAAACGCGCTTCACCTACGAACAGTTTTTCAACCGGTGCGACCGGTGGTCGGCGGCGCTGCAGTCGATGGGCGTCGCCCAGGGTGATCGCGTCGCCTACATCGCGCCCAACACCCACGCCCAGCTCGAGTCGTTTTACGCCGTGCCGCAAATCGGCGCCGTCCTTGTACCGCTCAATTACCGCCTGATCGCCGATGATTTCCGGTACATGATCAACCACAGCGGCGCGAAGGTCGTTTGCGTGGACGGTGACTATCTCGAGGCGGTCGACGGCATTCGGAATGAGCTCAAGGGCGTAACGCATTTCGTGGCGCTTAGCCCCAAGCCTCACGCCTCGAGCCCCAAGCATCCCGGTTGGCTGGATTACGAGACCCTGGTCGCGCAAACGAACGGCCAGGTAAAGCGCCCCGCGATCGATGAGCGCGACCTCCTGACGATCAATTACACCAGCGGGACAACCGCCCGACCGAAGGGCGTGATGATCACGCACCGCAACGCGTGGGTGAACTCGGTCGGCATGCTGACCCACGCGCCGATGTCGCCGGCCGATCGGTATCTGTGGACGCTGCCGATGTTTCACGCCAACGGCTGGACCTACACGTGGACGGTGACGGCCGCCGGCGCGAAGCACATCTGCCTGCGCAAGGTCGATCCCGCGGGAGTGTTCCGCCTCGCGCAAGCCGAAGGCGCCACGTTTCTCTGCGCGGCGCCGACGATTCTGATCGGACTCGCCAACGCCCCTGATGCGCTGAAGGCCGGGGTGCCGAAGGGCGTGCGCGTGATCACTGCCGGCGCGCCGCCGGCGGCGATTACGATTCAGCGGGTGGAAGAAGGCCTGGGCTGGAGCGTGATGCAGCTCTACGGCCTCACCGAAACCTCGCCGGCGATCACGATCGGCGAAGTCGCCCCGGAGCATCTGTCGTTGGCCCCAAGCGAGCGCGCGAAGATCAAAGCCCGGCAGGGGGTGGAGCTGATGACCTCTGGCGAAACTCGCGTCGTCGACAGCGTTGGCCAGGACGTGCCCCAAGACGGTGAGACCGTGGGTGAAATTATCGCCCGCGGTAACGTGGTGATGAAAGGTTACTACAATGATCCCAAGGCCACCGCGAGCTGCATGGGCACGGGCTGGTTCTACACCGGCGATGCCGCGGTGGTACATCCCGATGGCTACATCGAGATTCGCGACCGGTTGAAGGATGTGATCATCAGCGGCGGCGAGAACATTTCATCGGTGGAAGTCGAGGCCATGCTGTTGCGGCACGACGCCGTGGCGGAAGTGGCGGTGGTCGGGATGCCTGACGAGACGTGGGGCGAAGTGCCCCAAGCCTTCGTGGTCTTCAAGCCCGGCGCGTCGGCGACTCACGATGAGCTGCGGAAGTTCTGCCGCGATCACCTGGCGCACTTCAAGGTGCCGCACCGTTTTACGCCGATCACGGAACTGCCGAAGACGGCGACGGGGAAGATTCAGAAATTCGTGCTGCGCCAGGGACGGCCGAACATCACGACGCAATAATTCATCCCTTCATTCGGGTCGGATGGATCGCTGATCAGGCTCCAAGCCTTGGACCGGATTAACTGGATGGACAGGATGCCTGGGTTACCGCCCGACCCGGTGCCCCTGGCGCGGTCCCCAAACAAATCGATTCGGCGGCCACCGATTAGCGATTACATATTTTAAATTGCCAATTTCCAATCCCGCCGGCCAAGCGCGCAGCGGGCATCGCGAATTAACGCCAGGGCGTGCTCGCGCGGTGGAGATCGAAAATTGAGAATTGAAAATCGCGAATCTGAAATTTGCGGGTGACCCGCGCTACGCCGGCAGCGGAAAGGTTTACTTCGTCGCGTTGCCGGGGCGGTCGCAGGCCGTCACGTCGACGATGGCGGCGGGCTGCGCACCCGCGGGCACGGGCGGGGCGGCGAATTTCCAGACTTCGCCGTCGCCGGTCGCGTCCGCTTCCGCGAGGAGGGCGCCGGTGGCGTCGCGCAGACACGTTCGACGGGGTCTGGCCGCTAGAAGCTAAACCCGATTATATGCGTCGATAGAGTTACCCTGCAGCGACCCCGGGTGATTGCTGTCCGTCCGCAAGGCAGGCCGCGCACGGAGTGCACGGCCCACCCCGGGAGGTCGTTCCGAGCGCTCGCGAAGAACCCACCCCGACGGTCGCGTCCGATTGCGCAAATTCTTCGCTGCGCGCAGAACGACAGGAACGGGAAAATAGAACCTGATTATTGAGAGATCGGAGCAGCAAGGCCGTCCCCGACTCTCAACTTTCAACCTTCCACTCTCAACTACGCCGAAGGCGCTACTGGCACGCCTCGCACTCCCCGCCATTCCGCATCGCTTCGATCGAACACGCATTCTTTTCCTCGGCGGTGTAGACTTTCTTGGCGCCGGTCATCGCCATCGGGGGGATGGCAACTTCGGTGGCGGTCGCGAACGGTGAATTCGTCAGCACGGGCTGGTGGCTGCCGCCCGTGTCGCCGGAGTTCTGGCCGCCGGATGCGCCTTCATTGACGGCGCCGCGCATTTCCTTTTTCACGCCGACCGTGGCTTTCTCGATGTTCGAGGCGCCGAGGCTGCGGAGGTAATACGTGGTCTTGAGTCCCGCGTGCCAGGCCTGGCGGTACATGTGACTCAGGGTCTTGAGGTCGGGGGTCTTGATCCAGAGGTTCACCGACTGGCTCTGGTCGATCCACTTCTGGCGGCGGGCGGCGGCGTCCACGATCCACTT
>CANJNJ010000220.1 GCA_947474995.1 Opitutaceae bacterium | reverse complement strand
TGGGCGTCCCACTTGCTTCCCGTGCCACTATAAAGCTGCACGAAGCGAACTCCGCGCTCGACGAGCCGGCGCGCGAGCAGGCAATTGCGGCCGAAGACCGCCGTCTCCTTTTCGTCCATGCCGTAGAGCTGCTGGGTCGCCTTCGATTCCTTGGCCAGGTCGACCGCCTCCGGCGCCTCGGCCTGCATGCGGAACGCCAGCTCGTAGCTGCGAATCCGCGCATCGAGATCGGAATTTTCCTGCCGGGCCTCCGCGTGCTGCTGGTTCAACTGCTGCAGGAAATCCAGTTTGCCCCGCTGCTGCTCCTCGCTGATGCCACGCGGCGGATTCAAGTTCGGAAACGGTTCAGTCGCCGCGCCGAGGCGCACGCCTTGGTAGGCCGCAGGCATGAACCCGGCCCCCCAGTTGCGCGGGCCGCCCACGACATTGCTGTTGTTGTCGCACAGCACCGTGTAGGCCGGAAGATTCTGATTCACCGTCCCGAGCCCATAATTAACCCAGCTACCGATCGATGGACGCCCGCCGAGGATCGAGCCCGTGTTCATCTGCCCCACCCCGTTGGCATGGTTCAAACCGTCACCCCAGCACGAACGAATCACGGCGAGATCGTCCGCGCACCCGGCGATATGCGGCAGCCAGTCGGAAACCCAAATGCCGCTTTGCCCGTGCTGCTTCCATTCCCGCCGATCCGCGAGCAGCGGAGAATCGGCCTCCCCCATGGCCGTGATGAGATTTTTGCTGAAACTGTCCGGCAGCTTTTGGCCGGCCATCTCGCGCAACTTTGGTTTCGGGTCGAACGTATCGAGCTGACTCGGTCCGCCTTCCATGAACAGGAAGATGACGCTCTTGGCTTTCGCCGGAAAGTGCTGCGGCCGGATGGAGGGTGCGGGCGCGGCCGCCGCGAGCAGACGCTCGGATTCGAGCAGATAGGTGAGCGCCAGCGCGCCAAAGCCCGCGCCGCCCCGCACCAGGAAGTCACGGCGGCTGAGCAGCGTTTCAATGTGCGGCTTGGGCGAGGAGTGGGCGGAGTTCACGGGAAGTTAGGGGAAAATGTTTCGATTCCATCACCTGCCATCAGGCAAAAACGCAGGGCCGATTTTCGACTCCATGGAGATGGCCTCGGCGTTCGTAGTTCCGCCTTCAGGCGGAATCTGGACAGCTCAATCCTTCCGCCTGAAGGCGGAACGACAAACGGGCCAGTTTCGTCTCCTCCGGAGCAAAATTCGTTTTGTGAACGGGGCTGCATAAATACAGCTCAATCCAGGTACAGAAATTCGTTCGCGTTGAAGAGCAGGTGGCAAAAATCCACGAACGCCGCCGACTTCGCATCGAGCTTGCCGGCCGGCGCGATGTCGGAGCGGATGGAGTGACCATGGGGCGACGAGTCCTTGAAAAAATTCGGCTCCTCGAAACACCAGTAGCCCACGGTATTTTCGTTCGTGCCCTCGCTCTTGATGAGCAATTGGTCCGGGGTGAGCGCCACCCGCGATAGACGGAGGTCGTCGACCAAACCGTCCCAGACGACACGCTTGTCCGCCTCGCGCTCGCCAATCACCAGGGGGAGATTCGATTGGTGATTCGCCGTCACCTTGTGCGGCACGTGCGCGGTGGCCATCTTGGCGCCGGTCGTCAACTCCACCGCATAGAAGGTCACGCCCGTTTCGCTCGTGTCGCCAATCCGGACGGACACCGCCACATAGTACGGCACGTCGAGTTCGAGTTTCACGTCGGAAGAAATCAGCTCGTAACCCCCGGCGCCGTCCTCGGCCGGATCGCCAATGAGTTCTAGGGCCAGGCTCTGCGGTTTGGCCGCGGACGTCAGCCCGCTGACCCCGAACGACCAACCCGGCTGATCCTTGCGCCCATCCCAGCGCGAAACGATGGTCCGTATCGTCGAGCCCGCATCGACGGAGCGCAAAACGACATAGGCCTCGACGGTGAAATCGTAGGTCGGCATGAGCGGGTTGTCCGACACCTGCAACCGGGTCTGGAGACCCGTCGGCTTGAGCAGCGCCGCCCGGCTGCCGGCGCGGCGTGGCATGGGTTCCATCGCCGCCACCGCATCCTTCTTGCTCGACGCGGCGATCCGCTTCGCTTGCGCCTCGAGAAATGCCGTCGCATTCGGAAGTTCATTCCGCACCGGCTCCCGCCCGAGAACGAGCCGGTAGGCGGTCGTCACGGTGGTGGCGTCGTAGTTCGGATGCGCCTGGGCAATCCGCGTCGCGAGCGCTTGCGCCCGCTGCAGCGTGTATTGGCCGTTGATGAGCATGAGCGCCTGCGACGGCGTGGTGGTCACGTTGCGTTCCGGCGTGCTCGTATAGGCATCGGGCGGATCGAACACCTCGAGCAGGGGGTCGCGGCTGTTGCGCAGCCACTTGGTATAAACCGTTCGCCGGGGCTTCGACGGATCGACACTGGCGCCGCCCGTGGACGCATCGAGTTCGCCGGTGGCCGTCAGCATGGCGTCGCGAATTTGCTCGGCCTCGAGCCGGCGCGGATTCATCCGCCACAGGAGATGATTCTCCGGGTCTTCGGCCCGCGCGATTTCGGAGGGCAGCGTCAACGCGGACTGGCGGTACGCCGCCGACGTCAGCATCAGCCGCTGGAGGGATTTGATGCTCCAATCGTGCTCGACGAAGTTGCCGGCCAGCCAGTCCAGCAGTTCGGGATGGGTCGGTTTTTCACCGAGGTGACCAAAATCGCTCGGCGTCGCGACGATCCCGCGGCCAAAGAGTCGCTGCCACGTGCGATTGACGATGACGCGCGTCGTGAAGCGATTGTCCGACTCGGCCAGCCACTGGGCGAGCGCCGAGCGCCGGCCGGTGGTCCGCGGCGCATGGAGAAGCGGCACGACCTTCGCTGGCGCCGGATCCAGCAGCGAAAGGAATCCCGGGAGCACATCCTCCTGACTGCCCCGTTTCGGAATCGCATTCAACGGTGCGACGGGCCCGATGTCCGTCACCAGCAAGGTCGTGGGCGGCGGTGCCGGCTTGTATTCATCGAATTTCGCCAGCGCTTGGTTCAAGGCGTCGAGCCTGGCCTTTTTCTCCCCCCGGAATTTTCCGTCGAGCCGCTTGAATTCGAAAGTGACCTGATTGTAGGCGAGATCGTTGATTTGCTGCTCGAGCGGCGTGCGCTCCGCCACCGTTTTGGCCATGATCGCCTGCGTCTCCTTGGGGAACTTGGAGATGACCTCTTTGGCCGTGCTTTCGCGCACCGGCCGCTCGAGTTCGTCGATCTGGGCCCGGATGTCGGCCGTCAGCTCCCTCCACTTCGCGAGTTTGCCCTGGTACTCGGTGAGTTTCGCCGGGGGCAGCAGCGGGATATCATCGCGCTGGGAAAGCGGCGCGAAGAAGGCGCGCAGCCGGAAATAGTCCTTCTGGAGAATCGGATCGAATTTGTGGTCATGGCAGCGGGCGCACTGCAGGCCGAGCCCGAGAAACGCGTCGCTCGTCACATCGGTCAGATCATTGATGATGCCCGTCCACTGCGTTTTCACGTCGCGCTGGTTGTACTCGTAAATCGTCTGCCGAAGATAGGAAGTGCCCACCACTGCGTCGGGATTTTCGGGCCAGAGTTCATCGGCCGCGACCTGTTCCATCAGGAACCGGTTGTAGGGCTTGTCCTCGTTGAAACTGCGGATGACGTAGTCGCGGTAACGCCAGGCGGTGGTGCGAAATTCATCCAGCTTGAAACCATCGGACTCCGCGAAGCGCACGAGATCGAGCCAATGCCGGCCCCACTTCTCGCCGTATTGCGGATTGGCGAGCAGGCGATCGACCACTTTCTCATACGCGTCCGGCGACTTGTCGGCGACGAAACGCTGCACGTCCTCCGGGCTCGGCGGCAGGCCGATGACATCAAAATAGACGCGGCGGATCAGCGTGCGCCGCTCCGCTTCCGGGGACGGGGCGAGACCCTTGGACTCGAGCGCGGCCAGCACGAACCGGTCGATGGGGTTCGCGGACCACTGCTGGTTCTTTACCTCCGGCACCGCGGGATGGGTCAGCGGCTGAAACGACCACCAACTCTTGTCCGACGCCGTGCTGCGACGGCGATGCAAACGGTCCGGCGGCGGCGCTTCCGGGCGCGGCGCACCCAGCTTCACCCACTCGGTAATGACGGCAATGTCCTCGTCGGAGAGCTTCTTCCCCTTCGGCGGCATCTGGAGATCGTCGTCGGTGTACCGGATCGCTTTCACGATCAGGCTTTCCTCCGGATGGCCCGGCACGAACGCCGGTCCGGTATCGCCACCTGTCAGAGCCGCCTCGGTGGAATCGAGGAGCAACCCGCCCTTGATCTTGTCGGCGTCGTGACTGTGACACTTGTAACAGGTTTCGACCAAGATGGGCTGAACTCTCTTCTCGAAGAGTTCCAAACCTTCGGAGGAGGGAGTGGAGTTCGCCGCGAACAGTGAACCGCCGACGCAAAGCGCCAAAGTGGCCGCGGCGCAACGAACGCGTCGCGACCGCGAGAGCGTTGGGCTCGGCGGACACAGGGAAGCGAAATCTCCGGGAAATTTTCCGCGGACTTTCATGGGGTGGGTGAATGCTTGGGTCCCGGCATTCGTTTGTAAACACGCTTCTGGGCCGGGGTCAGGGAAGGCGGTTATGGAGTCGAGAGGTTACAGGGTGCGAGCCCGGGTGGTTGGGGTGCGGTGTAACGTGAAGCAGGCAGATCTCCGTCCGATCGGCCGCCAGCAGCGAACAGGAAAAGCCGCGAAATCAGCCTCCCGCCACTCGCGGGTAAACACGGCGCGAACGCCCGCATGACCCATCGGCGGTGAGGTGTAGTTTCCGCGTAGGAAATACCGCGCCACCCTCGTGCAATCGGCCGAAGGGTGGGCCCTCTGGTGCGATGCGCTGTCCGGCTGCTGCTCGCAGGGTGCGACACGCGAAGAAGCGAGGGCAAACATCCGCGAAGCCATCACGGCATATCTCGCCGCTCGGGCCGCGGAGATTCACGGCGACGGCGATATCCGCTCGGTGCAGCCCGAGGAAGTATTTGTCTAAGCCATGCCGAGCCTCCCCGGCCTCGGCCGGAAGGATGCGGTGCGGGTGCGGGAGAAACAGGGTTTTCGCGCGGTGCGGCAG
This sequence comes from Opitutaceae bacterium, assembly GCA_947474995.1. GTDB lineage: Bacteria > Verrucomicrobiota > Verrucomicrobiia > Opitutales > Opitutaceae > ER46. Next base: position 510 of record CANJNJ010000220.1, on the reverse strand, counting down.
GGCAAGCACCTCACGTTGTCGAATAGGACCGTGATGGTCCAGGTGCGGAGGCACACGGCCAGCCATGAAGCGGCTTCTGCTCTCCCGGCTGCCGAATGGTTCGCGGCCCTACGCTCAAGGATTGAAGACAGGCTGGAATCGTGCCACGATGAAGGGGCCAATGCGGCATTTCGCCGTGGCTGCAAGACAACCCCGCCGCATCGGCTCCCCCCACGCTCCCTCGTTACCAGGAAAACTTCTCACCATGAAAACCAAATCAGTCCTCGCGCAGGTTAGTCATTGGAAAACGGCGTTCACCTTGCTGTTCGCCGCCGTGCTCTCCCAAGCGGCTGGCCTCCTCGCCGCGGAGTCGCTGGCGGAGGCGACGAAGCGTTTGGCCGCGGAGCATCCCACGCTGAAAATCGGTTCGCCGCTGCCCGATTACGCTCTGAACGGGACGGATGGCAAAATGCATACGCCGGCGGAATTTGCCGACAAGAAGTTCGTGGTCGTGCTGTTCCTGACCAATCA
>CANJNJ010000219.1 GCA_947474995.1 Opitutaceae bacterium | reverse complement strand
TGATGTTTTGGTATGAATCCGGACTCGAGCCCGAGCCCACGATGGTCGCCAGAAGCTGGCGCTGTTCCAAAGACTCGATCCGCAGGGCGGATTTACGATTCTTGGAAGCGATCTTAACTTGATTACGCTTAGCCATGTTGGTTGTTTTTGATTTGGGTTAGCCGGTGCCGACGTCAACGAGGCGGTTATCACCATCAACTTAATCTCCTGCCATTTAAAACTTACACATAATGCAATTATCCCACGAGATGATGCCATCTTTGCCTGAGTTTCCAAATAATGGGCTTCCAGTCGGATGGAAAAATGTGAGCGAAGAGCGAAGGATCCCCTACCTCGCCTTGGCGTAGGCGGGCTTTGTCCACTCGGGCCACGAGCCCTCCCAGAGTTCCCAGTCGCCCAATGGCAAGCGCCCAACTTTTATTTGCTGCCGGCGATCCTTCGGGGAAATGCACAACTCGCTGTGCCGCTATGCTTCGCGCGCCGGAAGTTACAGTTGTGTGAAATGGCGCAGCCGCCTTGGCGCATTGGCCTCCCATTTGCTAGGTTGGGCGCTGAATACGGGGGCAATGCCGCTTCCTTTAACCACATGACTGCTATCAAAAAGATCACCAAGAAATCCACCAAGTCGCCCGCCCCAGCGACCAAGACCGTCAAGACCGCGACCGGGGCCAAGGGTTCTCGTGCGGTTGCCACTGCTCCCGCGCGCAAGGCCGCCCGTCCGGCCACGCCGGTGAAGGCGGTCTCGCCGAAACCCGCCGTTACGGTCATTTCGGCTAAAATCGATGCCGGATTTGGCAACGCCCTTTATGTCCGCGGCGAAGGCCCTGGCCTTAGCTGGGATCGCGGCACGCTGATGAACTGCATCGGCGACGACGAATGGCAGTTGACCCTCGGCGAGTCTTCGCGGCCGTTTACCTTCAAATTTCTCGTCAATGATTTGAGCTGGAGTGCCGGTCCCGACTACGTGATGGCCGGCGGTACCAGCCTCGTGGTCACGCCGTCATTCTAAAGGGCTTCGCATCCGGCAGCCACTAGGGCTGGTCCGGGTTGATGGCCAGCAGTCGGTCGCGAACCAACGCGATCCCGCTGTCACGGTCCGCGAGTTGATCGACGGTGATCAACTCGCACCGCATGCGCACGCGCGAAAACGGGGCCGGCACGTAGAACCGATCCCAACTCCCTAGCCGCCACGCCGTCGTGAATTCGCCACCCACGAGGAGCATGGGCGCGCGCGTGCGCCGCGCCACGATGACCGCGCCGGGTTTTACCTCATAGCACGGCCCGCGCGGACCGTCGGGCGTGATGCCGACGTCGTCGCCCGAGCGCAAAACATCCACCAGTGCCATTGCCGCCTCGCGTCCCAGCCGGCTGCTCGATCCGCGCACGATGTGGAGCCCGGCCAGCGCGAAGAACGCGGTCAGCCACGCGCCGTCCTGGCTCGCACTCACTAAAGCATAGGCGGGCCGGCCCTGACGATAGCGGCGGACGATTTCCGCCGCGAGAAACAGCCGGTTGTGCCAGAGGATGATCGCCACGGGTTCGTCCTTTTTTGTCCAGTGGCGCAGATCGTCGGGCGACGCTTCGAATCTCAGGCTCATGCCCCAGAGTCGCACGAGCAAGCCGAACGGCCACAACAGGACCTGCCGCCAGCCGTTGATGGCGCGCACGGTGCGATCCGGTGCAACCGGAGTGACGGGGCTTTCGGGCGGAGGGTTCAGACCGTGGGGTTCTCGCCGAAAGTCGCGCCGTCGCCAAGCGAAGAGTCGCGCCACAGTTGACGCCGGGCGCATCTCACTTTCTGGCCGACTGCGTTCGTTCGTCGTTCCGCCTTCAGGCGGAAGGATGGGGGCTCCCCGGATGCTGGCGGAAGCCGGGACGACGAACAAAGCGCCGGGCGGGAGCGGGAAGAAAGTGAGATGCGCCCATTGACGCCCGCCGGCTTCGCGGGCACGAAGCGCGAATGGCCACCGCGTTGCCGACCTGTCCCTATTTGCCCGCGCCCCGGCCCGGGCTCGACTGGCGCGCGCTGCATGCCTTCCGCACCACGGATCGCGGGGCGGATTTCTACTTCGCGTGCCTCGAATATGGCCAGGTGGTATGGCAGCGCGGCTTCGCCGGACGTGCCCTGCTTTGCCTGGACCGCGCCTTTGGCGCCGATCTCCGAGGCGACGAACCGCTTTTGCAGGCGCATCCGCTTCCCTATGCGGCGCTGGCCTGGATCGTTCGGGAAGCCCCGGGCGGCATCTTTATCGGGAATCCGCGCGTGCATTTTCAGCATTACGCGGATCGCATGAATGAACCGCGCCGCGAACAGCGGCGGTGGCGGGCGTGGGCATGCTGGGCGCTTGTCCGTGTCACGCGTCCTGATTTGCCCGCCGATCCCAGGCACGTGGTCGTCGAGCCGACCCCGGAGGAAATTGCGGCGGCGCTCGACGTTCACGGGCTTCGCGGCGAAACCACCCTTTGGCGCGAAGCCATGGGGGTGCTTCAGCCGCGAGCTGCGGCCGAATCGGCCCAGGGGCATGCCGCGAAAATCCATTCGTCCGGCCCATGAAGACTTCGTTGGGACGACAGCCCGTTAAACGGCAACACGGCGGTCGCGTGGATGCGTCCCTGCTGGTGGCGCTCGCCGGGCTGTTGCTCGTTCCGGCCGGCGCGCTGGCCCGGTTGTGCCCGCAGATCGATGGGAGCCTGTTGCTGGGAGGGGGCCTCGGCCTTACGGTCGCGACGTATTTGGTTTACCGGAGCGACAAGCACCGCTCGGCCGCGGGGCGGCGGAGAATCCCGGAAGCCGCGTTGCACGCGCTCGCGTTGGCCGGCGGATGGCCGGGAGCATTCGTCGCGCAGCGGGTGCTTCGCCACAAGACCGCCAAAATTTCTTTCCAGCTGGTGTTTTGGACGATCGTCCTGGTGCACCAGTATCTCGCGCTCGATTCTCTCCTCGGCTGGCGCCTGACCGCTCGCGCCGCGCACTTCATCGTCCGGCAGGTGACCTGATCCCTCCGGCCCATTTGTCATCTATTAGATGACAAACGGGCTGGTGCCGGGTGCCGCGGGTCGCGAACGGGGGTGCGCTTAACGGTGAAGCCAGATGGGCTGGACGAAGGCGCCGTTCACGGCGGAGTCCCAGACGGCGAGCCGCACCCATTTCTTGCCGGTCGCATCAAAAGGAATCGAGAGATGTTTCGTGCCGGCCGGTGCGAGGTCCGTGGCGCGAATGACCTGCCGGTCCGTCTTTTTTCCGTCGCCCCACACCACTTCGATGAATTCGAGCGGGAACGTCCAGTCGAGGTCGGCCGTGATCGTCCGCTGGTTGCCCCGGCCTTCGACTGCGTAATTGCGGATGTGCAACTCGCCGGTCGTCACGAAAAAGTTTCCCTCGCGCAGCGCCTTGAGGATCGGACTCCAGTCGTCGTCGGGGCCGGGGACCCGGTCGAGCTTGAGATAGTTGGCAACGAAGCCGGGAAACAAATCGTCGTGTGGCCACTTCTGGTAGGTATCGACGTCACCGATCAAATACTTTGGCCGCAGTGCGGTATCGGCGTACTTGTTGTTCATGTCGTCGAGCGAGCCGAAGGCCCTGGACTCCGCGAGCCGCTGTTCCGAAAGGTCCATGCCCATGCCGGGTTTGAACGCGATCCCGAGGAAGTGATCGTCGGCGGCGAAGGGCTTGTCCCAATACGCATCGGGATAACCGGCCGAACTTTTTGTCCGGGGATGGGCGGTGTACCAAAACGCATTTTCGGCGTCCAGCATCTGCTGCACGTCCTGCGCGCTGCCGGTGTGATAGACCTTGCCGAAGGCGGGGTCCTGCTCGGTCAGCGGCTGCCCGGCCGAGCGAATTTTGGAGAAATATAACGGTCGGGGATTGATCAGGTTGTAGTGCCCGCCGAAATAGGCGCTGGGTTCCTCCCACGGCAGGACGAGGAAATCCTTGTCGGAGGCGCGCCGAGATCCCTCGAAATAGTCCTTCTGGTCGGCGAAGCGCGCGGCGCCGGGGTCGTTTTGCCGCAATTTGTCCGCGTGAAAATCACTCAGGCCGATGAGGTTCAGCCCGAGCGCCTTCATCGCGGCAAGATCGGGCGACTGGGTGTTGAGTGAACCTGACTCGCGCAGGTGATCGGTGAACTGCAGGTGAAAGTGATTCACCATGGTCTTGTAGCCCGGGATCGCCTTGAAGGTATCGCGGTACGTGAACGCGAGTACCGCCGCGTGCGTGGCCGCCGCATCGTCGGGGCTGAGATAATAATACGTCGCCATGCGCTGCAGCGTGCCGGGCGGGGCGTTGTAGAGCGCAAAGTTTTGCAGGTAGCGCAGGTCATCCTCGTGGTCCGCCTGCTTCACCCCGAAGGCGTATTCGGTGTCGGCATCCTTGCGGAACCACACGTAGCCGAGGTTCGTGTCCACTTCCCGCGCGGGGAAGAACACGGTCGGGGGCGGAAAGACGGCGATCGAACCGCCCGGGCCCTCGGCCACCAGCACGCGATTCTTGGCCCGCACCGTCACGGGCCCGTCGTGCTTGGCGCCGCCGAACTGGTTTTCCTGCCGGTTGCCGCCGGTGTCCGTCCAGCGGACGCGGGGCAGGGTGGTGGTTGAGAAACCCTTGAGCCCCGCGTCGTATTTGTAGGCGACCAGGTCCTTTTCGGTTTTGGCGATCGCCTCGACCCGGAACAGGCCGGTGCCACGATAATGCGTGAAGCGGATGCCGCCGGAGAAGATGCCCATCGTGAGGCCGGGAAAATTGACCTCGAGGCGGGCCCCGTCCGTTTTGACGTCGCAGGCGGTGGTGTTGAACGTGGCCGAGCCACGTTGAATTTCCGCGGCGGTCCGCGGGATATCGACATTCCGCTTGGGGTCGCCGGGTAGCACAAACGGAGCGTCCCAAAACGAGACCCAAGCCTGGCGTTCGATGATTTCCCGCGATGCGGTGTCCACGCCCAGGGCCTTGAGCGGGGCGAGACCGGCAAAATCGATCCGGCGCCGACCGGTCTGCACCGCGAAATCGGGCCGAAGGTTTTGGCCGAGCACCGCCCAGCTCCCGCCGGCGCGTTTCACCGCGAACTCCCGGATCACGGGTTGGGCGTGATCAATCGCATAGCGCGCCCGGAGTTCGCTGCCCGCAGCGCCGGTCCAGGTGATGGTGAGTAAATCGTTTGCCACGGCGGCGGTGAGGCCGGAGGCGGCGGTATACCCGGCGAGATCGCATTTGAGCGGGTCGGCTGACAACGTCGGTCGAAGGGCTGGACCGATGAGGCTCAACGCGCCAAGAAGCAGGCACGCGCGGAAACAGGATGGGGGCGGGAGGAGTCGATGGATTCTCACAGGATTTGGGGAGGGTGGGCTTCCGCCAGGATGGCGGTGGGATGGGTGAATCATCGACCACTAGCGACCCTGGGCGAAAAGCCAACGCCGGGTTTGCTCGGCAGGATTGATTGAGAAGCCAGGAAGCCACGAATCAACTCCTGGGCCTCCAGCGTTCGATGGAAGTGAGTGCGCTTGATCACATCCCGAAAATTCCTGGGGCGTCGCCCCCAAAAGGCGGCCACCGGTGGCGTGGCGCTGCGCGCCTGGGGGCAAGCACACGGTGGCCAATATCTTCCGGGGCAGCG
>CANJNJ010000218.1 GCA_947474995.1 Opitutaceae bacterium | reverse complement strand
GAATTTACCGGCGAGATCGTCACGAAGAATCCGGATGGTTCCGCGGTTGTCCGCTTTACCACGCGGGAGGGTGAGCCCATCACCGCGGTCGCCAATCGCGTGGGAGAAGTTCCCTTGCCGCCTTATATCGAGCGGCGTGACGCCTCGCCCACGGAGCACGACCAGAACCGCCAACACGATTTGGAGCGCTACCAAACCGTCTATGCCAATCGCACGCGGCAGGTGGCCGTCGCCGCGCCCACCGCCGGGCTCCACTTTACGCCAGAGTTGCTCGCGACGCTGGCCACCCAGGGTGTCGATTTTGCGGAGATGACCCTCCATGTCGGACTCGGCACCTTCAAGCCGATGACCACCGACACGGTGGAGGAGCATGCGATCCACCGCGAAGTGTACGAAGTGCCCGTGACCACCCAACGCGCTCTCCGCCTGCCGCGGCCGGGTCGACGGATCGCGATCGGCACGACGAGTGTGCGCACGATCGAGGACTTCCTCGCGCATCATCCGACGCCACCCGCCAGCGAGCAGCCGTGGACCGCCGAGGCGGCGATTTTCATTTATCCGCCGTATTCTTTTCACGGCGTCGATGCCTTGATCACCAATTTCCATCAGCCGCGCTCGACGCTCCTCTGCCTAGTCGCCGCCTTGCTCGCTCCGGGCACGACCGAGGGCATCGCCTGGGTTCGCGAAATCTATGCCGAGGCGATCGCGCGCGAATATCGATTTTTCAGCTACGGGGATGCGATGCTGATCGTTTGACGGGCGGGGAAGAAGCTGCGCTGGGCTCGTCGTGACGATCGAAGGCCGCGCACGGAGTGCACGGCCCACCCATCACGATCGCCTTACCGGGTGGGCCGGGCACCTGCCCTGAGCCTGTCGAAGGGTTCCGCCGCGCGGCCAGAAGGCCGGAAAGCCAGCCTTCCTTTCCGGGCGAAGGTGGGCACACTCCGTCCGCACATGACCGAAGACGAACTCCAGACCCTGATCGAGGACGGCACCGCGGACTACGCCGCGGGCGACAGCGATGGCGCGCTCGAGAAGCTCGGCCGTGCCACGCAGGCTGCACCCGAGTCGTTTGATGCCTGGCACGCCCTCGCCGAGGTGGGCTTTTCGTTGCGCCGGCTCGACGAGGCCAAAACGGCGGCCGAACGCGCGCACGCCCTTCGACCGCAGGACCTCTTTATCAACACGACCTTGTCGCGCATCTGGATGGAGCGGGGCGACAAGGCGAAAGCCGAGCATTTCGGAGCCCAAGCCAAGATCGGGAGCTGGCGCGAACAGCTCAAGACGCCCGAGGCCTGAGACGCCGGTGAACGCGGTCACGCCATGAACGGCATCTTCTCTTTGCCACGGGGCGGGATTGCGTTTCACTGCGCGGCTTCATGATCGAAGTCTCGCATCTCACTCGGGTTTTTCGCACCTACAAGAAACGCCCCGGCTTCATGGGTGGCGTCACCGGGCTTTTCCATCGCGAGTACGAGGAGACGTCCGCGGCCAAGGATATTTCCTTTAGCATCGCCGAGGGCGAATTCGTGGGGTTTCTCGGCCCGAACGGCGCCGGCAAGACGACCACCTTGAAAATGCTGTCGGGGCTGATTTTCCCGACGAGCGGCACGGCGCGGGTCGCCGGCTTCGATCCGACCAAGCGCGAGAACGCCTACCGGCGGATCTTCGCCCTCGTGCTCGGCCAGAAGAACCAGCTCTGGTGGGATCTCCCCGCCATCGAGTCCTTCAACCTGTTCCGGGCCATCTACGGCCTGCCGCACGACCAGTTCAAGGAGACGCTGGACGAACTCGTCACGCTGCTGGACGTCGGCAAGAAGCTCAGCGTCATGGTCCGGGAGCTGTCGCTCGGCGAGCGGATGAAGATGGAACTTATCGCCGCGCTGCTGCACCGGCCGCGCGTGCTCTTTCTCGACGAGCCGACGATCGGCCTCGATGTCGTTTCGCAAAAGGCCGTCCGCCAGTTTCTGCGCGACTACAACCGGCGGAATCGCGTGACGATTCTCCTGACCAGCCACTACATGGCCGACATCAAGGAACTCTGTGAACGCGTGGTGGTGATTCACAAGGGCAGCAAGATCTACGACGGGGCGCTCGATCGGCTGGAGTCCGCGGGCGGCGCGCGCCAGAAGATTATCACGTTTCTCCCGACAACCGGCGGCGGCGCCTCGGGCGCGTTTCCGGATACCTGGCAATCGCGTTACGGCACGACGGTCCGGGCCGAGGACGGCAAGTTCACCCTCAAGGTGCCGAGTGAAAACGTCGTCGCCGTCTCGCAGGAAATCCTGAGCACGGGCCCAGTCGCCGACATCACAATCGAAGACGTCCCGCTCGAGGACGTGATCGCGGAGTTGTTTTCGGCGCAATAGTGCAAGCTCAGGAGTAGCGCTTAAGCATCAGCTCCATCGCGTCGGGCACCCGCCATTCGGGCACAAAATGTCCCATCAGAAGGCTGAAGGCAATTGACTCCCACGGCCCGTATTCGTCGTCCACGACGAGCACCAGAGGCTTTTCCACGGCAACAGGGGGGGGCGATGTCCGGGGTTTGCACCGGTCAACATCCAGTGAACGACTGAACCAAGGGGGAATGGGCGTTCCGGCCTTTGCCGATAAGCATATCGTTGTGTGCAGCCCGAAATTTGCCATGTCAAGGCGTGCATCGGGGATTGATTAGCAACCCGAGTGGCTAAAGATACTTTACGTGGAATTTACGATCGTAGCCTTCGTCGCCGCCGCGCTCGCCGGAGCGATCACTTGGCTGCTGCTGCGGGCGGGCGGAGCCGCTCTCCAGGAGCGACTGCGGGCGCGCGAGGAAGAAAACCGGCGATTGCTCGAGGAGGTGACCGCCCTCCGCGCCGAGGCCGCCCGCCTCTCCACCCTCAACACCCAGTTTTCCACCCAGCTGGAGGCGGAGCGCTCCGCCCATGAGCGCCTGACCAACGAATTCAAGGCGCTGTCCGCCGACGCTTTGCGCGCCAACCGGATCGATTTTCTCGAGCAAGCCAAGCAGGCGTTTGCCCAGCTCCAGCAGCAATCCGTCGGCGACCTCGACCAGCGCAAGCAGGCCGTGGAAGCGCTGGTGAAACCACTGCGCGAGTCACTGGAGAAGGTGGATACCAAGATTTCCGAAATCGAAAAAGCGCGGGCCGGCGCCTATGGCGCGCTCGGCGAGCAACTGAAGGCGCTCAACGTGGCCCAACTGCAGTTGCAGTCCGAGGCCGCGCGCCTCTCGACCGCGCTGCGCTCCACGACCTACGCCGGCAGCTGGGGCGAGCTGCAACTCCGGCGCGTCGTCGAAATGGCCGACATGCTGCCGTATTGCGATTTCAGCGAACAGGAGTCGTCCGGGGGACTTCGCGCCGATCTCGTCGTGCGACTCCCGGGCGGACAGCGCATCGTGGTCGACGCCAAGGCGCCGCTTGAGGCCTTCCGCGCCGCGGGCGAAACGACGGATGAAAATATCCGGGCCGCCCGAATGACCGACCATGCGCAAAAAGTCCGCGGCCACATCGACGCCCTCGGCGCCAAGAATTACTGGGAACAGTTCCAGCCGGCGCCGGAGTTCGTCGTGTTGTTTTTGCCCGGCGATCATTTTCTGACCGCGGCGCTGCAGGCCGACACGACGCTGATGGACCGCGCCCTCAGCAAGCGGGTACTGCTGGCCACGCCCACGACGTTGATCGCCCTGCTCAAAGCGGCGGCCTACGGGTGGCGCCAGGAGTCGGTGTCGAAGAATGCCGACGCCATCGCCGCCCTCGGTCGCGAACTCCACGACCGGGTGGCGACGTTTGCCGAGCACCTGGAAAATGTCGGCGCCGGGCTCAAGTCGGCCGTCGGGCACTACAACAAGGCAATCGGTTCCTACGAAAGCACGCTGCTGCCTGGTGCCCGCAAGTTCGCCGAACTGGGCGCCAAAGGAGCGAAAGCGCTCCCCGATCCCACGCCGGTTGAGCTGGCACCCCGCGACGTGACCAAAAAAGGGTAGGAACAGCCGGCGGTTCAACTCCAGCGCAGTCCGATGAATCCACCTGCTGCCAGCATCGAGGGACGGTGGCAAATGGTCCGCGCCGAACTGGCCGGCGAACGTGCGCCTGAACTTGTCGCGCAGCACACAGAGCTAGAAATGCGTGAGGGCCGCTACACGGTCCGCTTCGACGGCGAGGTGGTCGACGGAGGCACCTACACTTTTGCCGAACAAACTAAAACAGGTGCATTAACGTTCCACGGAAAATTCGGACTAAATGCCAACCGAACAATACCGTGTATTTCACAGCTAGTGAATGGCCGACTGCGCATTTGCTTCGGACTAGATGGTACCACGCCTGAAACCTTTGTGACCAACGAGTGCAAAGCGCGGTATCTAGCCACTTACCGCCGCACCCCTTAATTAGGGGTAATTTGCTCGTTGAGTCATCGAACACGTGCAGCAGCACTCCTACGCGCCTCCGACCACCATTCATCTCGCACAAAATACAACCACCACAATTGGTCGCACTTCCGTCTGCGTCAACGAAGAGGACAAAAAATGCTTCGGCCTTGATCCCAGCCACAAGGCAAGTTTCCCGTTAAAATGACCACAATTGCCTTTGTCACAGCAATATTCTCCTTCGCGGTAGGTGTCGGCGTCTTCTTAGTAAATCCCCGGAGGCCGTCTAATCAGGTCTTTTTTCTGATGTCCCTTTTAATCGCAGGGTGGCTTCTACTAGTTTGGAAGTCGGCACAAATTGGGTCGCTGGCCGCCCCACATTCCTCAACTAGAATCGCGCCATGGTTACGTCGTAATGCTGCTCTAGCTTCTTTCTTCCCTTGGTCGGTTTGGCTTCTAAAGGAGGCCGTTGCAATACCACATATAACTGTACAGCGACTACTTAGAAAATCGCTGCTATGGTTTATTCTGAGTATATTTCTCGTGGCATTGTGCTATTCCGACCTATTTTTAATAGAGGAACTTAACTCTAAAATACTTAGACGCGGTCATCCGTACTTTCTATACAGCATCATCGTACTGTCCGCCCTCTTGCTATTAGTATTTCAATCATGGAAGCAAATGCGCCATCAAGTTGGGATCCATAGGGTTGAGATGCAATTTTTGGCCCTAAACATGGGCATTGTTGGCATTGTTGTAGTGGCACTTAACACAGCGAGTTCTCTATTAGATATAAGGGGACCTGCACAGACAAGCCCTCTCGCCCTATTCGGTTTCCAAGCACTTACCGCCTGGGCAATCGCACTGCATCGCGTCTTTGACGCCAGCCAGGTTTTTATCTCTCTAGGTCAGCGACTAATGCTGATACTGGTGCTTGGCGTTGGTATTTTAGATCTCTGGTCGCTTTTCGGAAAGATCTTTCCGACACCAGCCGATCTGTTATTGAGTATCGCTATCTGCAGCACGGTCGTCTTCTGGCTCGATCGGACTTCCCGGCATTGGATAGGTTTGAGTGGTGAAAAATTGACCAGCGAAATAAGGAGAGCGGCGATAACTCTCGCGCGTTCAGGCTCCAGACCCGAGAAACTAGTCGTCACGTTCCAAGCGTTACTAAGTCAGCGCTTTCACACGCAATTTGCCGCGCTCTTGTTTGATCAGGAAATCCGATACTCCGGCATGTTAGATTTTCCCGCCGACCGGCCCGCCTACTCTGCGCTTTGCGATAT
>CANJNJ010000217.1 GCA_947474995.1 Opitutaceae bacterium | reverse complement strand
GCCGGTGGGAGTAAATTCCGAAGCCAGGAAGCCAGGAAATGATCAACCTGTTCGTCGTAAGCGAACGCGGCTTTTTGTTCGTAGTCCCGCCTTTAGGCGGAACGAATGAGCACGAGGCACCGCCTGAAGGCGGAACAACCAACATCGGCAGCGCAGTCTATTTTCCGAGCGCAGTCTCGGAAAAAATCGCACTGCTGTCCGGCAAAGTTTTCGCCGGTGGGATTAAATTCAGAAGCCATGAAGCCAGGAAATGATTCATGGTTTCCTGGCTTCTGAATTTTTCCGTGGGCCGAGGTTTGGTGGCGGCTCCCCCGCGCGATGGGGCGGCGGTGGCCTGGCCCAACCCCGCTTCTTCCGCAGAGGGTCACAAGGCTGCGGTCGACCTTCGTCGTCCGCCTCTGGGCAGACAAGATCAGTTCTTTTTCGAGTTTTCACACGGTCTGGGGCGAGGTGGGATTGCCAACATCGATTTATGCCCTCCTTCGCGCGACGGCAGGGTCTGTCGTTTCGGTTGCATTAAGGTGCTGAATCCGCAACCGATGACGGGCGCCGAATCCCGGCTGCGCCCATCTGCATGAAGGCTTCCGACTATTTCACTCTGCCTCCGTCCTTGGCCGGCTTTGCGCGCCACTTTGACGCGAGCGTGCCGCCCTGGGAGTGGTTAAAGCACATTGCGGCGGCCCTGGCCGCGCTGCCGGAGCCGCCGCCGATGGCGAATGTTCCGGCCGGCGTGCGAATCGAGGGTTCGATTTGGTTGCACCCCTCGGTGAAATTGCCGGCCTACGCCACCTTGCTGGGGCCTGCCTGGATTGGCGCGAACACGGAAATACGTCCCGGGGCCTTCGTGCGTGGCAACGTGATCGTCGGCGAGGGGTGCGTGCTGGGTAACGCGTGCGAGTTCAAGCATTGCCTGCTGATGGACGGCGTGCAGGTGCCCCATTTCAGTTACGTGGGCGACTCCATCCTCGGTAACCGCGCGCACTTCGGCGCGGGCGTCATTTGCTCCAATCTCCGCCTCGACCAGCAGCCCGTCGTGGTGCGGACGGCCACGGCCACGTACGAGACGGGCTTGCGCAAATTCGGGGCCATCCTCGGCGACGAGGCGGAAGTCGGTTGCAACGCGGTGCTCAATCCGGGCTCAATCCTCGGGCGCCGGGCCCTCATCACCCCGGCCATCGCTTTTAGCGGGGTGCTGCCAGCGGCGACGATTGCCCACTCGCGGGCGGTGCTGCGATTCATCCCGCGACGGGATTAAGCCGATTCATTCTCTTTCCGCTTTCTCTTTCTTCGTTCTCTTTGGAGACTGTCCGATTAACGAAGTTCTAGAGCAGCCCATCCGCGAACGACCTCATGCGTACTCTCACTGGCATCACGCCTTCCGGCGCGCTTCACATCGGCAACTACTTTGGCGCGATGCGACCCGCCATCGAAGCGCAGACCGGCGGCGATTGTTTCTATTTCATCGCGAATTATCATTCGATGACCTCGGTCACCGATGCCGCGGAACGCCGGACGCACACCCTCGGGGTGGCGCTCGACTGGCTCGCCTGCGGGCTCGACCCGAAGACCAGCGTTTTCTGGCGGCAAAGCGATGTGCCGGAGGTGACCGAACTCACGTGGCTCATCGGGTCGCTCACGCCCATGGGCCTGCTTGAGCGCGCCCACAGCTACAAGGACAAGACGGCCAAGGGCATCTCGCCCAATTTTGGCTTGTTTGCTTATCCGGTGCTCATGGCGGCCGATATCCTCCTCTTCGACACGCAGCGCGTGCCGGTCGGTCGCGACCAGCGGCAGCACCTCGAGATGACGCGCGACATCGCCATCAAGTTCAACGAAACCTACGGCGAGACGCTGGTCGTGCCCGAGGCGCAAATCCGCGACGATGTCGCCACGATTCCGGGACTCGACGGCCAGAAAATGTCGAAGAGCTACGGCAACACGATCGAGATTTTCGGCGACGAGAAGGCGATGCGAAAGAAAATCATGGGCATCGTGATGGACTCGCGCACGCCGGCCGAGCCGAAGCCCGATGCCGACAAGAATCTCGCCATCCAGTTTCTTCGTCTCTTGGCGCCGGCCGAAGTCGCGGCCGACTACGAAACCCGTCTCCGTGCCGGTGGCCTCGGCTACGGCGACCTGAAGAAGGGGCTGTTCGAGCACTATTGGAATTATTTCGCCGCGGCCCGGGCGCGGCGGGCCGAGCTTGCGGCGAATCTGGATCACGTCGAAAGCGTACTGCGCGACGGGGCTGCGCGCGCCCGGAACGTGGCCGCCAAGGTGCTGGCGCGGGCGCGCCAAGCGAGCGGGCTGGAGTAGGGCTGGTCTCCACCCGGCGGAGTTTGTCGTTCCGCCTTTAGGCGGAATCCGAAGACCTCAATCCTTCCGGCTAAAGGCGGGACTACGAACTAGGCGCGAAAGCCCTTCCGCCAGTATCGGTCCGGCCTCGCTCGCTAAATTACTTCCGCTGGCGGCACGGCGATCTTCGCGATCGCCGCCATGATGCGCGCGCTGGCGACCTGGTAACGCTCTTTTCCCGCGGTGGGATCGTCATAGACCGTCGGCAAAATGGAGCGGCCGTAGACCACGGTCACGGGCGTGCCCAGGCGCACCTTGCCGCTTTTGCCGAAGGCCTCGAACGAGCCGAAAATCCGGGCCGGCACGACTGGCACCTGGGAGCGGCACGCGAAAAGTCCGACGCCGGGCTTGGGCGGCTGCAGTGCGCCCGTCTGCGACCGCGTCCCCTCGGGAAACAGGATGATGGTCTTTTGCTGCTTGAGGGCGGCGAGCACGCGCTTGATGGCCGTGACGTCCGAACCGCCGTCGCGGTCCACCGGGATGACGCCGACCGTGTCGAGCCACCACGACGCGAAGCCGGGGACCCAAAGGGTCTTGCGCGCGAAGAAGGTAACCTGCCGGGGCAGCCGGGACCCGATGATGAAAGGATCGAGGTGGCTGGCGTGATTGGCCGCCACGAGAAAACCGCCGGCGCGCGGCAGGTTTTCCACGCCGACGACTTCCCCGCGAAAACAGATGTCGCTCAGATTGGCCGACAGATAGTGAAAGAAGCCGTAGACCGGCTCCATCTCGACCTGGTTAAAGGTGCCGCTCATGGCGCGGGGAGCCGCACGGCAATCGAGGCGGCCATTTCCTCGACGACCTGGGCCAGCGTGCGGTGCGTGGTGTCGATCGAAATGGCGCCGACCGGACAGGCGAGGGGAGCGGTCTTGCGCGAGGAATCAAGGCGATCGCGCTCGGCGATCGAATCCTGATGCCCTTCGTTGGCGCGCCGGCGGGTGCGCTCCGTTTGATCGGCATGCAGGAAGAAGCGAAAATCCGCCTCCGGAAAAATGATCGATCCAATATCGCGCCCCTCCATGACCAGGCCGTCGAATCCGTGTTGGCGGGCGACGTCGGCCTGGTCGCGCTGGTACGCCAGCAGCGCGTTGCGCACCTCGGGAATCGCGGCGAAGTGGGAAACGTGATCGTTGACGTGTCGCGTGCGGATCTCGGCCTCGGGTACCACCCGGCCGCCGATTTCCATTTGCGCCGAGCGACCGTGCAGGCGGGTGCTGAATTGCAAGGCTGCGAGGGCGGCGTGCACGGCCGGCAGATCCGTGGCGGCCACGCCCTGCCGAAGCAATTCGGCGGTGATGGCGCGATAGAATGAACCCGTGTCGACGTGGAGGAGGTGGAAACGCTCGCTCAGCGTGCGGGAGGACGATGACTTGCCGGACGCGGCTCCGCCGTCGATGGCCACGATGACAAACGATTGAGGGCCGCGGCTCATGTCAGGCGCGGGAGAAACGGCCGGACGCGCTCGCGTGGGAGTGAACGTTGCTGAAAGCGGGGAGGCAGGAAGCGGGCGATCACGGGGCGAGTGACTTTTGTCGCACCGACGCCAGCAACTCAAAAAAGTGGGGAAACGTTTTGGCGCAGCAGGCCGGATTCTGGATCGTCAGCCACGGCGTGCCATGGCCCTGAAGATCGTGGCAACCGAGGATGCCGAAGCTCATCGCGAAACGATGGTCGCCGTAGGTCTCGATGGTTTGGCCGGACCGCAACGGCCGCGGGTGAATCTCGAGCGCATCCGCGGTTTCGACGACGTGCTGGCCCAGTCGCGTGAGTTCTTTAGCCATGCCGGCCACCCGGTCCGTCTCCTGTTTTCGCGTGTGCGCGATGCCGGAGATTTTCGTCGGTCCCGGGAGCAGCGGAGCGATGGCGGCGAGCGTCAGGAAAGTGTCCGAAATCGCTTTGAAATTCCGGTCGATACTGGCCCGCGCGCCGCCCCGGGGAAACGTGACCTCGAGTCCGTGGGCGGTGGAGCGCACGGCTGCGCCGACCGCCCGAACGACGTCGGCGAACTCCGTGTCCCCCTGCAACCCGCGTTTCGAGTCCTGGGCGCCGAGCAAGGTGAGTTCGCCGCCACCCACCAGCGGCAGGGCAAGGAAGTAGCTCGCGGCCGAGGCATCGGCTTCGATTTGGTAGGCGGTGTCCGGGAGGAAATACGGCTTGGTCTGCGCCTTGACGACGAACGATTCCGGGCCGACCTGCTCGACGAGCGGCTGGCGCTGGCGTTGAAAGGCCTGCATCATGCTCGCGGTCAGGTCGACGTAGGCCCGCCGCACGCTGCCGCGGAGCGTGATGCGAATATCTCCCCGGGCGAGCGGCGCGACCATGAGCAGCGCCGAGAGGAGCTGGCTGCTTTCGCTCGCGTCAATTTCGACGGGCCCGCCGTCGAGCCCGCGGGCGTGGACTTCAATGGGGAAAAATCCCTCGACGCCGGTGCAGCGGATGTCGGCCCCCAGCGCGCGCAACGCGTCGATGAGCGGTTTCATCGGCCGCTTCCGCATTTGGGGAACGCCGTCCAGCCGATAAATTCCGCGGGGCGCCGCCGCGCAGAATGCCGTCAGGAAGCGGGCGGCGGTTCCGGCCAGGCCGACAAAGAGATCCACCGGAGCCGGGCAGGAGAAACCGCGGCCCTGGCCCGACACTTGGAGGGTGCCGGCGGAGTCATGGGCGGCGACGTCGAAACCCAACCGGCGCAAGGCCTCCGCCATCAAGTGCGTGTCTTCGCTCGCGAGGGCACCCTGCAGCGTCACCGGCTCGTCGCAGAGCGCCGCGAGCAGGAGCGCGCGGTTGGTGATGCTCTTGGAGCCCGGCAACGC
Source organism: Opitutaceae bacterium (assembly GCA_947474995.1). Classification (GTDB taxonomy): domain Bacteria; phylum Verrucomicrobiota; class Verrucomicrobiia; order Opitutales; family Opitutaceae; genus ER46. Next base: position 519 of record CANJNJ010000217.1, on the reverse strand, counting down.
CACCGTCCCTTTCACCGGGCGGGTGAAGGGCGTGATGGGGAGGAGGTCGGGCAAGGCCATGGAACTCGGCATCGTCTAGGAACGCGTGGCGGGCGCCAAGGCGTTTTTCTGAGCTGAAGAAATTTTCCCAAGCGAGCTCGGGTTAGTCGTCCCGCCTTTAGGCGGAAGGTTTGGACTGCTCGGATTCCGCCTGAAGGCGGAACTACGAGCGCAGAACTATTTCTGGTGAGTTGTACTATCTGTTCGAACCATTCACCTTTGCGACGATTTCCAGCCCGAGCACAAACCCTTGGACCGCTGATGGGATTCATCAAAGGATGAATCCTTGGAAGTGAGCTGCGACTCATCCACCGTCGCTCCCGGGGAGCTAGGGCGGACAGGTCGTCTCCGCTGGCAGCTTTGGGGCCTGCTTACCGCAGGCTGGGATTGGGTCCTGGTCTGCGATTAGCGTACCCCGGATCTGATTCCGGAGGCGACGGAGCGCGTCAGCGCGGAGATGGTCGCACCGCCGCGGTGCGG
>CANJNJ010000216.1 GCA_947474995.1 Opitutaceae bacterium | reverse complement strand
TCGCAAAATATCATTGCCGACAAATTAAAAAAATCGGCCGGCTATCGCGATGAAGCCGCCCTGAGCCTGCTCAATATTGACGCGAAGGTTAAACAGATGGAGACGTTTCAGGCCACGCGGCAAAATCTCCTCGAAATTCCCGAGATTTCTGGGCACGGCTCGGTGAGCACGCTGAAGGCCCAACTGAACAAGCTACAGTCCGACCAGAATCTCCTCTCCGAGCGATATTTCGAGCGCCACCCGCGAATGATCGAAATCGCCAATCAAATCGCCGTAAGCCAAGAAGACTTGGACCGGGCCATCGCGCTAGCCATCGCGGAATGGAAAGCCCGGCAGGTCGAAGCCCGCCAACGCCTGAAGACCTACGATGAAGAATTTAACAACAATGAAAAGGCCTGGATGCAACTAGGCGAGTTGGGCGTGGAGTATGGCACCTTACAGCGGCAAGCGGAGGTCGCGAAGGGCAATTACCTGAGCATCCTGAGTCGCCTCAACGACACGATGACGGTCAAGAACGTGGAGAAAATCCCGATCCACCTCCTCGACCGCGCGAGTTCCAATTTCAGCCCGGTGTCGCCGAACAAGGGGGATATCACGCGCACGTCCATCGGCATCGGCGTGCTCATCTTCATGGGGGTGGCCGTGGGCCTGAGTTTTATCGACGATCGCATCAAGAGCGCGTGGGACGTCGAATCCTTCATCGGCGCCCATCTGCTCGGCATCATTCCCGACCTCACGTCGATGAAGGATGACGAAAAATACAGTCTGCTGATCGACAACAAGCAGGCGCCCGGCGTGGAGGCCTTTCTCAGCGTCTACAGTTCGATCAAGATCCACTCCAAACTCGATTTCCCGAAGTCCATTCTTATCACCAGCACGATTCCCGGCGAGGGCAAGACCCTGATCTCGTGCAATGTCGCGGGATGTTTTGCGCGCCACGGAAGGAAGACGCTTTTGGTCGATTGTGATTTGCGCCGTCCGATGCTGCATCGCCATTTCAAGCAACAGAACACCGCCGGCCTGCTCTCCTGGTTTGAAAGCGGCTCCACGATGGAAGGCGATCTCGCCACCAACCCCCTTCTCGGGATTATCAAGGTGGGGGAAAACCTTTCCCTGCTGTGTTCGGGCGGACGCTCGAAGAGCCCGACCGAATTACTCGAAAGCCCGATTTTTTCCCAACTCCTGGAGCGGCTGAAGCGGGAATACGACCTCGTGATTGTAGATTCGCCGCCCTTGGGTGCGGTGACCGACTCGCTGCTGATTGCCGAGCGCATCGACGAGGTGGTTTATGTGTGCCGGTTCAACCGAGCCTACCGAAAGCACATCCGCCTCTACATGCGCGCGCTGCGCAACGGAAAGAACGAAGTCCTGGGTATCGTTCTCAACGGGCTCTCCCCTCGCCGCATCGAGTATTATTCGAATTACCGGTACTACCGCAGTTACAAAAAATACTACGGCGCTCAGACCTGACGCTTTCAGTCCGGCGCCAGCCAGCCGCGGTCACTCGCGGCTTTTTTTGTGTCCGCATTTCCGGCTTCATTCCCGGGCGCCCTTCCCCCACCGTTCACTGTGGCCCTGCCTTCCGCTTTTCTTCCCACCACCTTCGACCTTCGCCGACCATTGGTACTCGTCGCCGGTCAGGGAATCTACCCCGGGTTGGTCGCCGCTGGAGCCCGAAGCGCCGGAATCCCGGTGAAGTTGGTCGCCTTCGAAGAGGAGACCCCGGCCGAATTAATCGCGTCCTTTGCGCCATGCGACTGCCGCACCCTGCGCGTCGGACAACTTGGACACATGCTGGAAGCCCTGCAGGACTTTGCGGCCGGCTCCGCTGTGATGGCCGGGCAGATTACACCGCGCCGCTTGTTCAAGGGCCTTCATCCCGATTTGAAGGCAACCCGCATCCTGCTTTCCCTCAAGCGCCGCAACGCCGAGACCATCTTCGGCGCCATTGCGAAAGAAATCGAGGCCCTCGGAGTCACGCTCTTGGATGCCCGTTCTTTCATGGACGAACATCTCGCCGGCAAAGGATGCATGACGGGCCGCCGGTTTCCGATTGAGCCCGACTATCTGGAACACGGCATCCACATCGCCCGCGAGTGCGCCCGACTGGACATTGGGCAGGGTTGCGTGGTGCGACGCGGCACGGTTCTCGCCGTCGAGGCTTTCGAAGGCACCGATGAAATGCTTCGCCGGGCGGGGGGCTTCAAGACCGACGACGCACTCTTCGTCAAAACCGTGAAGGCCCGGCAGGACTGGCGCTTTGACGTGCCTTGCTTTGGCATGCGGACGCTCGAAGCGATGCGCGAGGCGCAGCTGAGCGCCGCCGCCCTCGAAGCGGGTAAGGTCCTGATCCTCGACAAACCCGCGGTGGTCAAACAGGCCCGTGCCTGGGGCATCGCACTGATGGGGTTTGAATAGTCAGGACACCCCCGCTCTCCCGGCCCGCGGCACACCTGCCGGGATCTTCGAATTCCCCGCCCCTCCCCGCTTGCGCGTCGGGCGAGATGGCTCCACTGTTTCGGTGCCATGCAAAATGACGTAGCCGTTGTCACGATTAAGGGGGTCATGCCCACCGCGAACGGCTGCGCCGTGTTTCTCGGCAACGAAGAGAAAACCTTTATCATCTATGTCGACCAGTCTGTCGGAACCGCCATCCAGATGACCTTGGGCGGGGTTAAGAAGGAGCGACCGCTGACCCACGACCTCATCGGCAGCATGCTGCTCGGCTTTGGCGCGCAACTTGATCACGTGGTGGTCAACGACGCCCGCGACGGCACGTATTTTGCCCGCATCCTGCTGCACATGGAGAACGAAATTGGGAAAAAAATCATCGAACTCGACGCCCGGCCCAGTGATTCCATCGTGCTCGCGTTGCAGCAGAAGCGCCCCATTTACGTGGCACGCGCCGTCTTCGACACCGTGGAGGACATGACCGAAGTCCTGGAAAAAGTTCTGAAGCAGCAGGCCGAGGAGTCCGGCGACAAGGGCGAATCGACCTAAGCGCGCGAGCGGCGACGGGCTCCCGGGCCGATGTCTCGGTCGCGGGTCCGCTGCTGCGAACATCCAAGGTATGCCCAGCGCCCGCCTCGCTTCCTCCCTGCCCGCCGCGTTGCACTCCGGCCTGCCGCTGACCGCGCTCGCGCCCATGCAGGACGTGACGGATCTCGCCTTCATGCGGGTCATCACGCACTACGGCGCGCCCGATTATTTTTTCACCGAATTCTTTCGGGTCCACGGCCAGTCCCGGCCCGAAAAACACATCCTGCGCTCCATCGACGAGAATACGACGGGGCGACCCGTTTTTGCCCAGTTAATCGGCGAAGACTTGGCTCACCTCAGTCGCACGGTGGAAGAGCTGTTGCAGCACAATATTGCCGGCATCGATCTCAATCTCGGATGTCCGGCGCCGAAAGTTTACAAGAAGAACGTCGGCGGTGGCCTGTTGCGGGATCCGCAAAAAGTCGGAGAAATTCTCGCCACCCTCCGGGCCGCCGTTCCCGGACTCCTGACGGTCAAGATGCGCATCGGCTTCGAGAACACACTGCATTTTGACCGATTGCTCGAACTCATCAATGAACACTCGGTCGACCTGCTGAGCGTCCACGGCCGGACCGTGAAGGAAATGTACCGCAGTGAGGTTCATTACGATTATATCGCCCACGCCGTCCGTCGGGTGCGCTGCCCCGTCCTCGCCAACGGTAATGTGACTTCCGCGGCCCGGGCCCAGGCCGTCCTCGCCACGACCGGGGCCGTCGGCGTGATGATTGGCCGCCATGCGATTCGCAATCCGTGGATTTTTCGCCAGTGCCGCGAACAACTGGCCGGCCGGCCGGTGCTGCGACTGACGCTCGCCGATGTGCGCGACTATGTGGAGCGCCTCTATCGCGCCACGCAGGTGCCCGGGCTCGTCGAGCGGCTTCATGTGAACAAGATGAAAAAGTACCTCAACTTCGTCGGTCAGAGCGTCGACGCCACCGGGGCCTTTCTCCATGACATGCGTCGGACGGAGTCCGAAGCCGAGCTCTTCGGGGTCTGCGACCGACATCTCCTGGCCGAGCCCGCGCGCGAATTTTCCGCCGAACCTTACCCCGGCGTGGTGGCCCGCCCCAACTGCGAGACACCCGCCGCCGGGGCCGACGGCTGTTCGCTCGAAACCGTATCGGCCTGAAGCGCCGGCTATTCCAGACCCAGAATTTTCCGGCCAGTCGCCGAAATCATCTGCGGGGTCCACTGGGGATCCCAGACGATATGCACGACGGCCTGTTCGACAGTCGGCAGGCCCGCAATTTTCTGCCGGGCGTCCTCGGCAATGACCGGCCCCATGCCGCAACCCGGTGCTGTCAGCGTCATCTTCACCTCGACCGCATTGCCCCCCGTCGGCGTCTTTTCGATCGCAAGATCGTAAACGAGTCCTAGGTCGACAATGTTGACGGGGATTTCCGGATCAAAACACGTCTTCAGCGCCTCCCACACCGCCTGTTCGCCGAATTCGCCATCCCCAACCAGGGCACCGGTTGCGACCGGCACCACCTCAGGTACATAGCCGCCGATGCCGCCGACGTGTTCGCGCGCAATGCGAAAGAGACCGCGGTCGGTACGAACGGTGACGTTGCCCCCGAGGGTCTGCATCACATGCACCTCCATGCCATGAGGCAAGGTGACGATGTCGCCCGCCGGGATGAGCGTCGCAAGGAGATCGGTTGTGAGGGTGTAGGATTGCGCCATGGTAAAATTAACGGACCAGCAAATTCATCGGCAGGCGCGCATAAATCCCAATGGGATCCTTGAACGAGCGCAGCAGCCGGAGTTCATTATCCAATCGCGCGGTGATTTCGTTGCCGAGTACGGACGACCGCGCATCGTGCCCCGCGTTTCTTCCGATGAAATCCTGAATTACTTCCAGCAGTTCCCTCTCGCGGGGAAATTCGACCAGCCGGTAATTGCGGCCGAGGCCCGCCTGCTTGGCCGCAAAGGCAATCGCCGCATCGAGACCACCCAGTTCATCGACCAGGCCGAGCTTTTGCGCCTCGACCCCGGACCAAACCCGCCCCTGGGCAATGGCCTCAACGGCTTCACGGGTGAGTTTGCGCGACTCGGAAACCTTGCCGACAAATTCACCGTAGATCCAATCGACCATGCGCTGAAAGACCGCCAGCTCCTCGGGAGTCTTGGGACGGGAAATCGTCACCGCATCGGCAAATTTGCCCGTCTTCACACTATCAAACGTCACGCCGAAATTATTCGCGAGTTTCTGCACGTCGAACTGAACCCCGAAGACGCCAATCGAGCCCGTGATCGTGGCCGGCTCGGCAAAGATGCGGTCGCCATAGGTGGATATCCAGTACCCGCCGGACGCCGCATAGGTTCCCATCGAAATAATGACCGGCTTGGCCTTCTTCAGCAGCCGGACTTCCCGCTGGATTACTTCCGACGCCGAAGCGCTCCCACCGGGGCTATTCACGCGCAAGACCACGGCCTTGATATTCTCATCCTGACGAAGTTTGCGCAGTTCCCGTGAAAAGTTCGTCCCGCCGACTTCTCCAAAATCGCCCTCTCCGTCGACGATTTCACCCTCCGCATAAACGAGGGCAATTCGCCCACGCGCCCCCGACGTCGCGGCTTCGTCCGCCTTCTTTTTCGGCGCGTCCGGCAAATCCCTGGCCAGCTTGGCATAATCGGCCAGGGCCACCTGCTTGAACGGCTCCTTGCTCCCGGCGCGGCCCGTTTTGGCCTTGAGTGACTCATAGACCTCGTCCCGGTAGGCCACGCGATCGACCAACTGGCCCGCGAGCGCGGCCTCCGGCCGAATCATGCCCTCGGTGTCGACCAGCGTCTGAATTTTCTCCGTCGTCAAACCGCGGCTCGGCGCAATGTCGCCAAGGATTTCCGCCCACAAATCGTTGAGTAATTTCTGGATTTCCTCGCGGTTCTCCGGGCTCATTTCCCGGCGGGTAAAAGGTTCGACCGCCGACTTGTATTTTCCGACCCGCGTCACTTGCACGTTCACGCCGTATTTCTCGAACGTGCCCGCGACAAACACGGGTTCGCTGGCCAGCCCGGGC
>CANJNJ010000215.1 GCA_947474995.1 Opitutaceae bacterium | reverse complement strand
GTTTGTCATCTAATAGATGACAAACGGGAGGACACGCCCTCCCGTTTGTCATCTATTAGATGACAAACGGGCGTCGACGGGCGCGGGGTGCGCGGGCGGGGGGGGAGGGGCGAGGAAGCCGAGGGCGAGGCCGGCGGTGAAACCGGTGGCGTGGGCGCCGACGTCGATTTGCAGGCCGCCGGCGCCGTAGAGCCCGAGGACGGTGAGTCCAGCCGCGAGGGGAACAAACATGGCTCGCCAGCGATGCGGGTGATCCGAACGCGCGGCGATTCGAATGGCCCGGCCTGCGAGCAACCCGACGCCGGCGAAGATCGCGGTGGAGGCACCGAGCGAATGATAGGGGCCCGGAAAATTAATCGCGGCGACGCTCAGGTTTCCCAGTATCGCGGCGAGTGCGAGCAGCAGCCAGCCGCGGCCGCGGCCAAAGGTCGTCAGCACGCCGGCGAAAATAAACAAGCCGCTCAACGCATTCGATAGCGCGTGTCCGGCGTCGGCGTGCAGGAACAAGGCGGTGAAGGGGCGCCACCACTCGCCGTGGCGAAAGAGCGCTTCGGCATCCATCGCGCCCGCGTCGGCCCAACCGGACCCGTTCAACTGACCCCGGAAGATGGCGAGAAGGGTGGCCGACCAAAGCAGCGGGGTGAGGAGTTCCCCTGGTCGGGAGGGGAGATTCTCCTCCACCGGTTTGGGCGGCCAGTCGAGACTCTCACAGTCATATTTGGCCAGCTGCTCGCGCGCTACCGCCAGCACGCTCGGTTCGACGAGAAGTTGGTGTCCGCTTTCACTCGGAACCAGCCAAAAGGGTCGCCCCAGGGCGAGGACGACCAGACCGTGATCGGAAACCGGCGGCGAACGTGGGATACACGCCCGCTTCGGCAAGCGCCTCGGGGAGGGGTTCGCCCGTCGTTTCGGCCACGAGGTCTGACGATGACATCACGGAACTCATACCCAATCGGGACCGTTTTTCCATCGGTTGGTGGTTTTGTCTCAGCGGTGGCCGCGCTTTGGAGGCAAAGGCGGGGGCGGTTCCTTTTCCTTTTCGCGCATCGCGGGTCGGCAAAAGCGGCGGCGGTTCGCCGCACTCCAAGGCAATTTTTCTTCGGCAGGATTGCCGTGGAAGCGGGGACCGTTTGGATTCGGCGGCGCGATGGCCACCGCTCACGAATTCTCGCCCGCGACCAAACCGACGCTGTATTTTATCGGGGTCACGACGCGGCAGTCGGCCATCAACGCGGTGTTTCCGCGTTGGGCGGCGCATCTCGGTCTCGGCGACTGCGAACTGCGCGGCTGGGACTTCAAGCTGCGCGACGATCCCGCGCGCTTTCGGGCGGCGATTGATTTCATCAAACACGATCCTTTTTCGCTCGGTGCGCTCGTGACCACGCACAAGGTGGATCTCTGTGCGGCGTGTCACGATCAGTTCGACGAACTCGAGCCGCTTTCGCGGTCGATGGGCGAGGTTTGCAGCATCTACAAGCGCCACGGCCGGTTGCACGGTCGAGCGACCGACCCGTGGACCTCGGGGCATGCGCTGGGGGCGTTTCTGCCGCGGGATCATTGGCAGCAAGGCGCCGAGGTTCTGATTCTCGGGGCGGGCGGGGCGGGAACGGCGCTGGTCTGGCAACTGACCAGGGCGGCGGCGCAACGGCCCGTCCGGGTGCACCTCGCCGATCTGGCGGTCGGTCGGCTGGAGCATGTGCGTCGACTGCATGCCAGCTGGCCCGAGGTGGTCCCGCTGGAGGCACATCACGTGGCGCGGCCCGAAGCGGCCGATGCAATATTGGCCCGCCTACCACCGGGCTCGCTGGTGGTGAACGCCACGGGCCTCGGGAAGGACGCGCCGGGCTCGCCGCTCACGAACGCGGCCGTCTTTCCGGAGCGGGGCATTGCTTGGGAGTTCAACTATCGCGGCCAACTCGAGTTTCTCGGGCAGGCCCGGGCCCAGCAATTGTCGCGCGGGCTTTGCGTCGAGGATGGCTGGACGTATTTTTTGCACGGCTGGACGCATGTCATGGCGGATGTATTTCAACGGGAGATCCCGGCGCACGGTCCACAGTTCGAGGAACTGAGCCGCATCGCCGCAACGACGCGCTAACCGGGCTCCGTTGAGGGCCGCTCAATTCTCGGGCCACGCCGGCCAACCTCTTGTCCTAATCACGGCGGTGTGACCCGGGGTTGCGGCGCCCCTGCCAATTCCGTGTCACGGCCGTGACATGGAATTGGCGGGGCAGAACGGTGTGGGTGTGCGACGATGGCCTGCCCGCCCCCCGTGCGCCCCCGAATGGGCGAGGCCAGCGCGTCTGTCCGGGCCGCCGGACGGTGCCGATTTCATGTCACGGCCGTGACATGAAATCGGCCTACGGACGGACTGGGGCATTTGGCTTTTGCTTTGGGCTTTCGGCAATATATCGCCGTCCGGGATGGGCCACTCCGATGAAATTCGCCTTTCGCTTTGGCGGCGGGTCAGTCTTGATGCGGCTGCGTTGCCGCCTCGTTCAGCCCCGAATTCTGCCCCCATGAATCGTCGCCGTTTTATTTCACATGCCGCCGGGGCTGTCGCCGCCGGATCCATGCTGCCTCATATCGCCGCCGCGGCGACTCCACCGGTCGCGACCGGTCCCACGAGCACGAAATATGTGCCCCGACCCAAGCCGGTTCTCCCGGTGGTGAAGCCCGGCGAGTTCACCATCGCCGCCGCGCACCTGGATCATAATCACATCTACGAAATGTGCGGGGCGCTGATCGACGCCGGAGCCACGCTGAAATGGGTCTACGAGCCCGAGGCGAAAGCCCGCGAGGCGTTTCGGGCCAAGTACCCCCAGGCCAAGGTGGCGCGCTCGCTCGACGAGATTCTCGCCGATCCCGAGGTGAAGCTCGTGGCCGCCGCCGCAGTCACGTCGGAGCGCGGCCCGCTGGGCTGCCGCGTCATGGAAGCGGGCAAGGACTACTTCACGGACAAGGCGCCGTTCACCACGTTGGCCCAGCTCGAGCAGGCGCGGGCGGTCGTTGCCCGGACCGGTCGGAAATACCTGGTCAACTACAGCGAGCGCCTGCACTGCGAAGCGGCCCTGTTTGCGACGGATCTCTTGCGCGACGGCGTCATTGGCCGGGTCGTCAGTGTCACGGGTCTCGGACCTCACCGCCTGGGGCTCCACAGCCGGCCGAAGTGGTTTTTCGAGCGGGCGAAATACGGCGGAATTCTGTGCGACATTGGCAGCCACCAATGCGAGGCGTTCCTGACGTACGCCAACGCGACGGACGCGACCGTGGTGCACGCGGCGGTGGGGAATTACGGCAATCCGGCGAACAAGGAACTGGAGGACGTGGGGCTGGCTACATTCGTCGCCAACAACGGGGCGACGAATCAGATCCGGATCGATTGGTTCACCCCGGATGGCCTGAGCACCTGGGGCGATGGTCGTACCTTCATCGTCGGTACCAAAGGCTACATCGAGCTGCGAAAATACGTGGACGTGGCGCGGGAGAAGACGACCAACCATCTTTACCTCGTCGATGGGACGGGCGAGCACCACTTCGCGCTGGAAGGCAAGGTGGGCTTCCGTTTCTTCAGTGACCTGATTCTGGACTGTCTCAATCGGACGGAAAAAGCCATGACCCAGGTGCACGCGTTGAAGGCCGCCGAGCTCAGTCTCAAGGCCCAAGCCGCAGCCACGTGGCTGACGTGAAACGCCGCATTACTTGAGCAACGTCTTCAAAGGGTATTTTCATTTTGAGAAAGGGCACGAAGGTGCCGAAAGGTGGACCGTGCGCGCCGCGCCCGGTCAGGGTTGGGCTCAGTCTCACGTTCGCTGGCCGCGCACGGAGTGCACGGCCCACCCGGTGCGCCTTCGGCTGGTTTTGGCATGGCGTACTCCGAGACGTCATCAGCAGCGACGCGAAGTATCCATGCGGTCGGCTGGACAGCTCGTGCGGAGGGGAGCCCTGTCGCTTCGCTCGGTAACTTCGCTGGCCATCAGAATGACAGATAGAATAGGGTTTGAAGACGCATCCCAGTTTCCGCCCACCTCCACCCACTCACCTCCATGACTGAACCACGTTTGATTACGCGTCGCGATTTTCTCGTCACCTCCGCCCTCGCGGCGGCGGGCACGACCTTGGGATTGGCGGCCGCCGAAACGGCGCCCGAGCCCCTGATCGATATCCACCAGCACACCGATTACGGCGGGGAGCGCGACGCCGAGTGGAACATCATCAAGCCAGGCCGTCCCAATGCCCCGCTCGTCGCCCACCAGCGCGCCATGGGCGTGACGAAGACGATCCTGCTTCCCGCGGGCAGCCGGCTGCGTCGCCCCTCAACGCACCAGGGGCGGGCCAACGGACTCGACAGCACGTGTTCGGGCAACGAGGAGTGCTACGCGCTGGCCAAGGCGCATCCGGGCGAATTTTATTTTGGCGCCAACGAGGTGAGCGACCTCGAGTCGGCGCCGAAGGAAATCGAGAAGTACCTGAAGCTCGGCGCCGTGATCATCGGTGAACAAAAATTCGGCGTGGAGTGCGATTCACCGGAAATGCAGAAGCTCTTTCAACTGGCGGCCGCCTACAACGTGCCGATCGTCATGCACTGGCAGGTGAAGAGCTACAACTATGGCTTCGAGCGATTCTACAAGATGCTGGAGAAGTACCCGAAGACTAACTTCATCGGCCATGCCCAGACGTTCTGGGCGAACGCGGACGCTGGGTACAAGGACGACGAGAACAATCTCTATCCCAAGGGCAAGGTGACGCCGGGCGGCCGGTCGGACCGCTACCTGAGTGATTATCCGAACATGTTTGGCGACCTGTCGGCTGGTTCGGGTCTCAACGCTTTGAAGCGCGACGCGAACGGGCGGACCTTCATCGAGCGGCACCAGGACAAGTTGATGTTTGGCAGCGATTGCACCGATACGATCGGTCGGGGCGGCAGCTGCAGTGGGGCGATGCAAATCGCCCAGTTGCGCGCGCTCGCGCCGAGCAAAACGGTCGAGCGGAAGCTGCTCTACGAAAACGCGAACAAGCTCTTTCGGTTCTGAGTCGAAGGTAGGGACCGCTCTCCGAGCGGTCCGCGGACGGCTCGGAGATCCGTCCCTACCAGCGTAGCTCCACCCCAAAGTCCAAATTCTAAAAGACTTTGGGGTAATTCGTGTGCGCCGTTCCCCTCAACCCGGCGGGCGAATCTTGATCAGCAGATCCTTGGATTCGACCGTGTCGCCGAGCGCGACGTGCAGTTCGGCCACAACGCCGTCGCACGGCGCGTAGACGGTGTTCTGCATCTTCATCGCTTCCATCATGAGCAGCTTGTCGCCCTTGGTGACCTTGGAGCCGACCGAAACGATCAGTTGGGCGATGAGGCCGGGGATGGGTGCAGCGACCTGGGCCACGTCGGCGAGATCGGCCTTCGGGCGGGCCTTCGTCGTCGGCGTGATCGTCTTGTCGATGACGAAGGATTCGCGCCCAGTGCCATTGAGTTCGTAGCTGATCGTACGGCGGCCGTCCTTGTCGGGCGTGCCGACGGAAATCAGCCGGATAATCAGGACTTTGCCCTCCTCGATGTTGACCGAGATTTCCTCGCCGGGCTTGAGCCCGTAGAAGAAGGCCGTCGTGGGCAACACACTGACGTCGCTGAAGGTGGTGGCGTGCTTCGCGAAGTCGGCGAAGACCCCCGGGTACATCAGGTGCGAGTAAAGATCGTCGTCGCTCGCGGGGCGCTTGAGCTTCTCGGCGAGATCGGTCCGGGTCTTTTCGAGATCGAGGGCGGGGGCCGACGCGAAATTTTTCTTCTTCGAGTCGTTGAGGAATTTCGCGCGGGCGTCGTGCTGGCGCTTCTCGCCGAGGATGACGAGCGACACCCGTTCAGGAAAGCCGCCATCGGGCCAGCCGAGGCCGCCGGACATCATGTCGATCACCGACTCGGGAAACGGCATCGAGCCCGGTTCCAGATTGACGACATCCGCGGGCTTGATGCCACGGCTGAAGAGGAAGAGCGCCATGTCGCCGACGACCTTCGAACTCGGCGTGACCTTCACGATGTCACCGAAGAGCTGGTTGACCTCGGCATAGGTCCGGGCGATTTCGGGCCAGCGGTGGCC
>CANJNJ010000214.1 GCA_947474995.1 Opitutaceae bacterium | reverse complement strand
TCATTTCGAACCTGCATAAATTTCTCGAGGGCGGCTGGCTGCCGCTGGCCATCGCGCTCTCGCTGCTCGCCGTGATGGTAACGTGGAAGACCGGCCGCGCCGAAATCTTCAAACGCGTCTATGGCAATAACGTCACCGAGGCCGAACTGACCAATATCGCCCGCAGCAAGCACGTCACTCGCGTCAGCGGCGCCGCGGTCTTCATGGTCGGCTCGGCAACCGGTACGCCGATCGCGCTACTCCACCACGTCAAATCCAACCGCAGCCTCCACAAGACCGTCATTCTGCTGAGCGCCTTGACGGAAGAAGTGCCGGCCATCCCGGAAGGAGAGCGCCTGACCCTCACAGAAATCGGCGAAGGCATCTGGCGCGCCGTGGGCCGGTACGGCTACATGGAGTCACCCGATGCCGCCCGGTTGATGGAAATGATGCGGGAACGCGGAGTCCCGGTAAACCCCGGCGCTGCGACCTATTTCTTCAACCGCGAGATGATTATCACGGGCGGCAACGCCAAGATGTGGGAATGGCAGAAGAGCCTCTATGGTTTCCTCAGCCGCAACGCCCGGCCGGCGAAGGACTATTTCCAAATCCCGCCGTCGCAGATCATCGAAATCGGCCTGCCGCTGCAGTTGTAATTCGCAAGCGGGCGCTCCACCACGTGAGGCCGGTTTGTCATCTAATAGATGACAAACCGGCCTCACGCGGCGGCGGGCGGGCCCGGCGGGCTTGCGGCGAAATCAGGCCAGGGTGGCGGCCAATTCGGCGAAGATCTGTTTGCGCAGGGCTGCGTCGCGTTTCCGGTCCGTGCGCAGTTCGAGCAAGCGGATGCGCGTCGCAGGCAGCGTTGAAACCAGCGAGGTGAAATGCGCCCAGTCGCGGACCAACACGTGATCCACGCCGTAGGTCGCGGCGAGTTTCGCGAAGTCGGCCTCCTGCGGGGTGGCAATAAATTCTTCGAACGGAGGCTCGAACTGCGCGATCGGCAGGTGCTCAAAAATTCCGCCGCCGCGATTGTTGATGAGCACGATCGTCAGCGCGCCGCGAAACTTGGCGCGCAGGAGAAACCCGTTCGTATCATGCAGCAAGGTCAGGTCCCCGGTCAGCAAGACCGCCGGACGTTCGGAACCGTGCGTGGCCCCCAAGGCGGTTGAGAGCGTTCCGTCGATGCCGTTGGCTCCGCGATTGCACAGCGGCCGAATCGCGCGGTTGCCCGCGGGCCAGACATACTCCACGTCGCGCACCGGCATGGAATTGGCCAGGACCAGCGTCGTCTCCGCGGGCAGGTGCTGCGCCAGCAGCCAGGCGGCCTTCGGTTCAAACAGCACCGCTTCACCTTGCAACCGGTGTTCCAGTGCCGTGCGGGCCCGCTCCTCGTAGTTCGCCCACATCCGCTGATAGCCATTCACGTCGGGACTCTCCGGCACCAGCGTCGCGAGCGCGGCGAGCGAAATTCCCAGTTGCCGGGTCCGCCCGTGCAACGCATCGCGATTTTCCGGCCGATCACTGATGAGCCAAATCGCCGGTGCACTCGCCTCCACCCAGGCCCGCAGGACCTTGCTCGTCGGCCAGCCGCCGAGACACAACACGACTTCGGGCTTCAGGCGCTCCGCCACGGCGGCATGGCGCAGGACGATATCGTACGTCGTCACCAGATGCGGCACGTGACCGGCGTGATTGCGCAGCGGGGACAGCCCTTCGGCGAGGACGGGCCACCCCAGCCGGCGGGAAATTTCCCCGACCGCCGCGGCGAAACCGGCGGGATCGGCGGGTTGCGCCGGACCGACCACAATGACGCCGTGCACACCGGGAAGGAGCGCCGGCGGCGGCACCAACGTCGCCGTAGCGCCAGCGGCTTCCAGGTGCGAAAAAAAGCGGGTCCAGTCGATCGTGGCCGCGAGCTTCGCGGCCGCGCCGTCGTCGGCCAATGGCGGCAACGGATCCCGAAACGACACGTTCAAGTGCACCGGCCCCCCACCCGGCGTTCCCGTGCGCCCCACCGCGTGCGCCACCGCCTGGCGCACGTAGCGCAGGAGTGGTTCGCTCAGTTCGGGCACGGCGAGTTCGTGATAGAAACTCACGTAACTCCCAAAAAGTTTTTGCTGATCGATGGTCTGCCCCGAGGCGCAGGCCCGCATCTCTGGCGGCCGGTCCGCCGTGAAGACCACCAGCGGCACCCCGCTCTCATGGGCTTCGATCACGGCCGGAAAATAATTGGCCGCCGCGGTCCCGCTCGTGCACACGAGCACGACCGGCTCCAGGCGCTGCTTCGCCAGTCCGAGCGCGAAGAACGCCGCGGAACGCTCGTCGAGCACCGGAATCGCCTCGAGGCCAGGGTTGCGGGCCAGCGCCATCGTCAAGGGCGTCGAGCGTGAACCCGGCGACACCACCGCGTGTTTCACCCCACACCGCACCAGCGTTTCCACCATGACACTCGCCCACAGCGAGTTGGTGTTACGCGGGTCGATGAATTGCGGTGTTTCCATTCCAGCGGGTTACTTGGCCGGCTCGGTCGGCAGCGACTTCAGCGCCCACACGACCAGCGACTCGATTTGGGCCTCGGAAAGCGGTCCGCCCTGATGCTCGCCAAACGCCGGCATGAGCGTTTTTTCGCGACCCTCGGTAATCCACGTCCGCCAAAAAGCCGCGTCGCGCGGGCCGCGGGCCGAACGCAGGTCCGGCACCATTTCCGCCCTGGGGTTGGCCTCGTGGCAAATCGCGCAGGCGGCGTCGAACAGCAACGCCCCCTGCTTGCCGCCGATCGGCTCGACATGACAGGAATAACAGGCCCCGCGAAAGACCGCCTGCCGATCGCCCAAGGCCCTCGCCCGATTTTCGTCCCGCGTCAGCTCGGGAAAGGGAGCAATGTCGACCGTGACCGCGAGCACCTGCGCCCCGGCGCTGGAAACGACCATCATCGTCTTGAAGAATTTTCCGAAGCGGCCGCGAATATCGACGGTCGCGCGAAACGAGCCCTGGCCGCCGGGCGCCAGCACCCAGGGCGAGGCCGGCATCTCCGCCACCGTGCAGCCGCAGGACGTCCGAATTTCCCGAATCTCCACGGGCTGGTCCGCGGTATTCGAGACGGAGAATCTAAATTCCGCCGCGCCATCACCCGCGTTCGCCGGCACCGTCTTTTCCATCGCGTCCCACACGAGGGGATTTGGGCTCTTCGCCGCGGACTTTTTTTCCGTCGGGGCACTGGCCGCCCACGCGACCGACGCCACTCCAACCAGCAAAACCGTCAAAAAGGAACGTGGGGAAAACATAAGCGGGAGGTTAGGCGACGAGCGCGTCCAACATGGCCTTAAACTTCAGCTCCGTTTCGGCAAACTCCTTTTCCGGCGTCGATCCGGCCACGATTCCGGCCCCGGCGTAGATCCGCGCGTTGGCGCCATCGACCAGGGCCGAGCGCAGGCCGACAAAAAATTCGCCGCCGCCCCGCGCGTTCATCCAACCGAGCGCCCCGGCGTACAGCCCCCGGGGAAACCCTTCGATTTCCCGAATGCGCGCCACGGCGGCATCGCGCGGGCTGCCCCCGACGGCCGGAGTCGGATGCATCGCCGCCAAGACATCGAGCAGGCGCACGTTCTCCGGCAACGCGGCCCGCACCGGCGTATGCAGGTGCTGGACGTTGGCGAAGCGGCGCACGTGGGGTTGCGCGGGAAATTCCGGACTGAGTTGCAGGGGTTTCAGTCGCGCGACCATGTCGTCGAGCACATCCTGATGTTCGCGCCGGTCCTTTTCACTGCGCAGCAGCGACCCGGCGAGCGCCGCGTCTTCACTGGCCCCGGCGCCACGGCGAATCGAGCCGGCGAGCGCTTCCGTCTCAAGCGTCCCTTTGCTAACCCGCACCATGCGCTCGGGGCTCGCGCCGATAAAACTCGGGCCCGGCCCATGGGCGAAGGAGAAGGAATAACAATCGGGAAAGCGCTGCCGCAGGCCATTGAGCATGCGCAGCGGATGCAGCGGCCGGTCGGTCGCCAGGTCCTGGGCGCGAGCCAGCACAATTTTTCGAAATTCTCCCGCTTCAATTCGGCGCAGCGCCTGCGCGACCGCCGACCGGTAATCACCCGTCTCGCGAGTCGTAAACACCGCGGGTGCTTCCCGCGGGCCATTCTCCGGACCACGCTCCCCGGCGCTCGCCGCGCTCCCGTTTCCCTGCTCCCGGTCGTAATCGAAACGGCGGAACTTCGCATGCGCCCGCCAAACGCGTTCCGCCAGCGCCGCCAGGTCCGCCTCGGCGGTCACCAGCAAATTCGCCACCGCCGCGGTCTTCGTTCCCGCCAGCGCCACTTGCCAGCGCGGCACAAAGGCAAAGGCCGCCGGAAACGATTCTCCTGGTTCCACCGTCTCGTGAAAGGTGAAGCCTGCAAAAAAATGCGGGCCGCCAAAGGGGGCATTCACCTCGCCCACCGCAATCGTGTGCGCGAGCGTTTCATCCATCCAGCGCTGAACCGCGGCGAAGCGTTCCGGGCCCGCCGCTTCAAACGCCAAAGCGACCTCGGCTCCGGCGATGGCGCTCTCGCTACTCGGCCGCTCGGCGTAGAAATGCGGCTCGCGCGGATCGAAGATCGCCTCGAGCACCGCCAATGGATCCAGGGCGTCGACCTCGATCGAGATGCTCACCAGCTTCGCGTGGCCGTCCCGGCGCGCCGCCTCGCGCGCTTGGGCCAGAAACACCTTGAGCGCCTCGGGCGAGGCATTCTCAGCGGGACGAAGGGGCAGGATGGTCACGGGCGGACGGAGGACGGACCACAGACCACGGACCATGGACCACGAACCAAGAAACACGTACGGCCGAAACGCGCTTTCTTGATAAAATTCACGGTTTCGTTCCGTCGGCCGACTTTCTCCGATCTTCCATCTCGCGCCTACTTCGCCGGAGTCGGCCGCGGGAACAAGACCAAGGCCGCCGCGACCTTCGCCCCGTTGAGCTTCGTGCCCCACTCCAACTCGGTGCGCCAATCCGCGCCGGGCGTGTAGCCGAGCACCGCATTAATTTTCGCCGTGGTCTCGGGCGTGACGTGCTGCAGCAAGGCGACGGCCAGCCGCAGCGCCTCCGCGATGGTCGCCAGGGACGTGCGCAGGAGCGCCTGATCGGCGGCCTCGGTCGACTTCCCCAGTTTCCACGGGGCGCGCTTCTCAATGTAGGCGTTGGTCGCCGTGACAAACGTGATCGTCCGCTCGATCGCCGTGTGAAACTGAAAACCCTCGCACAGCGCGATCGCCTCGTCCCGGGTCTTGCTCCACAGTGCGTGCAGTTCGCGATCCAGTTCGTCCGCGCCTTCCACGCCGGGCACCACGCCAGCGGCAAAGCGGGTCGTCATGTTGAGCGTGCGATTGACGAGATTCCCCAGATTGTTCGCGAGTTCGCTGTTGTACCGCACCAGAAACTGCTCGACGGTGAATTCGCTGTCCTGCCCGACGTTCATTTCGCGAATCAGGAAATAACGGAATGCATCGACACCGAACTGGGCGATGAGGTCGAGCGGGTTGACCGCGACACCCGTACTCTTGGACATTTTGGCGCCGCTCTGCAGCCACCAGCCATGGACGAGGAGGGCCTTGGGCAAAGGAATGCCCGAAGCGTGCAAAATAATCGGCCAATACACCGCGTGCGGAGGCACGAGGATGTCCTTGCCGATGACGTGGTAGTCCGCCGGCCACACCCCGCGATCCACGACCGCGGAATAGTAATTCACCAGCGCATCGAACCACACGTAGGTCACGTAGTTCTCGTCGAACGGGAGCGGAATCCCCCACGAGAGCCGTTCCTTCGGCCGCGAGATGCAAAGGTCATTCAGCGGCTCCTTCAGGAACTCGAGCACCTGTTTCTGGCGGTAACGCGGGAAAATGAACTCCTCGTGCGTTTGGACATGATTAATCAGCCACTCCTGATGCTTTTGCAGCCGGAAGAAATAGTTCGGCTCCACGATCTCGGTGACCTCGCCGAAAATTTCGGGCCAGGAGCCGTCCGGCAGACGATCTTTCTCCTGGAGAAACTGCTCCTGACGCGTGCTGTAAAAGCCGCGATATTCAGCGCGATAGATTTCTCCGGCATCGAAGAGCTTTTGGAGAATTTCGCGGACGACCTTCTTATGCCGCGGCTCCGTCGTGCGGATGAAGTCGTCGTACGAGACTTCGAGTCGATCGTAGAGCGAGCGAAACTCCGCCGACACCTCATCCACGAATTGCTGCGGTTCGACCCCTTT
>CANJNJ010000213.1 GCA_947474995.1 Opitutaceae bacterium | reverse complement strand
TAAGTGCTTCGAACTCCACCAAAGCGGCGCCCTGACGGTTGCTCAATTCAAGGAACGCTTTCAACCACTCGACAGCCGCAAACATGAGATTGAACGAGAAATTCCCCGGGTTGAGGCAGAAATTGATAGCCTGAACGTTGAAGAGGTTTCTTGCGAACAAATCGCCGCCGAAGGCCGGAATTTCTATGACCAATGGCCAACGTTCACGGAGGAACGGAAACGAGCGGTAGTGGAGTTATTCGTGAAGGAAATTGTCCTCGCAACGGACCAAGTAAGCTTTAACCTATTCACCTTGCCTGTCTTCGAAATGATGACCGATGGGCAACGAACCCTCACGGGTTCATGGCCGCGACCAGCATGAAGGCGCAGGGCAGGGTGATCTTCCCGGCGCTGCGTGAAATGGTCACGTCCCCGTCCTCCAGCGGTTGGCGCAGGACCTCGAGCGCCGAGCGCTTGAACTCGGGGAGTTCGTCCAGGAACAAAATGCCCTGATGGGCGAGCGAGATCTCTCCCGGACCGGGAATCGTGCCCCCGCCGAGCAGCGCCACGTCGGACACCGTGTGGTGCGGCGAGCGAAACGGGCGCGCCTCGCCGGTCATCTCTCCGCTGATCGTGCGGCCGGCGGCCGAGTGGATGCTCAGAATTTCGAGATGCTCCTCCCGCGTCGGCCCGGGCATGATGGAAGCGATGCGTTTCGCGACCATCGATTTGCCCGCCCCAGGAGGCCCGATCATGAGGAGATTATGATTTCCCGCCACCGCGACCTCGACGGCACGGCGGAGCGCGTGCTGACCCTTGATTTCGGCGAAGTCCGCGTTCCCTTCCGACGCCAAAGAGGAGGGACGCCGACGGAGATCATGCGCGGCAAGCGGAGACAGGGGCTTTTCTCCGGTGAGGAATCGCACCGCGCGGTCGAGCGAATCGACGCGATAGACGCTGACTCCTGCCACCAGGGCGGCCTCTTCGGCGGAAACGCCCGGGAGCAGCAGCCCGCGCTTGCCGAGCGTGCGCGCCAGGCGGGCGATCGCGAGCGCGCCGCGCACCGGGCGCGTGGCTCCGGACAGGCTGAGTTCTCCGGCGATCATCCACTGGCTGAGATCTTCCGCCACGAGCTGCTTGGTGGCGGCGAGGATCCCGAGCGCAATCGGGAGATCGTAGAACGGGCCTTCCTTGCGCAAATTTCCGGGGGCCAAATTAATCGTCGTGCGCGTCCGCGGTGGCTTGAAACCGCTGTTGCTCAGGGCCGAAAACACCCGGTCATCCGATTCCTTGACCGCGGCGTCAGGCAGGCCGACGAGAATCAGCTTGGGTTCACCGGACTCGCCGGTGTTCACCTCGACATGGACAATTTCTGCGTCGATGCCCTGGAGGGCGGCCGAGGTGATCGTCGCAAGCATGATGCCTACTTCGACCAGGGAGGGCGGACGAGGCGACAATTATGCCCGTATTTCCGCCCCACAAATTGGGGTGCCTGCGGCCTTGCCTCCAAGACCCGCGCCGGCTTCGGGCGCGCGCCTATTTGGCGGGCGCGCGCCGGGCCGTCGCGTTGCGCCGCTGGATCTTTGCAATGTTCTTCTGGACGGCCTCCAGGTAAGGATTGGGACCGTGGGGGGTAGGGCCGCGCGAGAAACCGATACACCGCCTGAAAGTCGCTCTCCAATTTCGGCTGCACAAATTTCTTCCAGAAAATCGGCGTGCGCTCAATGAGCTCGGCGGCGGACTGGAAGGCCCGGCGCGACTGCGGCAGGTGGATGAAATCGTCCGATTCCTGGAATTCCTCGAACAGAATTTCCATTTCGTCGGGATAGTCGGACGCGGCCATCTGACCTAAATAGTCGGCCGTCGCCAAGGCGCAGCCAATGACGCGCTCCACCGGATCGCGAAAATACAACCGGCTGACTTGCTTCGTCGGGCCCGTGCAGTTGATCGCACCCAGCACGGCCTCGACCTCATAATCATTGGCGCCGAGCGTGGGCAAATAAGAGGCGGTAAAGGCGCAACTCCGCAGGACGTGGCAGAAGGTATACTTCGCGCCGGTGCCGACGTTGTCCGAACGCAGCTTGATATAACCCGAGTCATGCAGCAGCCCGGCCGAGATGGCCAATTCGAACTGGCGGGGATCGATCCGTGGTTCGACCCCAGCGGCGTGCCGTCCTTCGAGCAGCAGCGCCAGGCAGACCGTCGCCTGCAACGTGTGCTCCAGATCGTGGTAGCGGAGATCGACCGCCGCATAATCGGGATGCCGACCACAGAACAGAGTTTCAATGTCGACAAAAAGTCGTTCCAGCCAGGAGAGACTCGCGCCCGGGTACATCGCGGCGAACCTCGCCTTGACGAACTTGGCCACCGCCGGGGCGTCCTTGGTATCTACGGGAGGGAACATGGCCTGCACGAAAACATGGAATTAGGTCGCGCACCGCTGAAGCCTGCGGTCTCAGTGTCGTGCCCGATTAAGAATTTGCTGATTGGCGCCGCAAGCTCAAAGGTCCGCGGAAATTACGGAACAATGATTGCGGGAATTACGGGGGGTGTCGGCTGCGGAAAATCGACGGTGGCGCGCTTGCTGGAGCGACGCGGCTTTCGTCGGTTGGACGCGGACCAACTGATCAGGGAGCGGGCGTTGACCGCTCCAGCGGTCGTGGCCGCTTTGCGGGCTCGTTACGGCGAGGCCGTTTTTACCCCGACGGGGGAGGTGGACCGCAGCGCCTTGGGCGCCCGAGTCTTTGCCGATGATGCCGAGCGACTATGGCTGGAGGAACTCACCCACCCGATAGTCTATGCGGCGTGGCGGGAGGCCTTTGCGGCGGCGCCCGACGCGAAGTGGGCCGTCGAGGTGCCGCTGCTCTTCGAAAAGTCGCTGGAGAATTGGTTTGATTTCACCGTATGCGTCGCGTGTGCTCCCGAACAGCAACTCGCCCGACTGGAGCAACGCGGACTTCCGCGCGGGCTCGCCGGGCAGCGAATCTCCAAGCAACTGCCGCTGGCGCGAAAAATCGAGCTGTCCGACTTTGTCTTGTGGAATGAGGGCTCCCCCGCATTCCTCGAGGCCGAGGTAGACCGTTTGGCTGACCTCCTCTCCGCTGGTTGAAACTTCGGGCTTCACTGCGCGTCTGACGCCGCGAGTGCCATTCGCCCAACTTTCCAATTTCGATATGGCCCAAACTCCCGATTCCGCCGCCGACAAGTCCGATGCCGACTCCGGCGACAAGAAGAAATCGCGCCGTCCCAGCGCCCGTCCCCGCAAGCCCAAGGCGGAAAAAGCCGCCAGGACGCCGAAGGAAAAGGCGGTAAAGCGGGAGTCCGTGGATTCGCCGCCCCCGGCGCCGCGCGCCGTCGCTGAGGCCCCGCGCGAACAGCCTCCCGCGTTCCGTGAACCGGAAGTGCGCGAGACGTTTAAGCCCGAACCACGGGTCGAAAGTGCGCGCAGCGAGACGCCTCCGAGCCGGTCTGATTCAGGCGAGGACGCGAAAGGCCATGCGCCGGCACCAGCGCCGTCGCCGGCCAGCGAGGCCGCACCCAATCAACCTCAAGCCGGTGGACAAGCCCAGCAACATGGCGGCCGCGGCGAATGGCAGGGCCAGGATCGCGGTGACCGCGGTTTTTGGAAACATGGCAAACGCAAGCGGGGACGCCACGGTGGCGGGCACTGGCAACCCGGTGGTGGTGGCGGTGGTGGTGGAGGCGGCGCCCCTCGCGAACAGCATCCGCCCCAACCGGCTCCTCCCAGCACGGCGCCGATTTTTGGCGACCTGCCCAATCCCTCGCGCTTCGCCGATTTGGCGGCGATGGAGACGCTGGCCAAGGAACTCACCGCCGGTGGCGGGGAGGAACTTTGGCTGAATAAGTTCTATGCGATGCCGCTCGCCGAGTTGACCGCGTTTGCGCGGCAGGCCGGCGCGGTCTTCGACGGCGCGCCGAATCGGCGCCAATTACTCCTCGAGATTTTCAAGGTAGCGGCGGAGAAAAAACTGCCGATGCGCGATCGGGGTTACATCGACGTGACTGACCGCGGGGCGTTTGTGGTGCACGAGCACGTGAACTACCGGCTCTATCCGGAAGACGCCTACCTGCCGGAGAGTCTCATCAAGCACTTCGGCCTCAAGCGCGGCCACTTGATCGAAGTCACGCTCCAGCCCCCGCAAACCGGCGAGCGCTGCCCGTCGGTCGTGCGCGTCGATAGCGTGATGGGCGGCAAGCCCGAGGAGATTTCGAAGGTGACGCCATTCGAGGAACTCGTGCCCTATTATCCCCTGAAGCGGATTCTCCTCGAGGAATCCACGGTGCATCCGAAGGACGTTTCGATGCGCGCGGTCGATATCCTGACGCCGATCGGGTTCGGCCAGCGTGGTCTCATCGTGGCGCCGCCCCGCACGGGCAAGACCATCCTGCTGCAGAATATCGCCAACTCGATTTCGGCCAACAGTCCCGAGGTAAAGTTGATCCTCCTGCTGATCGATGAGCGACCCGAGGAAGTCACCGATTTCCGCCGCCACACGAAGGGGGAAGTCGTCTCGTCCACCTTCGACGAAACCCCGGAAAGCCATGTCCACTGCGCCGAAATGGTGATCGAGAACGCCCGGCGGCGCGTCGAGCAAGGCGAGCATGTGGTCATCCTGCTCGACTCCATCACCCGGCTGGCCCGCGCCTACAACGCGCTGGCTGGCAACCAGGGAAAAACCATGTCCGGCGGCCTGGAGTCGAACGCGTTGCAGAAGCCGAAGCGGTTCTTTGGCTCGGCGCGCAACATCGAGGGCGGTGGCAGCCTCACGATCATCGCCAGCGCGCTGGTCGATACCGGCAACCGGATGGACGAAATCATCTTCGAAGAATTCAAGGGCACGGGCAACAGCGAGCTGCACCTTGATCGCGGACTCGTGGAGCGGCGCATCTTCCCGGCGATCAACATTGATCGCTCGGGCACCCGCAAAGAAGAGCTCATCTATCATCCCGAGGAACTGCAGCGCATCTATGGCCTGCGCCGCGCGATGCAGGGTCTCGGGCCGATCGAGTCGATGGAGATGCTCATCACGCGGTTGAAGAAGACGAAGTCGAACGCGGAGTTCCTCCTCAGCCTGGCCCCGAAATAATCGGGGACGCGCTTCCGAAATTATCCGATGACGCCGACTGCCTCACCTTCCCCCGCGGGCAGTGTGACGGACGACTTCATCGTGCAACTCGCGCTGGAGCGCGGCGTGCTGCGACGGGAACAAGTCGTGGCCGCGCGGGCGACTGTGGCCGCCCAGACCGATTTGGTCACGCCAGCACCCCGGTTGCTCGAGGTTTTGACCGGCCAGGGCGCCTTGGATGCGCGGCGGGTGGCGGAGTTGCTGGCGGCCGAATTCGGCATGCAGATGGCCCCGGACCTCACGAATATTCGCATCACCGGCGATACGCTGGAACTGGTGCCGCGCGCGGTGGCCGCCCGTCACCGCCTGCTGCCGCTGGCCCGCGAAGGCGGCAAGCTCCGCGTCGCCGTTGCCGACCCGCTCGATACCGACGGCATGGACGCGCTCGGTTATCTGCTGAAAATTCCCGTGGAACCCGTCGTGGCTACGGCCGAGGAAATCACCTCGGCCATCGATCGCTTTTACGGCAAGGACGCGAACTCGATCGATGATCTGCTCAATGATCTTTCGGTCACCGGCAGCGGCGGCGACGCCAGTGCGGTCACCACCGAACCGGGACACGCCGTCGACGCGATTGCGACGGACGCCGACGCTCCCATCATCAAGCTGGTTCACCAGATTATCATGGAGGCCATCCAGCGGCGCGCGTCGGACATCCATATCGAGCCACTGGAGAAACGCTTTCGCGTTCGCTATCGGATCGACGGCGTACTGATCGAGGTGGAAAACCCGCCGAAGCGCCTGCAGCTTTCGATTATCTCGCGGCTGAAGATCATGGCGAACATCAGCATCGCCGAGAAGCGAATCCCGCAGGACGGGCGCATCCAGATTTCGGTGGGGGGCAAGCAGCTCGACTTGCGCGTCTCGTCGCTGCCCACGGCGCACGGCGAGAGCATCGTGATGCGCATTCTCGACAAGGAAGGCCTCACCTTGGGTTTGCCCGAACTCGGATTCCTGTCCGATGATGCGGCCGTTTTCGAAAAGCTCATCACGCTGCCCGACGGCATCCTGCTCGTGACCGGACCCACGGGTTCGGGCAAGACGACCACGCTCTACGGGTGCCTGCATTTCATCAATAAGCCCGACCGGAAGATCATCACGGTCGAGGACCCGGTGGAATATCAGCTCAACGGCATCAACCAAGTGCCCGTCCGGC
>CANJNJ010000212.1 GCA_947474995.1 Opitutaceae bacterium | reverse complement strand
TAGCATGGCGGATTGGGGGTGCCGGGAGGAAAAGCGATTTCGCAAGACATTGAAACAGAAAATCCCCGGGAGCCAGACCCCAATATTGGGGGAAACGGGGTTTCCGACTTGGCCCTCGCAATGCCTAAGTGCGGGAATGCAGCCCAACGATCCGGTCGCCGACCCGAATTGCGCCCCATTGCGTTTCCCTTTGTGGCAAGATGTTCTCGATGGGTCGCCGCTGCCACGCGCCACGCGGGACACCTACCGCCGCGAGATTAAAGCGTTTCTCGATCACTGCAAAGCCGTGCGGGCTCCGGCGACGGTTTGGGGTGCCAAGCACTATCTTACCTCCAGCGAACTCCGCGATGCCAACGGCGCCCGCAACGCGTTGCGCTGGTTTGTACGCGAGGCCCGGGTCGCGATGAGGTCCGTCCCGATTTCCGTTCCCTCGACCTCCGCGAGGCCAGCGGCCGCCGCACGTCCCCAAGAGCCGCTCCGGGCGCGGGACGACCTCGGCGTCGTCGAATGGGAACGCGCCTTGATCACGGCAGTGCGCCGCAAAGGACTGCTCTGGCGAACGGAACAGACTTATCGGGAGTGGGCCGCGCGGTTTGCGCGCTTCATCGGCCCGCGGTCACCCCGTACCGCGGACGAACGCGAGGTCGGCGCGTTTCTCAGTTCGCTCGCCGTGGAGCGACGCGCCAGCCAAAGCACGCAAAAGCAGGCGCTCAATGCGGTCGTGTTTCTGTTTCAGGAGGCGTTCGGTCGCCAACTGCCGGAAATTCCGTTTCAGCGGGTCGCGCCGGGTCGCAAGGTTCCCACGGTCCTCACCCGAAACGAGATTGGCGGCTTGTTCCGACAGCTCGATGGCCGGATGAAACTCATGGCTGAACTCGCGTATGGCGCGGGCTTGCGGCTGATGGAACTGTTGCGCCTCCGGGTGCACCATGTCGATCTGCCGCGCCACCAGCTGCAGATCGACGACGGGAAGGGGGCGAAGCATCGCGTGACGGTCCTGCCGGCTGTACTGGTGCCCGAATTGGAGTTGCAGATCGAGCGGCTGCGGCGATTGCACGCGGCCGATCGCGCCGCCGAACTTCCGGGAGTCTGGCTCCCGGAGGGGCTCGCGCAGAAGTATTCCCGGGCCGGGGAATCATTCGAGTGGCAGTGGTTGTTTCCCTCGCGTGAGACGGCCATCGATCCGGCTTCTGGCGTCCGGCGTCGGCACCACGTCAGCGATGCCGCCTTCCAGAATGCTATCCGGCTGGCCGCCCGGATGGCAGGCATTGCCAAGCGCGTCACGCCGCATGTCCTTCGCCACTCGTTCGCGACGCATTTGCTGGAGAGCGGGACGGATATCCGGACGGTGCAGGATCTCCTCGGACATGAGAGCGTGGAGACGACGCAGATCTATACGCACGTGATGGTGAAGCCGGGGCTGGGGGTGCGGAGTCCGTTGGATGGACTGCGGCCCACGGGCCCACGGGACTACGGGACCACGGAGCAAGCGGCGGAGCGCCGCGGCGTGAGGATTTAAATGAAAGGCGCAAGGTAGAGTGCCCCGCGGTCCAGTGGCTCGTTTTCCTGGCCCTCTGGAATTATGGAATTCCGGCCCTCTGCCTTCCCCGCCCGCTTCGCTCAAGGCGCGGAGGCGCAGAGTTCGGAGCTGGCCGGACCTCCGGCATTCTGGGCCGCTGGATCGTTTCAGGCTTCCTGGCTTCTGAATTAATCAGCCGGGAATTTTTCCGCCGGAGAATTCAGCAGCCATAAAGCCAGGAGCAAGCGGCGCATCATCCGCCGGCTCTTTCGGGCTCCACGCGGATCAGCCACGTCCAAGTTTTACCGGGGGCGAGATCGATCTGGCCGAGATGGGAGTTCAGGGAGTTGTGCAGGCCGAGAAACGGCTCGGGACAGAAATAGCCCTCGGCCGTCCCGCCCCAGAGGTTGAACTGGACGAAGGGCCGGGTCGGGTTGGATTGCGCGTGGTGACTCACCTTGACGCCGAGTCCGCCGGCATCGATCAGCCGAAACCACGGATCTCCCTCGTAGCCGCCGACCGACATCGCGGGCACGACTTGCAATTTGCCGAGCGGCACGGGTGGGGAAAAACTTCGGTCGCGCGTCGTGCCGTCCGGAGCTCCGTCCGGGCCGCGGAGATACTCGAAGCGGGACGGGCCTTCCACTGTGATGGCCTCGGCCGGTGAACCCGCGACGAGCGGCACGGCGAACGCGATATGATTCCCAATGGAAAAAAACATGGGGGCGGCGTTGGCCGCGGCCGCCTGGACCACGTGCTGCAACTCGACGCGGCCCTCGCTCAGCCGGTAGGTCACATGGACCTCGAAGCCGAAGGGATATTGCGCGCGGGTCTCGGCATCGTCTTTCAGCACCACCTCGACAGCCGCCTCGGTTTCGTTCGCCCAGCTCCGAACCACCTGCCACGACTTGGAGCGCGCGAAGCCGTGCTGCGGCATCGGGTAGCGTTTCCCCTGGTAGTCGTAGGAACTTTCCACCTTGCCCTTGGCCAGAGTCGCGCCGGCCGGGATGCTGTTGCCGACCGCCGGCCAAAGGACCGAGGCCTTCCCCCGGAACCCGGAAGCGGGTTTGTAGTCCCGACCACGGTAGAGCATTTCGACCCAGCGCCCTTTGTGTTCGACCCGCAAACTCGACAGTTCCCCACCCTGCGTTGGCGCCACGGCCGCCTCGACGCGGCTCGTTTCGTCGCGCAGCAACACGAGGGGAATGTTTTCCTCGCCGGTTGTTTCACGCACGGAATAGCGCGGTGAAGCCACGGCCACGAGGGCCGCGCCATTACTCGCGCAAAGCGCAATGAAGAACACGCCGAGGCGGGGTAAGCGATGCATGACGCAGGTTGTTTCGTTCCCCGACCTCGGTAAAGCGGGAACCAATCCCGCTTCTCTCGAAGCGGGCTACAAGGCAAGCGGGCCGACGTAGCCCACCTCGGGAGAGGAGGGAAGGGGCCCGTCCATCGCTGCAAGCCCCTGATTTTTATGTCGGCCGCAGTTGTTTGTCGTTCCGCCTTCAGGCGGTCAGCCAAGGTTTGTCATTCCGGCTGAAGCCGGAACGACAAACAAGGCGCCACTCCGCCATGGGCTCAGCGATTGTACGCCTTCGTGATCCGCCGCACCCGGCCGTCTTCTTTGGTCATGATGAACATGTCGCCGGATTGCTCGTCGTAGCCGATCCGCAGATGAGCCCGCTTCGTGTTCGACAGGGTTCCGACAGTGGTGGCCCGGCCATCGCGGACGATGTTCAGTTCATAGACCTTCGAGTCCGTCAGCCTCTGGTCCATATTCATGAAGAAAAGCCGGCCGCTGACGATGTCGCCGAAAATATATTTGTGCTGCAGCGCCTCGAGGGGTCCGGCGTACACGAAGCCCCCGCTGATCGCCCGGCCGTCGGTGTGATCAAACATGCCGAACGGCAGATGGTAGGGCGCCAACTCGGCGGCCGTCGCGGCGTAAACGACCTTCGCATCCTTCATCACCTCGATGCGGGTTGGGCCTTCGATTTTGTTCCAGCCGTAGTCGGCTCCCTTCTCGATGAAGTTAACCTCCTCGACGTTCGACTCCCCGATGTCGGCCACGATGTGCCGTCGGCCATACGAGTAGTCCCAGCACATGCGGTGGGGATTGCGAAAGCCGTATGCCCAGACTTCCCGCCGGATGAGCGGATCGCTGCTGTGAGCGAAGGGATTGTCGGCCGGAATTCCATACTGGCCGGTGGGGCCATTGGTGCCCCGCGGATCGACCCGCAGCAGCGTGCCGAGCAGCGAACGCGGATTGTGCGCCAGCTCCGGCATCTTCAGGTTGACCGAGCCGCCGTCGCCGACGCCCAGATAGATCATGCCGTAGTCCGGATCCTTCGGGTCGGTCACGGGCGCGAAGGCGACATCCTGACACCCATGCGTGGTGGTGGGTGTCTTGATTCGCAGGACTTCCCGTCGGGTGCCGGCAAACTGGTTCGCCGCGGGATCATTCGCGTGCCATTCGCCCAGCACCCAGTGGAGCGGCGGCAGGCTGTTCTTGGTGATCGTCACCTTGTCGTACCAGCTGTCGTTGATGGCGGCTTTTTCCGAGATGGCTTCGGCGTGGGTGAGGTAGATCAGGCCGTTGTTCACGAAGTCCGGGTGAAAGGAGAAGCTGCCCAGCCCCGTGCCGATGCCTGGCTCGAAGACAAAGTTCGGCAGCTGGTCGCGGATATCCAGGTACACGCTGACCTGCCGATCCTTCACCCGGTAGATTACGCCCATCTGATCACTGATGAAGATCGCGCCGTCTTTCCGGGGGCTGCTGCGCACCGTCGCGATGCCCTTGTCGGGGCGGCGATTGGGCGCCAGCGGAATTTGCAGATAATCCTCGAGCTCGATCACCAAACTGGACTTCTCCACCGCCGGGATGAGCCGGACCTCCTTGCCCGTGGGCGGCGTGAGATCGACGGCAAAAGGCGTGAGCTTGGATTTTTCTGTTTCGCTATCGAGGTAGGCCAGAATCGACACGATCTGGTCCTCTTTCAAAACGTCGAATGACGGCATCACGACCTTGTAACGGCGGAAGAGCGCATTCGCGCGCAGGTTTCCCGACTCGATGAGCGCGGCGGGATTGCGGATGTGCCGCAGGAGCTCGGGCTGCGTCAGCACACGCGTGACCCCACCGAGGGGCGGGCCGATGGCATCGCGCTCGATGACATGGCACGACGCGCACAGCTGGACGAAAAGCGTCTGGCCTTGGCCGAGCGTCGCCTCATCGCGAGCATAATTCGGGCGGAGCAACTGGGGTTGCTTGGCCGCGGCGGCAGGGTCCTGGGCCGCAAATGCGATCGGCGTGACGACCCCAACGGTTACCAACAGGAAAATACGGAGGAAGGATTTTAGGCAGTGCACGGGTAGAGATTGGGCTGGGCGCCCCGGTTGGCGGGGCGAACGGGCGGATTTCGCCGGATTTGCCGGCAGAGGCGAGCGAAAGAAACGGCGGTCCGCCCGTTGCGTGGATTCTTCGCTGGCGCTCAGAATGACAAAGTGGGACTGATGGGGGACCGCTTTCATCATGAATCAATGGCCCACTGTCCTCCTCACCCGCCTTTATCCCGCTGATCTCATCGCGTCCCTGGCCGCGAAAGCGACGGTCGTGGTTCCGCATGGCCCGGATGCAGCATTCACCTACCGCGACGCGCTGGCCCAGGGCTCGGCACTCGCCGCCGTGATAAACCAAGGGGAGCTGCGCATCGATGAGGCACTGCTCGACGCCGCGCCCCGCTTGAAGATTGTGGCCAATACCGCGATCGGCGTGAACAACCTCCCGCTCGAGCTCATGCGGGCGCGAGGAGTGTGGGGCACCAATACGCCCGAAGCGTTTGTCGACGCCACCGCGGACTGCACGCTGGGTTTGATCATCTCGCTCCTGCGCCGGATCGGCGAGGGCGATCGCTTCATTCGCGCTGGCCGGTGGACCTCGTTTGCGCCCGGCACCTGGGACGGCACGCTGCTTCGCGGCAAGACCCTCGGTCTCGTCGGTTACGGTCGCATCGGTCAGGCCGTGGCCCGGCGCGCCGAGGCATTTGGCCTGCGCGTCATCCACCACACGCGCACGCGCGGTCAGGACCCCGGCTGGCGCCCGCTCGACACGCTGCTGGTCGAAGCCGACATCGTGTCGCTCCACGTGCCGCTCAATTCGGATTCGCAGGGCCTCATCGGTGCGGCGCAACTCGCGCGGATGAAGCCCGGCGCCTGGCTGGTCAATCTCGCCCGCGGTCCCGTCGTCGATGAGCCTGCGCTCGTCGCCGCGTTGCAAAGCGGCCGGCTCGCCGGGGCAGCGCTCGATGTTTTCGCGGACGAACCGCAGGTGCCTTCCGCCCTTCATCGGATGGAAAACGTCGTGCTCACGCCCCATATCGGCGGCGGCAGTCACGAGGGCCGCCGCGCCGCCCAGGAACTATGCGTGGAAAATGTTTTGCGCGTGCTCCGCGACGAGCGCCCTCGTCCGGAAAGCGTCGTGGCTGAACCGCGACTCCCCCGGCCTGCGAGCACGACGCCCTCCCCCACCCACTCCGCGCCCTAAAGGATCTCATGAACCACAACCCATTCCGCCACGATCGTTCTCTTGGGGACACGGCGCCCTCGCCGCGTGAAAATGAGGAAAAATCGCGACGAGGGCGTCGCGGCTCCAGTGAACGTTGGCCGAAAACGCCTGACAGCCTCTAGTTCCAATGCCGTTAAGGCAAAGTACTGTACATTGGTGGCGTTAGTTAGCATAGGCTTGGGATGGAATGTACGAAACCAGCGAAGCGGCTCAGCGGAGCCGAGTTTTTGACGGTGATGAACGAATTGATCCC
>CANJNJ010000211.1 GCA_947474995.1 Opitutaceae bacterium | reverse complement strand
TAACGTGAGGGTCAAATCGCGGAGCGGGTTGGCCAGGCCGAACGCCTGGAGCGTCGGACCGACGGCGCGAATCAACATGCGTTTGTAAGCCGGGCCCTGCACATAGAAACCTCCAACCAGAATCCCGTCGCCGGTCTTGACCAAGCCGCGGGTCGATAAGTTTGCCGTGCGGCCGTTGGCGTCTAGTTCGTAGAGTTCCGCCAGCCCAACCCCGGTTTTGCCGGTGGGTGTGGTCACCTGGATGCTGTAGGAGCCCGCCGCCATTTCCGTCACGAGGGCGGAATCGGCGCTGCCTGGCGTGAGCGCAAAGGCACCCGCGGAACGGAACACGGCCGGCAATTGCGCCGCCTGGGCACCCGTTTGCCAGCCATTGTTACGGAACAACTCGACGCGGTCGGAGGAGTAAAGGCTCAGCTGTGGATCAGGGGTGACTCCGCTTGTCCCGAAAATGGTCAGACCGGGGCCGATGGCCCGCGAAAGGTAATTCTTGGCGTAGGTGTCGGCGACGACCACGCCGGCGACAAGGGCATTGTCGCCGTTGCCGACGACGCCGCGACTCGAGATATTGACGAGGCGGCCCCGGGGCGACAGCGGCGAAGAATTGTCGCCCCCGGCGGCTGAACTCCACGGGCTGCCGGGAAAGATATCCTTTCGGTCGGCGCGGTAACTGCGGGCGTGGACATTGGCGTTTGAGGGCACTTCGAGCGCGGACGACGTGAGGATCGCATTGGGCGCGATTTCTCCGCCGAGTGAGCGCGGGTCGGAGCCGTCGAGCGTGTACGCGATCTGGGCTCTGGCCCCCGGCGTGAAGCGCAGGCCATTGCCCACGACCGTCACGGCCGGCGCATTGAGAAATTGCTGATCAATCCAAGTGGAGCGGCTGGTAATCCAGTCCTTGAGGAACGCAACCTCCCCGAGGAAACCGCCGGGAAATCGTCCAACCGTGGCGGGCCAGCGGGCTGCGTCGCGAGCCGCCGCGTCGGTGCCGACCTGGGCGGCGAACATGTCGGCGAGGCCGCGGAGGCTGTCCGCGGAAAGCTCGTTGCGGCGCAGCGACTGCCAGCGATCAATCCACGTCTGCATGAACTCCGGGTCGCGCGCCAGCGGCCCCCACCAGGCATAACTCCAAACGTCGAGGCCGCCTGCCATGTCCCAGGTCGCGGGGTTGAGGTTGCGACTGTCGCCGTAGCCCATGGTCCCGTCAAAATCCCAAGCCGGACCGGAGACGAGTTTGCCGCCGCGGTCCTTGTAGAAGTATTCGCTGCGCGTAAGCCCGTCGATGTTGCCGACTAACACCTCCAGCAAATGATGATCAACCCACGACGGCAGATCGAGGTAGTCGAGATAAGCCCGGCGGGTATAACCCGAGTCTTGGGCGGCAAACAGGGCATCCTCCATCTGCTGCACGTAGCCGCGAATATAGTCGCGTTGGGCGGTTGTCAGATTGGCGCCGGAAGGCGCGTCGACCACCACGCCCGTTCCGGGTACCGAGGGAAAACCGTGCCGGGTGATAAAATTATAGTGATCGGGATCCGGGACCGGGTCGAACTTGAGGAGATAGCCGCCGGTGATCGCGGGCGCGCTGTTGTCCGAGGGTTTGAGGGTCGCGATATCAATCCGGTCCGAATCTATCTTGAGTCGATCCGTCAGGACGCCAATGCCGATGTAGTCGGTGGACTCGAGGCCGTTGTTGTCGTGGTTGAAAAACATTTCCACGAACTTCGTGCGCGGTGCCCAACGGCCCAGGCGATTACTCAGCGCATAGACGAACGCATTACGGATATAAGAGCGGTCTGTGAGATACGGTGCCACTAGGGCCCAGTCGGCGGCCGAGTCGAGGCCGAGCACGGCTTGAGCCCGGTCGCTCCCGCTCTCGTCCTGGAGGGTGAGGCTGTAACTTTTCTTGGGAAACGTCGCGGTATAATTGCCCCGCACCGACATCGTTGTGGGCGTGGCCAGAACGGGAGAGCTCCCGAAAATTGGTCCTGCCGTTTGGTAGGCGTACATCCACGCCGGATGATCGATGCCGTCCTTTTCGAGCGGGCCAATGCCGTGATTGTCGAGCACGAGCACCGGCAAGGACGTGGAAAATCCGCTTAGATTCTGGCTCAGGCGAACAAACTGTGTCGTGGCCGTCGGGCCGGTTTGAGTGTCGTCTGCCGAGAAAACCGCGGCGCGCACGACGACCGACGCGGTAATGGAAATCGGCCCGATGTACGACGTCGAGGCCGACGTCGGTTTCGCGACGGCGGTGCCGGTTGCGGACGGAGCGCCGAGGACATAGCGGATCTTGCGACCCGCGCCTGCCCCGGTCAGTTCAAGCGTGAACGGCGCGGGAAAAGGCCCGGGCGAGCGGGAGAACGTCACCGCGTCTGTGACCGGTACTGCCCGCGCCGCGCTGTTTGCCTTGCCCGGCGTCGGCGTCTGCAGATAGGCGACCGCTGCGCCATTGGACGGAATTCCGTAGGAAACATCGTCAGTTTGCGGGGGAAAAGTGGGGATGAACTCCGACGCCACGGTCGTTCCGTCCGGCTGAACCAGACCCAAATAGTCACCCCCTTTGGCCAGGGCAAAATTGGTATGCAACGGCTTCGACGGGTCGCGGCGATTTTTGTTGGACGCAAAGACGACGAGGTAGCCTTTGGCCGGCAGGGTGACGGCCGGAAACTGCCACTTGGTCTTGTTCGATGCCGTGCCCGTAAGGTTCCAGCCGTTCAAGGCGAAGGGCGCCGCATCCGGGTTGTAGATTTCGATCCAATCGGAAAATTCGCCGTCTTCGTCCGCGAGCGTGACCGTATTTACCGCCATGAATTCGTTGATCACTGGAGCCGCACCCAGCATGGCCGCCCCGGAGGTGAGCAGGCTGGCGCCCGCGATCAGGAGCCGGTGAAAAAGAATGGAACGGACGAAAAGCATTAGTGGTGGGGGGGCTCGCGCGGAGTGACGCCGGACCCGGGCCGGTCGGGTGCCAATTGTATGATCAAGAATTTCGAAAATCGGGTGAAATCAATCACCCGGCGGCGAGTCCTCGCGAGTCCAACCCGTTGCCCGGGCGGTTGAGCGGCCTGGTCCGGGAGATCTGGGCGGGCTGCCGTAGCGAAATCCTCGAATTCATGGCAGGCATGAAGCAACAATAACCAGCTCATCGCGCAAGGTTTGCTGCGCATATCTTGGTGACGATTCCGTGACGGAACGAGCGTCCCGGCGACCGATGGCGCGGCTCGGGCCACTCAGCATCGAGAGCCTGTTACCCATTCCTCGCGCAGGCTGCGGCAGAGGAGCAGGTTGGCTTTTTTTTGGGGATTCACCTTGCGGGGTTAAGAATGTGGTCGAGTGTAGGGAGAACCCCCTTGTCGTCGCTCTACAAAATAGTGCTGGTGCTGACCTGGTTGTCCGTCTCGGCCATGGCGCAAACGGTGTCACCGTTTGTGAGCGGCGTCTGGTGCGGGAATGTTTCGCCGACCGCGGCGAGTGTCGTGGTGCGGTTGACCAATGCCGGACAGCGGGTTCGCCTGGCGGTGAGCAAGAATGCCGGACTCGGCGCCCCGGCCTTCTCCCCGTTGGTCACGACGGCTGCGCCCGCCGGCAACACCCTGACCCTGACGATGCAGGGCCTGGAGCCGGATACCGACTATTTCTATGGCATCGAAGTGGCGGGCCAGCTCCGCGCGGAGGAGAATTCGCGGGGCCGGTTCCACACGTTTCCCCTGGGCCGGGGTTCGTTCAAAATCGCGTTCGCCTCGTGCAGTGACTATCGCCTCACGAATCAAAGTGCGTTCCAGGCGATCCTCGCGGAGCGGCCGTTGCTCTTCATCCACATGGGGGATCTGCACTACAACGACACGAACACGACGAACATCGAAGACTATCGGGCCAATTACGATGCGGTGCTCAATAGCCCGGCGCAGTCGGCGCTTTATCGCAACATCCCGCTCGCCTACATGTGGGACGATCACGATTTCTGCGGCAACGATTCCAACGGCACGTTTGCCGGGCGCGACACGGCGCGGCTCGCCTACCGGGAGCGCACGCCGCACTACCCGATTGCGGCGGCGGGCGGGGCCGTCGCGCAGTCGTTCACGGTCGGTCGCGTCCGCATTATCATGACCGATTTGCGGAGCGCGTCTTCCCCGCCGGATCAAAAGGAGACCGCGACCAAAACCCGGATGGGCGCCGCACAGAAGGCCTGGTTTAAGCAGGAGTTAATCACTGCCCGTGACGCCAATTTCCCTCTCATCCTCTGGGTATGTACAGATCCGTGGATCGCCGCGCCGGAACTGGGTGACGACACGTGGGCGGGGCATGCGACCGAACGCATCGAGATCGCGAATTTTATCCGCGACAATCATGTGACCAACGTCGTGCTCCTGTGTGGGGACATGCATGGTCTCGCCTATGACGACGGGACGCATTCCGATTATGCGACCGGTGGCGGTGCTCCCCTGACCGTGCTGCACGCCGCGTCCCTGACGAGTCCCGGCGCGCCCAAGGGCGGACCCTACACCGGCGGGCCGATTGCCGATAGTCAGCAATTCGGCCTGCTCGAAGTTTACGACACGGGGGGCCCGAGCATTGCCTGCCGCTTTCTGGGAGTGAAGGTCGGAGAGGGTACCAGACTCAGCCATATTTTCAGCACTGCCAATGCGGCGTCGACCGGCGACGCTCTGGTCAACATCTCCACGTTGGCTCACCTCTCTGGGCCCGATGACGTGGTGGTGAGCGGCTTCGTGCTTTCCGGTCGTGGAACGCGTGCGGTGCTGGTGCGGGCGGCGGGGCCGGCGCTCACGGACTTCGGACTGAATGACGCGCTTTTGCGGCCGAAGCTGGAAGTTTATCAAGGGGGCAGACTCATCGCGACGAACATCGGCTGGGCGCCATCGGCGGAGGCCGCCGCGACGCTCGGTGACGCCTTTGATCGGGCCGGTGCGTTTCAGTTCCGAGACGCCTCCAGTCGTGACGCCGCGCTGCTCTTGAACCTGGAACCCGGTGCTTACACGGTGAAGGTTTCCAGTGCCGACAAGACGCCGGGCTCGACGATGCTCGAAGTTTACGACTTGCGCTGATCGGTTTGAACGAAGTCGAAACCAAACAGTGCCGTTGGTCGTCCCGCCTTGAGTCGGAAGGATTGAGTCGGTCGGATTCCGCCTGAAGGCGGGACGACCAACCTGCGAGTTCTTCGCGGTTCACGTGAATGGGTTCAGCAAACCTCCCGCTTGCCGCGGGCCCAGGACTGCGTTTTCGTCAGGGGGTCCATGATTTCGCTTCACGAAGGCAAGGGCTCGAAAGCCCGCAAGCCGCCCGAGCGGGTTTACTCGCTGCGGCTCAATGTCGTCGCCTGCCAGCCCCGCATCTGGCGCCGGCTGGTCGTGCGTGAGTCGATGTGGCTGTCACGGCTCCACGACAGCATCCAGGTCATTTTTGACTGGTTCGACTACCAGACCCACGCGTTCAACTTCGACGAACTGCGATTTGGCAACCCGCTCAAGCGCGAGGAAATCAGCATCGAGGATGACCGGGACGTGATGCTGGCCGACTTGGACTTCGAGCATCGCGAGCGTTTCACCTACGGTTATCATTTTGGCGAGGGCTGGCAGGTCGACGTCAAGGTCGAGAAGAGCGGGCCGGTGGAAAAGGGCGTGCATTACCCCTTCTGCATCGCCGGCGAGCGCGCCGGCCCACCGGAGGACTGCGGCGGCGTCGAGGCCTTCCACGATTTGCTCGCCTGCATCAAGGAACCGGAAACTGAACTCGGCCGCGAATGGATCGAGTGGCTGGGGCCGGATTACGATCCGACGTTGTGCGATATCGGAAAGATCAACAAGGCGTTGAAGAAACTTGGAAAGTAGTTTTCCGCCGTCCGGCGGAAAACTTAAGGATTTTGCGGAGCAAAATCCTAGTGCGACTCCGAGAAGCTCGTGATCGAATTCCACTCGAACACTTCCTGCAGCAGGACGCGCTCGGTCTTGACGACGACGCGCTCGAGTGAGCCCCACGTTTGCACAAACATCGCCTCCTTGCGCGCGGCCTCGAGCCGGATCCGCATCTCCTTGTACCGCGCTACCCGGCGGTGGAGGTCGTTGATGGAGACGAGGGACAGGAAGGAGGCGGCCAGCACGGGCAGGACGATGGGCGCAAAATCAAAGAACCACGCCTGCATCCACGCGGGGTTCTTGTGTCCGGGGAGCAGCGTGGTCAGGGCGTAAAGAGCCGTGCACACCAGCGCGGCCGTGGTGCTGATGAAAAAACCCAGACGCAGGCGGAGGAGCTGCGGCACGGCCCGGGATTCCTGCCGGGCGAAGTAGCTGAGTTGCCCGTCGATCCGCTCGGCCACATAGCGCTGCTTGAACAGATCAAAGCTCGC
>CANJNJ010000210.1 GCA_947474995.1 Opitutaceae bacterium | reverse complement strand
GGCCTGACGGGCTGGGGCGAATTCTTCGCGACGACGGAGGCCAAGTGGGATGTCGTGGTCGACACCAACCTCAAAGGGACGTTTTTTTGCACGCTCGCGGCGGCGCGCTGGATGCGGGCGACCAAAACGGCCGGGACTATCGTCAACATTTCCACGGTGTGTGCCGAGCTCGGGGTCATGAACCTCGCGGCCTATGCGACGAGCAAGGCGGGCATCAACGGCCTCACCAAGCAGCTCGCGGTGGAACTGGCGCCGCATGGGATTCGCGTGAACACGTTTGGCCCTGGGCCGATCGCGATCGACCGCAATCTCAAGGACGATCCCGATTACCGCAAAGTGTGGGGCGAGGTCGTGCCGCTCGGCCGCGCGGGCGAGGCGGACGAGATGATCGGGCCCGCAATCTTCCTGGCGTCGGAAGAATCGAGTTATGTGACCGGCCAGTTGTTCTACGCCGATGGCGGCTGGACGGTGCAGGGCAAGATTGCCGAAGGTAACATGAAGAAAGCGGCAAAACGGAACCGTTAGTCGATCCGTGGGATTCGATCTTTTTAACCGCTAATCCACGCTAATGGTCGGCGCTCAATGGAGCGCCGATGAGGGTGGAAGTTGGGGCATGGGCCGGAGCTGGCGCTCGTCGTTCCGCCTTTAGGCGGAAGCCGAACGAGGCAAACCTTCCGCCTGAAGGCGGGACGACGAACAAAGCCGCGAACCGCTTTTCGCGGCGTGGAAGCGGAAAATAAGCCGACCCACTATCCCAGCATTTCCTTCTCCCAATCGCGGAATTCCCAGGCGTCTTTGCGGACGGCGTGGCCGGTATCCAGCAGGGCGTTATTGAGGAAGATCTCGTCGCCGGACGTCGTCGCGATGAAAACGTCGGCAAGATAGCGATCGTATTTGTCGGGCTTTGTGGTCGTGACAGTCAGCCCGATCGCTGTCGCCAGGAGTCCATCGACAAAGCGCTTCGCGGCTTTGCCCTCCGGGGTCGAGATTTCCGGACAATCGAGACCGCGGAGCCGGAGCTTCAGCTCCAGGCGCGTGAGCGGCGCCACTTCCAGTTCCACGACCAGGGTGTCGCCATCGATTACCCGCCGGAGAGTGACGGCGTAGGTGAAGAGCTCTGTCTGGGTCGCATCGTCCGCCCGGGTGATGCGCTCGAGCCCGAGGCGGACGATTCGGCCTTTTTCGAAGCGCAGCGCCTGCGCGGAATCGAGCGGCCGGTAGAGCTTGAAGCCCAGGTCGACGGCCAGCCCCGCGTCGCGCTCGACGACGAGGTGGAGACCGGGCGTGCCGCGCCGGGGTGTCAGCACGGCCGGTTTATCGAGCGGCATGATGCCCCTGAGTGCCTGGTGGTCGCTCGCGGATTCGGCGGCGGAGGCGAGATTCAACTCGCGGACGCGCACTGCCAGTTGCTCGGACGTCCAGGCGTTTTCCCCCACCTGCTTCTCGAGGAGGTTTCGCTGCGAATCGTCCGCCACCTGGCAAAGCGTGCGGTAGTGGGCCCAGCTCAATTGTGAACGGCCGTTCACAATCGGAAACATCCGGGCAAACTGGGCGCATTGGTACAGGATGCGCCGGCTGATTTTCAGGTCGCGTTCCAGCCGCTGGAAGACCTTCGCGCCGTAATCGGCCCGGTCGCCGTTGAGGAGGATGTGCTCGTTGATGAGCCAGCCGGTTTCCCAGTACGTGCGTACCTTGGCGCGCTCGATGGCGCGCTGGCCCGTAAGCAAGGTGGCTTCGACGGCGCGTCGGAGTTCGGGGTAGGCGTGGGGAACGGTTAATGCGACGGGAACGGTGGCACGCATGGTGGGGAGGGGTTGGATCGCCATGATACGCCCGGACCCGGGCGGCTCAGGGCTACTTCTTGTACAAATCGTCCCAAAAACCCGGCGGCGGTTTGTATTCGGGTTCGACGATTTTCGCGCAGCAACCCGGGCACCGCCAGCGGCTGTCGGTGAGCTTTTCGAAGCGCAGTCCGGTGTCCTCTGGTGAATCGCGCCGGCGGCTGGTGAACAGCAGGCCCTCGTTGCTCTCGCCCTCGAACAGCCCGCATTTTTTGCAGGCGAACCAAGCGCGGTCGCCGGGCACCAGGCCCATGGCCTGGCTTTGGGCTTCGAGCACCCGCAGCTTCAGCCCCAGTTGCTGGCTGCCCGAATTCTCGAGGAAGTCCTGGTAGACTTCTTCGTCGGTCTTCTCCGCGGCCGGATGGCGGCGGGCAACGGCTTTCGGTTTCGGAACCGGCCGGCGTTTTTTTCGCAGGGTGGCCATGGCGGGGAAGCGAGGGTGAGTCTTCTCACCGCAAGTCCGCTCCGACGCAACGAAACGTCGCCGGCCCGAAAAAGCCGGTCGCGGGTTTGGCCAGGCCCGCTCGGGCCGGTTGAAAGCCGATGCTGGAACCAAGAGCGGCCGGGAGCGAGGGCGCCCGCGCCTGCAGCGTAAGGTTGCGAGCGGGGGCGCGCGTGCTCCCAATGGCGCTCGTGAACCAGCACTGGCCCGAAGATTTGCATCCGATTCGCGGGGTCATGAGCATGTCGCATCTCCTCGTGGATGCGGCCGGCGCGGTGTTGCTCGACACCGGATTTCCGGGCGACGCGGGGCGGATTCGGCACGCGATGGGAAAGTTGGGACTGGGGCCGCGGGACCTGCGCGCGATTGTCTTGACGCATGGGCACATCGATCATGCGGGTAACGCGGCGTGGGCGAAGGAGTGGAGCGGCGCGCCGATCTATGCGCACCCGCTCGAGCAGGCGCATCTCGACGGGGTATTTCCCTACGAGGGTCTGGCTCGCGTCACCGGCGTGCTCGAAGCCGCGGGCCGAAAGGTGATGGGTTACCAGCGGGTGCCGATCGATGTGCCGATCGCCGACGGCGACGAGTTGCCGTTATGGGGCGGGCTGAAGGTCGTGCATTTGCCGGGACATACGGTGGGGCACTGCGGCTTTTATTCGGCCCGACACGATTTACTGTTCAGCGGCGACTTGTGGGTGCGGTTCATGATGCGCACGCAGGCGTCACCGCGAATTTTCAGCGACCGGCCGGCACAGGTGCCGGCGAGTTTGCGAAAGGCGCGGGCGATGGGGGCGCGGTGGGTGGTGCCGGGGCATTACGACGTGGCGAATGCGACGCGGCTGCGGGCGCGGTTTGAGGAAATGTGCGCTGAGTGGGATCGACGTACCAGCGCGCCCGCGGTGTGACGTGTGACCTGGGGCGTGTGGCAAGTTCAAGTCAGCGGCGCCGACTTTCCACTCGTCCCCTGTCACTCGTCACTTGTCACACCCCGGTGCGCCCGGGCACCGGGTCATTTCACGGCGGCTAATTCGGCGGCGAACAATTCACGCACTTTTGCCTTGGCGTCGGCCGGCAGGATTTCTCCCTTGTCGACTTTCGCCAGGAACGCCTTTTGCGCGAGGTAATCCTTGTTCACCACGCCGGCCTTGCTTTGCAGCATGCGCCACGCCTTGCGGCGCTCGACGGCGAAGAGGACCATCTGGCGCGTCACCGCGTAGTACTTCATCTTGCCGTGTTCCTCGGCCTTGATGTAGCAGCCAAAGTTTTTCACGAAGCTGCGATGCTTCGGGTCGAATACCCGGCGGTGGATGACATCGTCCTGGGTGATCAAGTAGAGCTGGTCGTCAATCAAGGTGAGCTTGGCGGCCTCCTCTTCCTTGATCGATTTCACGTGCTTGCGGAAGCGGGCTTCAGTGATGGCCCAGTGGCCGACGCCAAAGCTGTACTCCTCGCCAGTGGTGGAATACTTCGTCCGCCACCAGTCGCGGTCGATGCTCGGATTGCCCTTGAGGTCGAAGGCCTCCTGCGAGGTCTCGCCCTTGCGCGGGTTGAAGACGAATTCGGGCATGCCCCGCGCGTCGCGGACCATTTTGGCCTGATCGGCGCTCATGTTGTCGGCGACGCCGTGCTCGGGCTGGCAGGTCGTGTAGGCCTGGAAGAACGCGGTGCCGCGGTATTCGAGGCCGTCGAGCATCGCCTTGTAGAGCTTGGCGGCGTTCGCCATGGACACCTGCGCGACGAAGGGCGAGCCGTGGCCGCTCGTGAAGGCCTCGGAGACGTTCTTCTTTTCGATCAGCTTGCCCTGCGACGCGGCGCCAAACTGGTTCATGTCGTAGCCGCCGAGCATGGTGGAGGAGTCGGAGTTCTGGCCGCCCGTGTTGGAATACACCTGCGTGTCGAGCATCAGGATCTTCACGTTGGGTCGATTCTGGAGGACGACCTTGGAGACGTTCTGGAAACCGATATCGCCGAGGGCGCCGTCGCCGCCGACGACCCAGACCTTCGGGAGTTCGCGGATCTCCTGCTCGGTCATGAGCGCGTCATCGAGGCGGGTGAGGGTGAAATACTCGGCCTCGCTGGAGATGTTTTCCGTGCGGTCGAGGAGAGCCTCGGCCATGCGCTCGGGGGCGACGGAGCGGCGGGCGTGGTCCACGATGACGGACTCGGCCATGAGCCACGAGATCGTGGCGCCATCCTGGAAGAGCGAGTTCATCCACGGGTAGGGATGCGGGTTCGCGGGCGGCGTGGAACCGTAAACCGTGTTACAACCGGTACTCGCGCCCATCATCATCACGGACATGCCGTTCGCGCGGCGGCCATCAATGGCCTGGAGTTCCTTGTGGTTAAACGCGTCCTGCTCGAGGACGGCGGCGAGCCCGCTGAGGAGCTGGGCATCAGTGAGGGCGCCGTGTTTTGCCTCGTAGTCGGCGATACGCTTCGCGGTGTCCTCGTCGTTTTCGCCACCGAGACCGACGACGACGTGGGCGAAGGATCGCATGAAGAGCGCGTATTCCGTATCGTTGCGGGCCTTGAGCGCGGCGAGTTTGGCGGGACCCTCGGACTTGAGGCGTGCGGCCTTGGCGCGGAGGCGGTCGGCCTTTTTGTGATAGATCGGGCGCATGTACGCCTCGGTGACCGAGGCGGCGGCGCGGAGGATGCTCTTTTCGCCGCAGCCGGCGCAGGCGCCGTCGCCGGAGACGAGGGCCTCGTAATTGCGGCGGACCATGAGGTGATTGCGGAGCGTGGCCTCGCGGGAGCTGGCGGCTTCGTTGTCGTTGTAGAGTCCGAGGAATTTCTGCGGGGTGTCGGGCAGGAGGCGCGAAAACACCTGCGCGGTGGTGAGCTCGGCGTTGAGATCCTCAGTCTCGCGCGTCATGCGGAGGGCGTCGT
The DNA here is from genome assembly GCA_947474995.1 of Opitutaceae bacterium. GTDB lineage: Bacteria > Verrucomicrobiota > Verrucomicrobiia > Opitutales > Opitutaceae > ER46. Next base: position 1,301 of record CANJNJ010000210.1, on the reverse strand, counting down.
GATCGCCGCAGACCTGCACGCATTCGCCACAGCCCTTGCAGAGGTCGGAGACGTAGATGGAGAACAGGCCGCCGGCGCCGGGGGTCTTGGCCTCGAGCGAGCGAAAGATGGCGGGGACGTTGCTGTAGGACAGCGGCAGCTTGGCGATGATGCTGGTGAACTCGGCCTTGGCCGCCGCGGAGACGGTGGCAAGCGCGTTGACCTCGTCGCGGATGATGTCGGCGAAGGGCACCTTGGCCTTGGCCTTCACGGCCTCGTTCATCTTCGTGCGGGCGCGAGATTCGAGACCGGAGAGTTCGGCGCCGAATTTTTGGCGCTCCCCGCGGTCGGTGACGTAGTTGTTCACCGCGGTCTTGAGGATCGTGGAAATGTCCTGCGCCATGTTGGGCAGCGCGGTGTCGGGGCACGCGGTGATGCACTCCATGCACTGCGTGCAGTTTTCGGCGATGTAGACGGGGGTCTCGCGGCGGGCGACGTACTTGGACTGCGTGGCGCCGGAACCGGCGCCCATGACGCCAACGGACGCGAACGCGCCGGCGGGTTGATGGTAGCCGAGGCCGTTGCGGAATTCGGAGTCGAATTTCGCGAGCGTCTGGAACGGGGCGCGGGCGGGTTGCGCCACGGGCATCGGGATGCTGCCGCACCCGGACGAGCCGCAACCGGCGGTGGGCTCGAACTGATGATCGCCCTGGGGCTTGAGCATCGGGTTGCGCATCGAGGAGCGGTCGGCGTCGTCGCCGCGGCCGATCTTGATTTCCTGCACGAGCGAGAAGCCCTGTTGCATGACCTCCATGTTCGACGTCACGACGGCGTCGCCGAAGCGGCCGAACTTCTTCACGTATTGCTTGTGGACGACCTTTTCGAAGTTCTCCTCGGTGATGCCAAAGGTCTTGAGGAACGGGGAGACGCGGAAGAAGGCCCCGAGGAACGAATTTCCCTGCATGCGGAGCTGCAGCTCGGTCTGGTTCGTGGCCTTTTTGGCGATGTCGAAGCCGGGCAGAATGTAGATGCGGATGTTGTTTTCCTGGATCCACTGGCGGTATTTCGCCGGGACGCGTTGCCAGGCCACCTCGGGAGACTCGCTCGATTCCCAGACGAGGGCTCCGCCCTTCTTGATACCCTCGAGCGGATTCGTGTGCGTGAAAGCCTTCGGGTCGCAGCAGAGGACGACGTCAACGTGGTTGAGCTCACAGTTCACCTTGATCGGCGACGGGGCGACGGTGAGGTAGTAGTTGGTGGGCGCGCCCTTTTTCTCTGAACCATATTTCGGGTTCGCCATGACGAAGAGCTTGTCGACGAGG
>CANJNJ010000209.1 GCA_947474995.1 Opitutaceae bacterium | reverse complement strand
TCGAGCAGATGGAGATGGAGTACTTCATCCACGAGGACGCCGACTGGGACAAGTGCCACAAGGAATGGATTCAGTGGTGCCAGGACTGGCTCCTTTCGATCGGCCTGCCCGCGTCGCACCTGTCGCTCTACGCGCACCCGAAGGAGAAGCTCGCGTTCTACTCCAAGGGCACGGTCGACATCATGTTCAAGTACCCGTTCGGCGTGCAGGAGCTCTGGGGCATCGCCGCGCGCGGCAACTACGATCTCAACCAGCACGCCACCGCCAGCGGCAAGCCGCAGGAGCTCTTCGACGAGGCGTCGAAGAAGAAATTCGTGCCGCACGTCATCGAGCCAGCCGTCGGCGTCGATCGCATTCTCCTGGCTGTCCTCTGCGCCGGCTATGCCGAAGAGGACGTGACGGACGAGAAGGGCAATGTGGAGAAGCGCACCGTGCTGCGGTTCTCGCCGCGCATCGCGCCCGTGAAGGTGGCCGTGCTCCCGCTCCTGAAGAACAAGGAGGCACTGACCAACCGCGCCCGCGCCCTCTACAAGAAACTCCAGCGCCGTTACGCGGTGTTCTACGACGAGGCCGGCGCGATCGGCCGCCGCTACCGGCGCCAGGACGAAATCGGCACGCCGTGGTGCGTGACGATCGACTTCGACACGATCGAAAAACCGGGCGACACCTTCACGCTCCGCGAACGCGACTCGATGACGCAAAAGCGGATCACCGAGGCCGAGCTCTTCCAGCTGCTGGAAGAGCAGGTTTATTGATTTTTCGCCTCCGCTCCCTCTTCACAGGAGGACAAACCGAGGCCAGGCGGAGGGATTGATCTCGGAACGTCCTCGGATTGACCTGCTGTAAAAAGAGTTGGCGTTTCGGGGTTGGTTGCGGACTAGCCGCGACAGTTAATTCTGAGCGCCAGCGGGGAATCTACGCGACCGTCCTTCACGCCCACCGTTCGATCAAGGCGGGTGGGGGCGCCCGCGCTCCCGGTAGGTGACTTCACGAAACTTGACCACGCGACGCGACACTTGCTTCGCTCGTCCCATGTCAGCCTCGGAAACCGTCGACTCGCCTGATGCGGCCGAGACCCTTCAAGCGCAACTCGACGCGTTTGTACCGCAGCATGTCACGCGCGGCCGTTGGTTGTTCACTCACGGACACGTAACGCGGCTGGAGCGCTCCAGCGACACCACGCTCACGGTTAGCGTGCTCGGCTCGCGCCGCTACACGGTCAACCTGCACCGGCGCGACCGCGGCTGGGCGGGAACCTGCACGTGTCCGATGCTCGTCAACTGCAAGCACGTGGCCGCCGCCGCGTTCGCGTGGCTCGCCTGGTTGCAGGACGAAATTTCACCAGGTTCACCGCTCCTCCCGCTGCCGTCAGCCCCGCCCAAGCTTTCCTTCCGCCAGCACTGGGAGCCCATTCTCGCCGACAAACTCGGGCGTCCCCTCACCGCGGAGGAGGGCGCGTTTCTCGGCAAGCTCGCGCAGATTTTCCATAACCTTCGCCAGTCGGGTTCGATTTCGGGCTGGGACCTTGCGCGGCTTGGTTTCCAAACCCGGGAGTCGCACCATAAATCCTACCCGGATCGGCCGTACCAAGGTTGGTGGGACACGCCGCCCGCCGACCCGCTGGCCCTCTGGCAATATATTGCCCACGACATCGAGACCTCGGGTCTCACTGTCCCGCCCTTCATGCAGCCGATCACCGACACGGCTGACGCGCGGATCCGAATGCAGGCCTCGATGCGCCGCGAGACGGTGGAGCGCTGGAGCGAAAGATTTCAACATTTGGTCGCGGCCGCCGACGCCCCGGCGCCGGGATCGCTGGAAGCGCAACCCGCCCTGGCCGCGCTCGAACTCCGCCTCTGCCTCGGCACCAGCGAGTGGACCCTGCAAACGCGATCAGTGCCCGCCGCGCCGTGGAAATCGGTGCCCCGCACCTTTCTCGATCGCCTGGCCCGGGACGATTCGGACGCCCTGGCCAACTACGAAATGTCGCCGGCGACCTACGCCTTTCTCGCCGTTTGCCAGCAGCATCGCCGCCTGCATTATTCCGTGGAGTTCAGGCACGACGGCCGCGGTTCGCACCAACTCCTGCGGCAGTTGCTGGCGCATCCGCTCGCCCGCGCCCTCGTCGTCGATCTGGCGGGCCAGCCCCTCAAATTTTCGGCCGCGCCCCTGGCCTGGCGACTCGAACGTTCGGCGGAAAATGCCGACGACTATGAACTGACCCTGCACCTGCCCGACGGCCGTCGCCTGCCGCCGGGCGCGCCGCATTTGGCCGGCCGGCCGGATTATTACCTTCACGACGGAACCATCTATGCCGGTCCACCCGCGCTCGATGGCGCGTCGGCCACGGCGGCGATCATTCCGGCGGAAGTCATCGAGCGCCCAGACGCGCTGCGGATCCTGCGGAAATTCGGCGCCAAACTGCCAGCGGAGATCGAGGAACAGTTCGTCAACGTACTGATGCGCGCCCGGATCGAATGCGCCCTCGGCTTCGACTATCTCGAAAACGAAATCCTGACCCTCCAGCTCTTGGCCGTCTCCGACCAGCCGCCGGTCGAGCGGGCGTGGCAGGGCCACGGCTGGAATGCCGCCCCGAAGGTCGCGGACGAGAAGGAATCCGGTTGCACCGGAAAAATTCACTCGTTCGACCTCGCCTCCCCTCATCGCGCCACCAGCCGGCTGGCGGAACTCAAGGTGGGTTACGACGACGAGAGCCACCGCTGGACCCGGCGCGTGACCAAGTCGTTTCCCGACGAGTTCGTCGCCTGGCGCGCGGCCCTGCCGCCCGAGATCGAAGTGCTGGCCACGGGAGAACTGGCGTCCCTCCTCGGGGCACCCGTGAAGGCGGTCGTCAACCTCGAGCTGACCGAAACCGCCGCGCATCGCGATTGGTTCGATCTCGCACTGGCTCTCGCCCCCGAGGACACCACGCTGACCCGCGACGAAATCGCGCTGTTGCTCAAGGCGCGCGGCAAATTGGTCCGGCTCCCGGGCAAGGGCTGGCGCCAGCTCAGCGTGCAAGTCGAGGGCGCACCGGCCGAAGCCATGGCCGCACTGGGCTTCGATCCCACCGCTCTGGCCGACGCGGCCCTCACGGGTGAAAAGCATCGCTTTCACGCACTGCAGATTGCCCAAACCGCCGTCTTCGACCTGCTGTCCGAGCGCCAGGCGGCGACCTTGCGCGAGCGCGCCCGGGCCATCACGGTGCCGGAGCCACCGGCGCTGCCCGCAGGCCTGCGCGCGGAAATGCGGCCGTACCAGCTCGAGGGATTTCATTTCCTCGCGTTCCTGTCCGTGAACCGGCTCGGGGGCGTGCTGGCCGACGACATGGGGCTCGGCAAAACGCTGCAGGCGCTGGCCTGGCTGCTATGGCTCGCCGGGCGGCAGCCGCCCGACGCCCCGCTGCGTGTGCTGGTGGTCTGCCCAAAATCCGTCGTCGGCAATTGGGAGTCGGAAACGGCGCGCTTCGCGCCCACGCTGGGGGTGGTGCGTTTCACGCCGGCGTTCGCGCAGGCGAAACCGGTCCCGGGCGGTGACAGCGTTCCCACGATCGTGGTGGCGAACTACACCCAGCTCCGGCTCGCCGCGGATTATTTTCAGGCGCAGGCCTGGCACGCCGTCATCCTCGACGAAGGCCAGTTTATCAAGACGCCGACCGCGAAGGTCGCCCAGATCGCGCGCGATCTTCCCGGCGCGCACCGGCTCATCCTCACTGGTACGCCGATCGAGAACCGGCTGCTCGATCTGTGGAGTCTTTTTGCGTTCGCGTTGCCGGGGCTGCTCGGCACCCAGGCGGCGTTCAAGCGCCACTACGCGCCGGACCAGCCGCTCGCACTGGCGCGCCTGCGCACACGGGTGCGACACTTCCTGCTGCGGCGGACCAAGGCCCAGGTGGCGTCCGATCTGCCGGCCCGCACCGAGGAGGATGTGCTGGTCGAACTCGAAGGCGAACAGGCCCGGCTCTACCAGGCGGAACTGAAACGCGCCCGCGCCCAGTTGCTCAAAGTCGGGACCGCGCGGGAGCTCGACCGGGTGCGGTTCCACATCCTCGCCAGCCTCATGCGCCTCCGCCAAATCTGCTGCCACCCGGCCCTGATCGACGCGGCGCACCGCGACGCGCCGTCGGCGAAGCTCGACGAATTGCTGGAGCGCATCGAAGCCCTGCGCGCCGAGGGCCACCAGGTGCTCGTGTTCAGCCAGTTCGTGACGATGCTGGAAATCATTCGCGACCGGCTGGCCGCCGCCGGGATCGAACACCTCCTGCTTACGGGCCAGACCGAGGATCGCACCGCGCTCGTGGCCCGGTTTCAGGCGGAGCGGCGTCACACCGTGTTTCTGCTCTCGCTGAAAGCCGCGGGGTTCGGGCTGAACCTCACCGCGGCATCGTATGTTTTCCTCTTCGACCCGTGGTGGAATCCGGCGGTGGAGGCGCAGGCCATCGACCGGACGCACCGGATTGGCCAGGCCGTGCCCGTGAACGCGTATCGGTTCATCGCGCGCGGCACCGTGGAGGAAAAAATCCGCGCGCTGCAGCGCGACAAGGCGGCGCTCGCCGGCGCCATCGTCCAGGAGGAGTCCGTGGCGCAGGTGCTCGACCTGGACAGCCTGCGGCAGATTCTGGAGTGAGGGAGCGCGACCGCGGCCGGTCGCGCTCCGATTGGGCCGCGGCTGCCCAGAACTTTGTTCGCAGACCCGGCCCGCCGCAGCGGATGGCCTGGTGCAAATTCGGGGAACGGCCAAGGGAAAAGATCCAACCGGCCAAAGAACTGCGGCGGCGGCGGGCTACGGCGCCTGGTTGACCACAATCTGGGCCGTCACATCCAAGCCGTTCTGTTCGAGCCTCGCCTGGTTCGCCTGGGCGGGAAAGAGCGTGCCCTGGGAACTGCTGCCGGCGGTGAATTTCAACTGCGTCATTCCGCTGACCTGCACGACCCGGCCGTTGGCCTGGAGCAGATCGCCACCGGTCACGCGGACATCGGCGCCGGCGCCGATCATGAACAGCGGGGTGGCCGTCGTGCTGGCGTTGATGTCGTTGACGAAGACCGGCCCGGTGAACTGCACGCCGGGGGCGTAGACGCCCGTGAATCCCCTCGTCGCGAAGAGACTCGCGTTGGCGGCGCGCAGCCCGCCGAATTTTCCGTCGTTGCTCGCGATCGCGATGAAGGCGAGGTCGGCAAAGCCGTCGTAGGTGATGGTGTCGCTGAAGAGGGCCTGGTTGACGGCGTTCGCGCGGCCCACGCTGAAGACCGACAGGTTGGTCGTGGCATCCGCGCCGGTGAGGACGATCCCGGCATGGCCCTTCATGTAGTTCGTCGCCTGGTTGTATTTGACCGGAGCCGCGGGCCCCGTGACTCCCTCGAGCACCAGGGTGAGCGTGCCGGCGCCGGAAAATTCCACCTGCACGATGTCGTCGTTGAGATCGATGAAGGACATGCGAAGAATCTGCCCCGGGTCGGCGTTGACGCTCGCCGCCGCGCCGCCGAGCAGGATCTGGTCGTAGGTAAATCCGGTTCCGGCGTGGAAGATATTCGGAAACTCGGTGCCGAGGCCGAGCAGCTTGGTGGTGGTGGCCAGGCCGAGCACGGCCGGCTGGCTGGTCGTGGAGCCGCCGGCGTTGGTCACGACCGCCGCGTACAGGCCGGCGTCGGCCGGCTGGAGGTTGTCGATCGTGAGGAAGGAGGCCGTGGCCCCTGGGAGGTTGGCGCCGTTGTGCTGCCACTGGAACGTCGCCCCGACGCCGCTCGCATCGGCGAACATCGTGACACTTCCGCCGGACACGGCGGCCTGCGTTGCGGGCTGGCGCGTGATCACGGGCGCGGCGGGCGGGGTCACCGTCAGAGTGGCTGTGGCGCTTGTGACCGATTGGGCCGAATTGGTGGCCACGCAGGTATAATTGCCGACATCGGCCGCCGCGACGGCGGCAATCGTCAGTGTGGAGAGGGTCGCGCCGGAAAGGTTCGCTCCATCCTTCTGCCACTGAAATGTCGGCGCCGGACTGCCCGCAGCCGCCACGGTGAATGTTACCGGACTTCCCGCGACAACCGTCTGGCCCTGGGGATGGGAGGTGAACGAGGGCGCGGTGACGGCGGCGGCGGCGACCACCACGGTGTAGGAATACAGCGGCGAAACGTTCCCCTTCTGGTTCGGGTTTTCCCACGCCTTAAGCTGCATCGTAAACGTCCCGGCCGTGGTTGGCGTGCCGGTCAGGGTTGGAAAGGCGATGTTGAGCACACCCGGACTGGTGAGACCGGCGAACTTCAGGCCGGGAGCGATGGCGCCCGTCACCTGCCACGAGCCTGGCGCACCCACGCCGCTGCCGATGACGGAAAACGCCACCGTGGGAATCGGCACACCCGCTGTCGTGCTCAGCGGGCTCGGATGGGAGTTGGTCGCCAGCGTGGTCGCGCCGGCGAGCGAGTGCATCGCACCCAGCGAGGCCGCGCAGGCCACGCTGCCGCGAAGAATGGACCCGAGCGGGGACGAGGCGAGGTCCTCGAAGGCAGTGGCCGCCGTTCGCACGAGGGGCGTGCGCTGGAGCAGCCC
>CANJNJ010000208.1 GCA_947474995.1 Opitutaceae bacterium | reverse complement strand
TGGCCGACGAGGGCGACAAGCACTGAGCCATGCCGCTGTCGCCGACCGCCACACGCGCGTTGCTGGCCACGCTGGGCCATCAGCCCAAACGCTTTCTCGGGCAAAACTTTTTGGTCGATGGCAACATCGTGCGCAAATCGCTCGAGCTCGCGGAGGTGCGCCCCGGGGACACCGTCATTGAAATCGGGCCTGGACTCGGCACGTTGACCACCGCCCTGCTCGAGGCTGGCGCCAGCGTCTGGGCCGTCGAACGCGACCGCACCCTTCACGCCTATCTGTCTGAACAGCTGTGCCCTCGTTTTCCCGACCACTTTAACCTCCTCGAGGGCGATGCGATCGACTCGCCCCTCGCCAGTTTCGCCGCACCGGCGCCCGGCTCGGGCAGCCCATCGGACTTCAAGGTGGTCGCCAACCTCCCCTACGCGATCGCCACCCCCTGGCTCGACGCCGTGCTGGCCGGGCCGCTGCCGCACCGGCTGGTCCTGATGCTGCAAAAAGAGGCCGCGGACCGCTATGCCGCCCAGCCCGGCTCCAAGTCCTTTGGGGCTATTTCCGTCTTTCTGCAGGCCGCCTATGCCATTGCGCCCGGGCACAAGGTGGCCTCCGCCTGTTTTTATCCCCGACCGGACGTGGATTCGCAGCTGCTCCATCTCGTGCGCAAGCCGGCCCCGTTTGTCTTTCCGGCAGAGGTGAAGGCCCTGATCCGCTCCTGTTTTCAACAACGTCGCAAACAAATCGGGGCGTTGCTGCGCCACCGCCTCCCCGACGAATCGCTCCCGTGGCGGGAACTTCTGCAGTCCAGCCGCCTCTCAGAGCAGGTCCGCCCCGAAGCCATCCCGGTTGACTGGTGGGTGCAGTTCTCCGCACTTTTATCACGCTTGGCTTGAAAGCGCCGTCCACCCCACTACTGAGTACTCAAAATCCCATGTTACGTTTTCTCTTCGTCTTCGCCGCCCTCTTCGTCGCTCCCGTGCTCAAAGCGCAGGACGCCCCTCCGCCCCCCCCGTTGGTGGGCAAGATCGAAGGCCGCACCTACGTCTCCCCCAGCGGGATGTTCAAGGTGACGATTCCGGTGCTCCCCGAACTCGGCGGCGATGTCACCGACACCCCCAATGTCGTGACCTTTCAGGACGACTTCAACGTGCACGTCAGCATCGCGACCTTCCCCCAGGACGCCACCCAACGCTGGGAAATGTCGACCCGCGGATTGAAGGATTACCTTACTTACTTTTTTGCCAACTTCGTGCTCGCCGACTTCAAGCAGAACTTCGAAGGGGTGCAGATCGAAAGCGCGAAATTCCTGCCCACGTTCCTCGATGGCTCCCTGATTGCCTTCATGCTCGTGCCCAACGGCTCGATGTTCGCGAATCGGATTCCCAATCTCGGCACCTCGGATCGCGTCACTGTCGCCAAGCGCGGCAACCTGCTGTTCGTCCGCAACGGTCATATATTCGTCATCAGCACCGAGCTGGCCGAGCGCGCCATTGAGGGCAAGGCCTACAGCAAGACGACCGCGCAGGAAGACGAAATTCTCCAGCAGCGCCTGGACGAAATCATCGGCAAGATGCAGTTCGCCAAAGCGCCCGCCAGCGTGCCGGCGGCCCTCGCCCCCGCTCCCACTCCGGCTCCGACTCCGAAGAAATGATCGCGGCGCGGCGTGCGCCCTGGCCGCGCCGTTGCCTGGGGGGTGGCTTGATCGCGGTGGTCCTGCTTTTAAGCGGCTGCGTGTATCTGCGGCTGCTCGAGTTCAAGCGCCAACTCGAGGCCTTCGACCGCTACTTTACGATCGAGGCGAAGGACGGGCTCCATCTCGGCTGCGTGAAGCCGATCCTGCTCAGCGAGGATTTTCGCTGGCTCGGCTTCACGCCGGCCACCACGCAAAGGCGCGGGCAGTCGGAGCAATGGCATGTGCGCTGGGTCAAGCAACTGCCCCCGGGGGTCGTCGATCCCGTCGTGCGCGATCTCGAAATTGATCTCATCTTTACTGAAGACAAACTCACCCGCCTGCTGATTCCCGAGCGCTATTTCGCGCTGGTGCCGAAGACGTCTCTGGTCGGCCTGCTGCGCGGCTTCGGCACCGCCAAGGTGGACAAGGAGAACCGACGGGCCATCGCGAGTTACGCCCCCACCGGCGACAACGCGACTGAGGGACGAGTTCTCGCCACCGGGATGGTGGCCCTGCTCGGTCCCCCGAGCCGGCAATGGACGAATGGCCCCCGCACGATGATGGCCTACCGCTACCTCCCCACGCCCCCGGGCGCGCGCAACGGGATGTTCGACATCACGTTCACCTTCGATACCGCGAGCGGCCAGCTCGTCTTGCTGCAGGGGCTTTCACCGGTCGGGCAGATATCGTTCAACTTCGACCCGCCCCCACTGGTGGCGGGCGCGCCCCCGGCACCGACGCCAAAAGACTAAGCAAGCGCGCGAGCCTGGTTTCGCGCCCGCGGCAAATTCCAAGCGGCATTTTCCAAATGGAAATCGAGTCGTCGGAATTCTTTTTGGCGTTTGGGATTTTCCCGCAGGCGGCCAGAATTTGTTTCTGTCGATCCTCACGACTTTCGTATCGAGTCTCCACCCGATGTCCCTCGCTGAATTCACGGTTCGCGACGCCACCGAGGCGGATCTTTCCGCCATCGTCGACATCTACAACGCCACGGTCCCCGGACGCATGGTCACGGCTGACACGGAGCCGGTCACGGTCGCCAGCCGCGTCACCTGGTTTCACGCCCACAATCCCCGCACCCGCCCCCTTTGGGTCGTACTCGAGGGGAACCGGCTCTGCGCGTGGTTGAGCTTTAACTCGTTTTACGGCCGGCCGGCCTACAACCCGACGGCGGAGATCAGCCTCTATGTCGCCGAAACCCATCGTCGCCGCGGGCTCGGTCGCGGGCTCCTCAAACGCGCCATCGCCGAGGCGCCGCGCTGCGAGATTCGCAACCTGCTCGGTTTTATTTGGGCGCACAATCTGCCGAGCCTCCAACTCTTCGAGGCTTACGGCTTCGAACGCTGGGGGCACCTCCCAGGCGTGGCGATACTCGACGGCGTCGAACGTGACCTGATCATCGTCGGGCTCCGCCTCTGAGATGAAGGGATTCCGTCGGTATGGGGAAAGAAGGAATGCCTTGAAGTAGCGCAGTCTCCGACTGGCGTCACCTGCCTGGAGCGGCCGACGGCGCCTCAACCACCCGGACGCCGATCGGAGACCGGCGCCACTCCTGTAAAAAATTGCGTCTTTGCCTTCGCCACAATTCCCCCTAAACCGCCCATTCTTCCAATGCCCGCCGCCAAATCCGCCGCCACCGCCGGCTCAGTTTCACCCCTTTCCTCACCGCGCCCGATCAAGAAGCTCATGGCGGCGAACCGCAGTGAGATCGCGGTCCGCATCTTTCGCGCCGGCACCGAGTTGAACCTGCGAACCGTCGCGGTTTTCGCCCAAGAAGATCGGCTCTGCCTCCATCGCTACAAGGCCGACGAGGCGTACCAGATCGGCCAGGGCAAAGGGCCGGTCGCCGCCTACCTCGACATCGAGAGCATCGTTGGCATCGCGCTCGAAAAAGGGGTCGACGCCATTCACCCGGGCTACGGTTTCCTCTCGGAGAATGCCAACTTTGCCCGCGCCTGCCAGGCTGCCGGGCTCATCTTTGTCGGCCCACGGCCGGACCTGCTCGACATGATGGGCGACAAGACCGCGGCCCGCGCCCTCGCCCAGCGAATCGGCGTGCCGACGTTACCCGGCACCGAGAATCCCATCACCGATCGCAACGAGGCCCTGAAAACCGCCAAAGCAATCGGGTTTCCGCTCATTATCAAAGCCGCGTTCGGCGGTGGCGGCCGCGGTATGCGCGTCGTGCACAAGTCCGCCGATCTCGCCAATCTCCTCGACGAGGCGCAGGCGGAGGCCGGACGCGCGTTTGGCAATCCCGCCGTCTTCCTCGAGAAATACATCCCGCGGGCCAAGCACATCGAGGTGCAGATCCTCGGCGACCAGCACGGTAACGTCATCCATCTGCACGAGCGCGACTGCTCCGTCCAGCGCCGCCACCAGAAGGTCGTCGAAGTCGCCCCGTCCTTCGGGCTGCCGGAAACCGTCGTCCGCGAACTTTGCGACGCCGCCGCCCGGATGGCCCGCGAAATCAAATATGACAACGCCGGCACCGTCGAATTCCTCTACGATCTCGATCACCACGAGTGGTTCTTCATCGAGATGAACCCGCGCATCCAGGTCGAACACACCGTGACCGAAGTGATCACCGGACTCGATTTGGTCCGGGCCCAGATCCTAATCGCCCAAGGCCACGCGCTGCATTCCCCCGAGGTTGGCATGCCCGATCAGGCCGCCATCCCGCGCAACGGCTACGCCATCCAGTGCCGCATCACGACGGAGGATCCCGAAAACAAATTCATTCCCGACTACGGGCGGATCATCGCCTACCGCTCGCCCGGCGGGTTTGGCGTCCGGCTGGACGGCGGCATGGGTTACGCCGGCGCGGTCATCACGCCTTTTTACGACTCGCTGCTCGTGAAAAGCATCACCAGCGGGCAGACGTACGACATCGCCATGGGTCGGGCGAGACGAACGCTCAGCGAATTTCGCATTCGCGGGGTAAAGACCAACATCCCGTTCCTCGAAAACCTCATCGCGCATCCGCAGTTCCGCAGCGGCGAGGCGACGACGACCCTCCTCGATACGACGCCGGAACTCTTCAAATTCAAGGGCCGTCGCGATCGCGCCACGAAACTCCTTAACTTCCTCGGGCAGGTGACCGTCAACGGCAACCCCCACGCCAAGGGCTACCGTCCCGAGAAGCCCTTCACGCCGGCCCCGGTCCTAGCCTACGACCATCGCGTCGCCCCACCCGCGGGCACGCGCCAGAAGCTCCTCGAACTCGGGCCGAGGAAATTCGCCGAGTGGACCACGAAACAAAAGCGGCTGCTCATCACCGACACCACGTGGCGCGACGCCCATCAGTCGCTCATGGCGACGCGCGTCCGCAGCTACGACATGCTCGCCGCGGCCAACGCCCTCGCCCATCGCGCGCCGCAGCTTTTCTCCCTCGAAATGTGGGGCGGCGCCACCTTCGACACGGCGATGCGGTTCCTCAACGAGGACCCCTGGGAGCGGCTGCGCCAACTGCGCGCCCGCGTGCCGAACATCTGTTTTCAGATGCTCTTCCGCGGCGCCAACGCCGTCGGCTACACGAACTACCCGGACAATGTCGTCGCGGGTTTTGTACGCCACGCCGCCACCAACGGCATGGATATTTTCCGCGTCTTCGACTCCCTCAACTACCTCCCTAATCTCCGGGTGGCGATGGAATCGATCAACGAGACGCACGCGGTCTGCGAGGCAGCCCTTTGTTACACGGGCGACATCCTCGACGAGCGGCGCGACAAGTTCTCCCTGACGTACTACGTCCGGCTCGCGAAGGAATTGGAGAAAATGGGCGCCCATTTTCTCGCCATCAAGGACATGGCCGGCCTTTGCCGCCCCTACGCCGCCCAAAAGCTCGTCAAGGCCCTGAAGGACGAAATCAGTCTACCGATCCATTTCCACACGCACGATACCAGCGGCATCGCCTCCGCGTCCGTGCTGCGCGCCGCGGACGCGGGAGTTGATGTCGTCGATCTCGCGCTCGCCTCGATGAGTGGCAGTACGTCGCAGCCCAATCTCAATTCGATCGTCGCCGCGCTCCAAAACACCCCCCGCGAGACCGGCCTCGACCTCGCCGCCCTCAACGAGTTTGCCGACTACTGGGAAGTCGTCCGCGAATTTTATCGCCCCTTCGATACCGCGCCGAAAAGCGGCTCCGCCGAGGTCTATCTGCACGAAATGCCCGGCGGCCAATACACGAACCTCAAAGAGCAGGCCGCCAGCATGGGACTCGGCGGACGATGGCCGGAAATCGCCCGCTGCTACCGAGAAGTGAACGACCTTTTCGGCGACATCGTGAAAGTCACGCCTTCGAGCAAGGTCGTCGGCGACATGGCGCTCTTCCTTTTCACCCGCGGCATCAAGCCCGCCGACGTCGTGAACCTCGAACCCGGCAGCATCGCATTCCCGGAGAGCGTCATCGACATGCTCAGCGGAGGACTCGGCGAGCCGATGGGCGGTTTCCCAAAAGATGTAGTCCGCGCCGTGCTCGGAAACGCGAAGGTGAAACGCACCAAACCCGAGCCCGTAAAGCTCAAGGACGTAAAGGCAGAAGTCGCGGAGAAAACGAAGCGCGAAGCCACCGAGGACGACCTCTATTCGCACCTTATGTATCCGACGGTGTTCGCCGATTTCGCGAAGTTCCAGTCGAGCTTCAGCGATGTGAGTTGCCTGCCGACGCCCGCATTTTTCTACGGTCTGCGCCCCGGCGAAGAAGTCGCCGTGAGCATTGAGGAAGGCAAAATCCTCATCATCAAGCTCATCAACCTCGGCACGCCGGACAAAGACGGACGCCGCGTCATCACGTTCGACCTGAACGGCCTTCCACGCGAAGCCACGGTCCTCGACAAGAGCATCTCCAAGGAAGTCAAAACCCGCCCGAAAGCCGCCGCCAGCGACGCGCTACAAATCGGAGCGCCGATTCCCGGAATGATCACCGTGCTCAACGCCAGCGTAGGCAAAGCCGTA
>CANJNJ010000207.1 GCA_947474995.1 Opitutaceae bacterium | reverse complement strand
TCATGCTCGGGCCGGAATCCAATGTCCGCACCGTCGCCCGGATCCGCGCGGCGATGACCCGGGGGCAAGGCATCAGCACCGATGTGGTCAACTACTCAAAGTCCGGACGCCGGTACCATCTGCACGTCGAGATCCAACCGGTGCGAGGGTCCTCCGGCGCGATCGAGAACTTCATTGCGGTCGAAACCGACATCACCAATCGCGTCGAGGCCGAGCTTCAGCTCCGGCGCGCCAAGGCGGAGGCCGACGAGGCTTCGCGCGCGAAGAGCGAATTTCTGGCGTCGATGTCGCATGAAATCCGCACCCCGATGAACGGGGTCATCGGCATGACGAGCCTGCTGATGGAGACCACGCTGTCGGGCGAGCAGCGCGATTTCGTCAATACCATCCGTACCTCGGGCGAGGCGTTGCTGACCATCATCAACGACATCCTCGACTTTTCCAAAATCGAGTCCGGCAAGATGGAACTCGAGCGCTCGCCCTTCGAACTGGCGATGTGCGTCGAGGAGGCGCTCGACATTTTCGCGCTGCAGGCCTCGGCCAAAAAACTCGAAATTGGCTATTACGCCGCGCCCGATGTGCCGCCTTGGATCATCGGTGACGTCACCCGTCTGCGCCAAGTCATCGTCAATCTCGTCAACAACGCGGTCAAATTCACGCCGAGTGGCAGTGTCGCCCTGGAAATTCGCCGGGCGAAGCGGGAGCCGACGCCGTTGGGCTTCGAGCCCGGCCTGCAACCGGATCCGGCGCGGGTCATCCTCGAATTCACGGTGCGCGACACGGGCATCGGGATTCCCGTCGATCGCGTCGATCGGCTCTTCCAGGCTTTCAGCCAGGTGGATTCTTCCACCACGCGGCGTTTCGGCGGCACGGGACTGGGCCTCGCCATTTCCCAGCGGCTCTGTGAGCTGATGGGCGGCTCGATTCGCATCGAGAGCCAGGTGGGCCAGGGCTCGACGTTTATTTTCACGGTCCAAACCGAAATCGAACCCGGCACGAGCGAGAGCGGGGTTTCCCACCCGCCCGCCGCTTGGCGCGACGGGACGGTGCTCTGCGTGGAAAGTCATCCGGTCACCCAGGCGCGCCTGCGCACGCTCTTCGAAAAATGGGGCGCGTCCTGCACCGTCGTGCCGGATGTCGCCGGCGCGCGCCTCGCGCTCGCGGCGCAGAAAAAGACTCCCGCCTTGCTCGTCGTGGACACGGGATTTCTGGACGGCACGTCACCGCTCGACGAATTGGCGGACGTCGCCTGCCCGCGACTGGTCCTGTTTCCCTTTGGCCAAACGGCGCCGCCGGCCGAAGTGAACGGCCAGCCCTGCGCCAGCACCTCGAAGCCGATTCGCACCAGCGCCCTGATGCATGCCGTGGCCGGACTCTTCAATCCATCCGCGTACGGCGCGATTTCGAAAACGAAGAGTCCGGAGCGCACCATCGGCGAGGAGCTTCCACTCGAGATCCTCCTCGCGGAGGACAACGCGGTTAACCAAAAGGTCGCCCTGCGCTTTCTCGATCGCCTGGGCTACCGCGTGGACGCGGTCGCGAACGGCCTCGAGGCCGTGGTCGCGCTGGAACGCCACGCGTATGACCTGGTGCTGATGGATCTGCAGATGCCGGAGATGGACGGCCTCGAGGCCACACGCCAGATTCGGGCGCGCCTGCCCGCCAACCGGCAACCGAAGATCATCGCGCTGACCGCGAATGCCATGCAAGGTGATCGCGAACTCTGCATTGCCGCTGGCATGGACGACCACATTTCCAAACCCGTCAAAATGCACGAAATTGCCGCCGCCATTCGGCGACATTTCGACAAGAGCACCCCCACGCCCGCCAACCAGCAATTGATCGGCTGAGTTCTCCCTTCATTCTTCATGCTCATTGACTGGCCAAAATTCATCGTCGCCTTAATTCTGCTGCTCTCCCCGACGTCGCTCCTCCACGGGAAAAAAGTGTGTTTTCGGCCGATCTCCGGAGAATGGGAGCGCCACTGGATGCAGATCTTTACCCTCGGAAGCCACACCATCGATCTGGCCCGGGCGGCGGCCGGCGCCTGGTTCCTGGCCGCGTCCCTTCAAACGGCCCCTGGCGCCCGCGGTTTGCTGCGCTACGGCGTCATTGTCACCGAGGCCTCGGTGTTCGCCGTCGCGGTCGCGCTCCAAACCCTCATCTGCAAAGAAAAGGGCGAAGCCAATGCGCCCTTTGCCTTCTTGATCGGGCTGACCGCCGGCTTTATTCCACCCGTAATCGCTGGGTTTGCCCTGGCGGTAGCCGTCGTCGCGGCGGCGGGTTCAGGGGTGCCCGCCGCATTTTTTCCTGTCCTGGGCCTCGCCATTTCCGGGATGGGTTTTCTCTTCACCGGGAAGAAATATCTTTTCGATCTGGCGACGGTGAGCTGCTGCGCATTGCTCCCCTGGTTGCTCTCGCTCCTATTTTCGCGCGAGCTGATGATTGCCTACCGCGAGCGACGGGCGGATGAATCCCGCTCTTCGGGTTCCACTTCCCGCTCCCCGTTTCGCTGACGCGAGGGGCCGCCCGCCCGCTTCATTCGGGGCCTCCGGCCAGCCGGCGCAGCGCCTCGATCTCGCCGAAACGGGCGGCCTCGCCGACGAGGTTCTGCTGTTCGCCCGGATCTCGTTCGAGGTCGAAATACAACCAGGGCGAACCATCGGCATTCAAAACCAGCTTGCGCGTCCTGGTCCGCCAACCGCGCCAAATCCGATCGCATTGCTGCGGCAGGGTCACGACGCTGGGCATTGAAATCGCCGCCTGACTCGGACGTGCCTCCCACGTGCGCCCCTCCGCCCACGCCAGGGTCATCGCGGGCAGGTCGAGCAGCGAGACCGCCGCATCGTCGGTCGTGCCGGCGACAGGCGCCCCACCGGTCCTCCCCGCTTCCCGCTGCGCCTGCCGAACGAGCAGCGGCACCCGGATGCTCTCCTCATGCGGCCAGCCCTTGCGAAACAGGCCGTGCGCCCCGTGCATGTCACCATGCACCGACGTAACCACGACGATCGGTAACGCGCGACCGCGGCGACCCTGCGCCTGATCGATCGCGGTAACGAGACGACCGATGGCCCCGTCCGTCGCCTCCACATGGGCGTAATAACCGGCCAGTTCCCGCCGTGCTTCGGCTTCCACCCGACCACCCCGCGGGACATTTGGCGCCAAAATAATCTCGCGCGGATCGCGCGGCGAGATGCCCGCGGCGGGAGCCGCATAAGGCGGATGGGGCGCTTCAAAACTCACCAGCGCAAACCACGGTGCCGCGGCGGCGCCGGAAACGTGTTCGCCCTGCCACGCGGCGGCTCGCGCGCCGAGCACGTCGCTCTGATACCCGTCAAACTGCCGGGGCGTCGTCAGGCGGGTGCCGTGCAGCCACGGATCATTCAGCAAGAACCCGCTCTCGAAGCCTTCCCAGAATTCAAAGCCTCCCCGATTTTCCGGCGGAACGATCGTCCGCGCATGCACCTCGCCCACCAGGCTCGCCGCCGGATCGCGCCGACCCAGATGCCACTTCCCAAAGAACGCGGTGGTGTAGTCTCGCTCGGCCAACGCCTGCGCCATGGTCCGCGCCCCAACCGGCAGGACATCGAAGTAATCCCGCACGCCATTTCCGGGTGACGGCACGCCGGTCAGCAGTGCCGCCCGCGCAAATGGACCAAACGGGTGCGGCGTCACCGCCTGGGTGTAGTTCACGCAGCGCGCCGCCAACGCATCGAGAAATGGCGTCCGCGCGTTCGGGTCGCCCGCATAGCCGCACGCCTGCGCCCGCCACTGGGTCGTGACTATCCACAAAATATCCGGTCGCGGCGTCATGCCCTGCCATCAAAAAGACCGGACCCGAGATGGCGAGCCCGGCGTCCCTTTCCTCCATGCTTGCCTCGACGGCTTCGCCGATTGCATGCTCGTGCTCCACCCCTTCGGCCTCCCATGATTTCTTTGTCCCGCCGCGTCCTCCTTGCTCTTGTGGTCTCGACCGCTGCGACCGGCTTCGCCGCCGAACCCGCGCCCGCCTCCGCCCAGGTCCCCGAACTTCCTCCGGCCGCCCTGACGGATCTTTGGGAGCCGGTACCGCTGGTCGTTTCGGCCCCGGCCGTCGGGGTACCGTCGGATGCCGTCGTGCTGTTCAACGGGAAAAACCTGGATGCCTGGGAGTCCGTCAAGGGTGGTCCGGCCCCGTGGAAACTCGAGAACGGCGTGATGCTCATCGCGCCCAAGTCGGGCATTATTCGCACCAAGGCCGCTTTCGGCAGCATTCAACTCCACCTCGAATTCCGGACACCGGCCGAGGTGAAAGGCGACAGTCAGGAGCGCGGCAACAGCGGCATCTATTTCATGGGACTGTACGAGGTCCAGATCCTCGATTCCTACAATAACCCGACCTACGTGAACGGCCAGGTCGGCGCCGTCTATAAGCAGCACATTCCCCTGGTGAATCCTTCGCGGCCGCCGGGTGAGTGGCAGACCTACGACATCGTTTTCATCGCGCCCCGCTTCAGCGCCAATGGCGTGATCGACGTTCCCGCCCGCCTCACCGTTTTTCTGAATGGGGTGTTGGTGCAGCACGACGTGGAGGTGAAGGGGCCGACCGAGAACCGGGGCTATCCCGCCTACAAGCCCCACGACGCCAAGCTGCCCATCTCCTTGCAGGACCATAGCAATCCGATCGGCTTCCGGAATATTTGGGCGCGGGAGATCAAAGCCCCCGGCGAAAAGTGACCGGCGGGCGGCGGCGCCACCGCGGCCGCCCTGTGACAAAGTTCTTTTTCCGGACTGCCCGTCGTCGGAGGCACGGTTCCTCTGACCGGGATGACCCGCATCCAACGGGAACCGCGGCAGCTCAATTCTACTCCACCCGAAAATGGCGACATTTCCCTCCCGCAGCTTCGTTCTCACGGTGATTGCCGCCGCGGCCATCGCCTCCGGCGGACGCGCCGCGGTCGACCAAGGGCTGTTATTCTACCTGTCCGGCGATCACGGCACGACCGCGGACTTCTCCGCGACCCATCTGCCGGGTCCCACCTATGACAACCAGGTGACCCAAATTGCGGACGGCGCCCGGGGCGGCGCGCTCCAGTGCGGCGATCTACAGCAACTCGCGTACCGCGCGCCGGGCAACATCCAGGCGCAACGCGGCACGCTCAGTTTTTTCTGGCGATCGCGCTACGCGGTCGGCCCGACCGCCTTTCCGGTTTTCCGCGTGGGCTACGCAGATCATTCGAGCTGGGACATGGTCTGGCTGCGCATCGATTACAATGGCCACGGTTTCGACGCGTTCGTCACGGACGCGAGCCTGGCCCGCACCCGGGTCTCGATCACGCTGCAACCGTTTCCTTCGCCGCAAACGTGGACGCACCTTGCCTTCGCGTGGGACGAAGCCCGCGGGGTGCGCCTTTACGTGAACGGCCGGCTCGCCGGGCAGGTCGACACCACGGCGCGCTACGACGCGGCGCTCGATCAGTTTGGACCGCACTCCCGCATCATCAGCCCCTATCAGGTTCAGAGTGACTACAATTTCGTCCGCGGCGGCGACATCGACGAAGTGCGCATCTACGATCGCATGCTCGACGACCGGGGGATTGTCGCCCTCGCCCAAGGTGAGACCCCGGACGCCCTCACCACCCTGCCCGCCCGCTCGCTCACCGACGCCAGTACGCGGAGCGAATGGGCCTTCCGCTACGGCTGGAATCGCGCCGAAGCGCCGCCACCCTACTACGCGGGCAAAGTCCTCACGGTGCGCAAAGTGGAAATCCACGATGCTTTCGATCTGGGCCGATGGTGGTGGAAAGCGAACGATGGCATTCGGGAGACCACCTGGCCCGGCGTCTACAACCGCTCGCGCCTGCCGGGTCGCGACGACTATTTCCAGCTTCCCGATTGGGACTGCTACGTGGAATCCGGTCGCTCGATAACGTTCACCATGCCGGAGGAACCCTGGAACCATCTCGAAATTTCGGGCTCAGCGTGGGGCAAAATGGAGTTACTGAAGACCGGCACCAAGAACGATGCCGCGGCCGATGCTTTGCTCTTCGAGCGACCCAGGAATTCCGAGCGGACCGTCCATCCGATCACGAACGCAATTACGGGCCAAAAAATCCGCTTCACCAACGTCGAACCCGAGGAGCCGATCGGCGAACTCGCCGCTTATAATGTCACTTCCGCGGCCGAACCAGACGACCGCACCCATCTGACTTTCCAGTTTTCCTCGCTGTCCGCGGCTCGCGCCGGTGCGCCGGCCAGCCTCGAGCCCCTTTACCGTTTCATCGATGGTCGCTTTCCGGCCGATGAGCGCGCGAGCCTGGTGGCGGTTTCCGCCGGCGAGTATAAGCCAGCCGCGGCCAGCGCCACGAGCGGGACCGGGTTGCCGCTGGTTCACCTGCTCATCCCAAATTCCTGGGACAATCTGGAAGAAGGGCTCGATGGCATCGCTCTTGAGCTGCCGGCACTGAAGGTCAAACCGACCCACGGCGGGCTGTTTCCGCTCAACCTCCAGGTTCACGATCCCCTCTGGCCGCTGCGTACGATGCTCGACTTCACCTGGAGCGTGAAGCCCGGCGAGGCCAAGACCCTGTGGCTCGACCTGCGCGATCGGCTGCTGCCCAAGGGGCGAGGCCTCTGGCTCAGTATGGCCGGCGCGGGCCAGGACTTTGACGCGGCCTCACTCGATG
>CANJNJ010000206.1 GCA_947474995.1 Opitutaceae bacterium | reverse complement strand
GTTCTTCGTCAAAAGCGGCGCCGGGTCGCCGCACTCCAGAGAGCGGTCTCGGAATTTCCGTCGCCCGGGTGCGAAGCGCCGGGCGTTTACTTCTTCTTGTAGACCGTCGCCGGATCAAAAAGCCGTCGGGCGGCAAACTCGAGCTTGAGCGACTCCGCCTGCTCGGGATTCGCCGCTGAATCGAGCTTCCGATAAAAGCAGGACTTGTAGCCGTTGTGGCAGGCGGCACCGCCGGTGCTTTCCACCTTCAGCAGCAGGACATCCTGATCGCAGTCCACGAGGAGTTCCTTCACGATCAAAGTGTTGCCGGACTCTTCGCCCTTGATCCACAGCTTGCGCCGCGATCGGCTCCAATAGGTCGCGCGCTTCGTGCGAATCGTGTGGGCCAGCGACTCCGCGTTCATGAAGGCGAACATCAGGACTTCATTCGTGACGTGGTCGGTGGTGATGCAGGGAATCAGGCCCTCGGCGTCGAACTTGGGCTGCAGGGTGGTGCCAAGCTCGATGTCAGCGGTCGTGGTTCGTGGCGGAAAGAGATTCGTGCTCATAAGAAAGAATGATTGTGGTCAGAATTGGCGTTTGAGATTCGCGGCGAAGTCGTCGGCCGTAAAGCCCGACCTAGGCCTGCCCGGCGAGTTTTCGCAGGTAGTCGAAACTGTAGAGGCCGGTCCGATGCCCGTCGCTGAATTCGAAGCGGAGCGCATAGTTACCGATCCGATCCCAGCCCACGACCGTGACGCCGGAAAATATTTTGGGTCCGTCGCCACCGTACTGGTTGCCGAAGATATCGCCTTCCCCCTTGTTCGCCGCACTGGGCGAGGCGGCGCGCAGCTGTTCGAAATTAAAATATGACTCGACGCCGTCGTCCCAGATGATCGCGACCTCCTGGCCGATGAGCTCAACTTTGACGGGCAAATGCATGACGTGAACCGACCAGTTGCCCCGGATAGTTCAAACCCATAAGTTTTCCCGCCACAGAAAGTTTCGCTGCGAGGCCGGCCCCTGGGCCTTTGCCCGGGATGTTCGAGCAGGCGGAGTGCGCTCCGGGCGTGGCTGTAAAACGCAAGGTCGCGTCCGACGCAAAACACCCTACGCCAGCACGTCCGAGACGACGCGCCCGGAGACGTCCGTGAGCCGGTAGTAGCGTCCCTGGTGCCGGTAGGTGAGCGCCTCGTGATTGATGCCGAGTTGGTGCAGGATGGTCGCCTGCAGGTCGTGGACGGAAACCGGATTCTCCGTGATATTGTAGCCGAAATCGTCGGTCGCGCCATACGTGAAGCCCGGCTTCACGCCGGCGCCGGCCATCCACAGGGTGAAGCAACGCGGATGGTGATCGCGGCCGTAGTCGTCCGCCGTGAGTTTGCCTTGCGAGTAATTGGTGCGACCAAATTCGCCGCCCCAGACGACCAACGTGTCGTCGAGGAGACCACGTTGCTTCAGATCCGTGACCAGCGCGTAGCCTGCCTGATCGACGTCGAGGCACTGGCGTCGGATGCCGGTCGGCAGCTTGCTGTGCTGATCCCACCCGGGATGATAGAGTTGGATGAAGCGGACATCGCGTTCGGCGAGTCGGCGGGCGAGCAGGCAGTTGGCCGCGAAGGTGCCGGGTTTCTTCGCTTCCTCGCCGTAAAGTTCGTAGGTGGCAGCGGGCTCGCGCGACAAATCCATCACGTCCGGCACGCTCGTCTGCATCCGGTAGGCCATTTCGTATTGGGCCACGCGCGAGGTGATCTCGGGATCGCCCAGGTTTTCGAACTGCTGCGCATTCAGTTCCGCCAGCCGATCGAGGAGAAGGCGGCGGCTCGCCGCCGAAATGCCGTCCGGATTCTGCAGGAAGAGCACCGGATCGCCGCCGCCGCGCAGTGGCACGCCCTGATGGAGACTCGGCAGGAAGCCGCTGCCCCACAGGCGCGAGTAGAGTGGCTGGTCGATCCGATCGCGCGAAATGAGCACGACGAACGCGGGCAGATTTTCATTGGCGCTGCCGAGACCATACGAGAGCCAGGAACCCATCGACGGCCGGCCGGGCAGCTGATGCCCGGTTTGGAAGAACGTGATCGCCGGGTCGTGATTGATATGCTCCGTGTGCATCGAGCGGATAAAGCACAGCTCATCGGCCATCTTCGCGGTGTGCGGCAGGAGATCGCTGACCCAGGTGCGGCTCTGGCCGTGCTGGGCAAAATTGAAGATGGACCCAGCGAGCGGGTAGTGGGCCTGGTTGGCGGACATGCCGGTCAGGCGCTGGCTGCCACGCACGCTTTCGGGCAGGTCCTGACCGTTCATCCGGTTGAGGAGCGGCTTGTAGTCGAAGAGATCGTGCTGCGACGGGCCGCCGGCCATGAAAAGATAGATGATCCGCTTGGCGCGCGGCGGAAAATGCGGCTGCGGGAGAATCCCCTGGAAGGGCGAAGACGACGGCAGGCCCGGCGCAGCCACCGCGTTCCGCTGGAGGAGATTCATCAGCGCAAAGCCGCCGACGCCCAGCGCGAATCGCCCGAAAAATTCGCGGCGGCTCAGGCCAAAATTCACGTGATTACAAAACAGGGGTCGGGGCATACGCGGGCGCGCTTAGGGAAAATTGTCGGTTCAAGTCGAGGTCTTGGAAACAGCGAGGCGTTTGTCGTCCCGCCTTCAGGCGGAATCTGGGCGGTTCAATCCTTCCGCCTGAAGGCGGAACTACGAACGACTGGTTTCTGTCCGTTGGGGGGTAAACGCGTTTTTTGGGTAAGGGAGGCATCGTCTCGGTGGTTGGTGATGGTGCAGGTCGCGGTCACCGGCTCATCACGGCCTCGTCAAAGTTCAGTAACCCCTGGGCGACAGCCGTGGCGGTAGCGCGATCAACGGCCGGCAGCACGGCGTCGGTCGCGGTTTCGCCGAACGCATTGAGCTGGTCTGCCGCTGCGGGGTTGGCAGCGAACATCGCGCGTTGCTCGTCGTGCAGGACGCGCAGGATCGCTTGTTCGCGCTCCGTGGCATGGCGCCCCGTGACGAGCTGGAAGCACCACGCGAGCTGCGCGTCACGCGTCGCCCCACCTTCACGGAGCATCCGTTGGCCGATGAACCGGGCGGCCTCGACGACCTGAACGTCATTCAACAGCGCCAGCGCCTGCAGGGGCGTGTTCGTGCTTTGGCGCCGCACCGTGCAGACATTCCGTTCGCTCGCATCGAAGATGGCCATCCCGGGCGGCGGCACGGTGCGTTTCCAAAACGTGTAGAGACTGCGGCGGTGGAGATCGTCGCCGTGGCCCGTCTCGTAGTGCGGTTTGCCCATCGCGATTTCCTCCCAAAGGCCCGGCGGTTGGTAGGGCTTGACGCTCGGACCGCCGATTTTTTCGACGAGCAGTCCGCTGAGCGCGAGGGCCTGATCGCGAAGCATCTCTGCGGTGAGCCGCCGCGAGGGCCCGCGGGCGAGGAGAATGTTCTGGGGATCGCGGGCGAGAAGCTCCGGCGTGCCCTGGGACGACTGGCGGTAGGTGGCGGAGCAGGCGATTTGGCGGAGCGCACGTTTCACGTCCCAACCGTTGGCGACAAAGTCGTGCGCGAGCCAGTCGAGCAGCGCCGGATCCGACGGCGGCGAACCCTGCGCCCCAAAGTTGTCGCTGGTCTCGACCATGCCGCGGCCAAACATCATTTGCCAGAGGCGGTTCACGGTGACGCGCGCGAACAGGGGATTCGCCGGCGCGGTCAGCCATTGTGCGAGGCCGAGCCGGTTGCGTGGTGCGCCCGAGGGAAAAGCGGAAAGCGCCGCCGGAGTGTCGGCGTGCACCTCCGCGCCCGGGGCATCGTAGGCGCCGCGCTGCAGGATGAACGCCCGCTTCGGTTGGGGAAGTTCCTGCATGACCATGGCCTCGGGAAGCGCCGTGACGAAGACGTTCTGTTCTTCCCGCGCCGCGCGCAGCGCGCGCCCGGCCGTTTGCGTCGGCTCGTCGAAGTAGGTGGTGAAATATGCCAAGAGCGCCTCGCGCGTGGCCGGCGTGAGTTGGGCCGGCGGCGTGTTCCAGGCGGCGGTGAGAGTGTCGCGACCGGCCAACTCCGCGGCTTCCAGTGGCGTCAGCTCGCGATCGAAAACGGTGAAATCCGCGACGCGTCCGCCCTTGAACCCGTTGTCGCGAAAGCGAAAACCGATCGCGAGGTCCGGTTCGCCCTTCGCATACGTGATGTCTTTATAGAGGCCGTCGCGCACCACCTCGAGCGGGGCCGCGGTGCCGTTGACAAAGATATGCGCTCCCGCCGCGCGGCTCGAGCCATCGTAGGTGGCGGTCACGTGGACCCATTCGCCGGGCAACAGAGTTGTGGTCGTAACCACCTTGAGCGAGGCGCCCGGCCACAGGTAGTGCAGGGCAAAGGCGACGCGGCCATTCTCGAGGAGGATTTCGTAACCCCGGCTGCCGGCGTCGACGGGTGCCCGCGAGTGATGCACGACCACCGCCCGCGGTGAGGGTTGGACGGGTGCTTGCAGCCAAAGGCCTAGGGTGAAGGGATCGGTGCGCTTGAAATGTCCGACTTCGGGGAAAGTGAACCCGTTCTCGCCATCGAGCTCCGCGACCAGGCCGCGCGGCGAGGGGACGAACTGCGGTGCTTCCACGGCCTTCCCGGGCTTGCCGCCCATCACGTGGTTGCGAATTCGCCCGTCACTCAAGGCGTCGAGGGCGTAGCGCGCGATGGGGACGGGCAGAGAGAGAGGGGTCAACGGTTTTTTCGCCAGCCACGATTCGAAAGCCGGTCGGGCGTTGCGCTTCGCCTTGGCCAGCGCCGCTTCGGCGCCCGCCGCCCGCTGCTGCAGAGCCGTGAGGCGGCTGCCCTCCGCGTTCGTTGTGAGCAGCATCGTCGGCACCGGCATCGAGTCGGCAAAGCCCGCGTACGAAATCTGGCCCGCTTCGTCGATGTTCTGAAAAAAGGCGCCGAGCGAGTAGAAGTCTCGCTGCGTCAGCGGATCAAACTTGTGGTCATGGCAGCGGGCGCACTCGAACGTGAGGCCGAGAAACGCCGTGCCGAAGGTCGTCACGCGATCAGCCACGTAGGCCTGGCGGTACTCCTCCTCGACGATGCCGCCCTCCTCGTTCTGGTTGTGCAGCCGGTTGAACGCGGTCGCGAGCCGCTGCTCCTTGGTGGGATTGGGCAGGAGATCACCGGCGAGCTGCCAGGTGGCGAACCGGTCGAAGGGCAGGTTTTCATTGAACGCCTTGATCACCCAGTCGCGCCACGCCCACATCGCGCGCGGTCGGTCCATTTGGTAGCCGTGGGTGTCGGCAAAGCGCGCGATGTCGAGCCAGTCGGTCGCCATGCGCTCGCCGAAGCGCGGCGACGCGAGCAGCCGATCTACGACGCGTTCGTAGGCTCCCGGCGCGCGATCGGCGAGGAAAGCGTCCGTTTCCGCCGGTGTGGGAGGCAGGCCCGTGAGATCCATGGTCACGCGCCGGAGCAGTCTTTCGCGGTCGGCCTCGGGGGCGGGTGCGAGGTTTTCCTTCGCGAGCCGCTCGCGCACAAAGCGATCAATGGGAGCGAGATTCCGCCGGACCGCGGAGTCCGGCGGCCGTTGGCCCGCGACGGGCAGGAAGGACCAATGCGATGACCACGGCGCACCCTCCGCGACCCAGCGGCGCAGGGTGGCGGCTTCGGCCACGGAGAGTTTACGCTGGGCGTCCGCCGGTGGCATCATCTCGTCGGGGTCGCGACTCGAAGTGCGGATGACCAGTTCGCTCTCGGCCGTGCTGCCGGGAGTGATGACGGTAATCTGGTTCCGCGTCCGGAACAGCCCGTCCTTGGTGTCGAGGCGGAGGTTGTGACCTTCGCGGGTGTCTTCGTCAGGTCCGTGACAGCGAAAGCAGGCGTCCGACAAGATGGGAAGAACATCGCGTCGGAAGTCGACGGGCTCCGCGGCCCGTCCGGCCAGCGCCAGGTTGAGCAGGAGCGCAAGTCGGAGGGGGCGTCCGGCGGGAACCACGGTTGGGTTTTCCGCCCGGGTGCCGGGTGCGGCAAGCAAAAATCCGACGGCTTGCCTTACCGCCGCAAAGTCGCAGCCGAAACCGGGCTCGTCCGAGGACCGGGCCTCACCGAGAAATTACCGAAGCACCCCAAGGCCGGCCCGATAAAATCACAGGGTGTAGCTCACAAAGACCCCGCTCCTCGTCTGGTGCTTGCTGCCCTTTTCCCGGACGAGCGGAGAGTTCGCGGCGTCCCCCAACAGGCGCTCATAGCCGCCGAAGATGACTAGGGACCAGCGTCGATCGATGGGCCGGACGTAGTTGGCACTCCAACCCGCCGAGGTCAGCCCACTCCCGGCGCGGTAGGTTTTCAGTCCCGACAAACGCGCGGCCTCGGGCGAGACGCCGAAGTAGGCATCATTGTAGCTCGAACCGCCCCAGTGCAGCCGCGGACCAGTGGTGAACACATACGCGGGCGCCCCGCGCCCCGAGGGCCCGGCCGGCGTGACGGCGTAATTGGTGGAGAGCGTGCCAGTGAAGCCCTCATGCCCGTTCACGCCCTGAAGCAGTTCCAAGCGGCTGACCCAGTGGTCGAACCGGTGGCTGACAAAAACGCCGGCCTGCAGGGTGGTGGGGACGTCGGCAAACCCGGTCAGCGCCGTGGATTTTTTTCCGGCGACCCGGAAGAGGCTCTTGCCGTTAGCCTCGCGGCCGAAATCGACCCGGAGCAGGGGGCCGGCCGAAAAATCACCGGTGT
>CANJNJ010000205.1 GCA_947474995.1 Opitutaceae bacterium | reverse complement strand
TTCTCCCGCCCGCTTCGCTCACGACGCAGAGGCGCAGAGTTCGGAGCTGGCCGGACTAAGAATCATCAAGGCGGTAGCCGCAAAGATAGCCAAAAAACAATCCGTTTGCACAGGAGGGCAATCCGAGGACGAACCGAGATCAATCTTCCGCCTGACCTCGGTTTGTACTCCTGTAAAATTCCGGGGCTTGGGCCAGGGCCTATTCGCAACTCCGGGTGCGGCCAAACGTTGGACACACTCTCACTTCGGCCGCGAGAGGCCCAGAATCCGTGCGGCGGTCCCACCCATGATCTGGGCCAGGTCGCCAGGCGAAAGCAAAGCCCGCGGGTATTTTTCGAGGTAATCGCGCGACTGCCGGTACGTGCAGAACCGGTTTTGAAACGGCATGTCGGTGCCCCACATCAATCGCTCGGGTCCAATGTGTTTCGCCATCGCTTCGACCACCGGCCAGCACGGCCGGTACGGATAGTCGAAAAGATCGCCAATTCGAAACGGGAAGCCGACCTCCAGGCAGAGGCTCGAATCGGCAAACGGCACCCACATCGATTCCGGCAGCGCGAAACGATCTCCCTCGAGAAAATCCCGCCAGGGAAACCCATGCGTGACGCTGGCGGTTACGTGCGGGTAGCGGTCGAGCCAGCGGCGCAGCACCCAGAGTTCCTGGATGAACCCTTGCCGCGCGTCCGTGGAACCGGGGCTCGCCCCGAGCGTGAAAAAAAAGGGTACCCCGAGCTTGGTCACCGCGTCCCAAAACGGCCGCCATGCGGGGTCGTCGAAGCTCGTGGCGCTGGTCCTTTGATACGCAAAGGCCGGAATAATCTTCAGCGCGTGGAGCCCGTACTTTTGGACGGCATCGACGGCCTGCTGGATGGCGGCGTCGGGTTGGGTCGGAATCAGCCACTCATCGATCGGTGCCATGGAGCGCAGCCGGGTGGGGAAGGCTTTGACGCAGGAACGCAAATATTCCGGATCTTTCGTCAGCGTGGCATCCACGTGGATGAGCGCCCAATCAACACCCGCGTGATCCATTTCCGCGATCAAGGAGCCGGCGCCGAATTCGATCACGTTGGGCGGCAGTTGCTGCTTGGTGTAATCGTCGCCGTCGACGGTCCAGACGAGCCGGTTGGTGGTTCGATCCACGCGAAAATTTCGTCCAGCCGCGAGGCCGAGCGGATCCGACGCGGTCGGAGCGAGCAACTGGCGTGAATCACCCGGAGCGCGGTCGCGGACGCGGAAAGCCGGTTGATGGTGCACGGCATACTGGCGCTGCCAGAATGCCATGTGCTCCGCCACCGTGGCATGGCCGGCCCGGGTGTCCGGCGCCGTGAAACAGTAGGCGTGGCTGTCAACAATCATGGGGTTGCGGGACGACGACCGGCACGGCTCCGGCGGTTCCAGGGAGAATCATTTGGAATGGCCGTTGACGGGGATGACGTTCCATGCACGTGTATACTTTAAGGCAGATTTTCCCCGGTGAATCACGATATTTGTCACGACCGATCCAGAACCCCTTGCGGCGGCGCGCCGGCGCGTGAAGACCAGCATCGGGAACTGCTGCAGCGCAGGCGGCGGCTCCCGACACACCGTCGACGGGGCACTTCCGGTCATATTGCTTTATGAACTTCGGCGAACTGAAAGCCATCGATAGTCACGGCCACTATGGGGTCTACACCCAGGCGACGGCGAACCCGCTGGCGTGCCAGTTCTCGAGTGCCAGCGGATCCGAGGTCGCGGCCCGGGCGCGGGCCTGTGGGGTGGAATGGACGGTCGTTTCCCCGCTGGCCGGCTTGCTGCCGCGCGGAACGACGACGGATGTCTTCGCCGCGAATGAAGTGGCCTTCAAGGAAGTGCCCGCCGTGCAGGGCCTCCTGCAGTACGTCATCGTGAATCCGCTGCAGCCCAAGACCTACGACCAGGCGCGGCGGATGCTTCGGGCGCCCTGGTGCGTGGGGATCAAGATTCACCCCGAGGAGCACTGCTATCGGATCGCTGATCACGGGGAGAAACTGTTCTCATTTTTCGAAGAGGTGGCGGCGCCTGTGATGACGCACAGTGGATGCCCAAACAGCCTGCCGGCGGATTTCGTCCCATTTGCCAACCGACATCCCGGCGCGCGCGTGTTGCTCGCTCATCTGGGGAACGGTGCCGGCGACAACGGACGCGTGGAGAACCAGGTGCGCGCCGTGCAGGCGGCGAAGCACGGCAACCTGTGGGTCGATACCTCGAGTGCGCGCAGCATCCTGCCTGGGCTGATCGAATGGGCGGTGCAGGAAATCGGCGCGGAGCGTCTCTTGTTTGGCAGTGACACGCCGCTCTATCACGTGGCGATGCAGCGCACCCGAATCGAAATGGCGGAGATTTCGGCGGAGGCGAAGCGACTCATCCTGCGCGAAATTCCCTGGAATTTTTTCCACCTCGACCGGTTGCCGGCTTCCGGGGTGTTTGTGGTCTGAGGTTTTTTGCGCGAAGCCCTCGACCGACTCTTTTTTCCAACCGAAATCTAAATGAACAAACGAATCGAACGACTGAATCGCAAAACTCTCCGGGGCGTCTGGTGCGCCTTGATCTTGCCGTGGAACGATCGGGATGAACTCGATGCCCGGCGTTTCGTGAAGGAGGTCCGGGCCTATGGTGGCACGGGGGTGAACGGGGTGTACACCGGGGGCACGACGGGCGAGTTTTATGCGCAGGATGACGCCACGTTTGCCCGCGTGACGGAAATTGCATGCGTTGAAGCCCACGCGGTCGGACTGCCCGTGCAGATCGGCGTGTCGGCCTTGAGCACGCGCACGGTGCGGCAGCGGATTCGCGTCGCGCTCAAGCACAAGGCCGATGCGCTCCAGGTCGCGCTCCCTTTCTGGCTCGAACTGAAGGACGATGAAGTGAAGCGTTTCCTGAAGGAAATCGCCGCCGAGGCGGGCAAGACCCCCCTCATCGTCTATCTGACCGGTCGGTCGAAGCGGAAGGCCACGCCGGAATTTATCGGCGAACTCGTGCATGAGATCCCGACGTTCATCGGCACCAAGGATACGGGAATCGACGTGGCCGGATTGAAGGCCATTTTGAAGGAAGCGCCTGACCTCGCGGTTTTCGGGGGCGAGGATTTTTATGAAAAAATTCCGGCCGGGGGACGCGGTGGTTATTGCTCCATCACCGGATTCAACGCCGCGAAAGTCGTCGAATTGTACACGCTCTGCGCGGCCGGCCGGCTCACGGAAGCCAAGCCCCTGGCCGACGCGCTGCATCGCTACTTGTACGAGGCACTGATCCCCTTGGTCAAAGAGCAGGGCCTCTGGGATTCGGCCGTCGATCGCATTCAACGCGTGGCCGGCGGCGGGGTGGTGGGCGTCCGCTGCCAATCGCCCTACCGCAGTGGAACCGAAAAACATGTGAAGGGCGTCATCGCGTGGTGCCGCAAAAACACGCCCGAACTCCTGCCGGCGCATCTGGCGGGCCGCTAAGAAAGGGTCCCTGATTGTCATTCTGAGACGGGTCACCAATGGAATCCCGTTCGGTATTTCCTGAGGATGAACCCACTCCTTTCTGTCATTCTGAGCATTAGCGAAAAATCCATGTGTTACGTGACTCCCATGGCGTGGATTCTTCGCTGCGCTGCTGATGACGTCTCGGAATACGTCAGGCAAAAACCCACCGAAGGCGTACCAGGTGGGCCGTGCACTCCGTGCGCGGCCATCGAACGTGAGATCGAGCCCAACGCTGACCGCGCGCGGAGCGCACGGTCCACCTTTCGGCGCCTTCGGGACCTGTCGCAGAATGACAATCCTTCTTCCGCACCTTTTTAACCTGATTCCCATGAAATATATTCTTCGGATTATCCCGATTGTGGCCGCGTTCGCGGCGCTCTTTCCCCCGCAAATTGTGTTGGGCGCCGCGCCTGCCGCCAGTGTGGCCGGCGCGCGGGAATTTTATTTTCCCTCGACCGGCGTGACCGTGGAAAACCAGGCTCTCCTGCTGGCGATTGACGATTACCTGCTGCCGCTGCGCGAAAACGTCGGCCAGTACCTCTCGACGCCGAAATTTCTCAAAGAAGCGGTCCTGCGTCCCGACAAAGACAACCCGCTCGCGCCCGATCAGGCGGCGTCGCACTTCTACGGCGCCGTGATCCACGATGGCGGAAAATACCGGATGTGGTACTATGCCGTCGGGCTGAAGGAAAAGGGCGATGCTTATCGCCCGGACGTGAAGAACCTGACCCAGGGCCCCGTGTGCTACGCCGAGAGCGACGACGGGGTTAAATGGACCCGGCCCAATCTCGGGCAGGTGATGTTTCGCGGGAGCAAGAACAACAACGCCATCGCCCTGCCGGACGAAGCGATCGAGGGCGTTCACGTCGTCAAGGACGACTCCGACCCCGATCCGCAGCGCCGCTATAAGATGGTCTATAATCCCCACAACGGGAAGACGTGGGTGATTCGCACGGCCACGAGTGCCGACGGCATCCACTGGCGCGGCGCGGATCACTTCGGCATCGACCAGTTCCTCGAGACGTCCTCGCTCTACAAGTTCAACGACCTCTGGGTCGTCAACGGCCAGGGGATCACGTTCAGCGACAATGGCGGCCCCAGCGGGCGGCAGGGCAAGGCGGTGCTGTCCGTGGATTTCGAGCGCTGGTTGCCCGGCGGTACGGATGCGTTTCGGCTTGGCGAGCCGGCCGACCCGAAAGACCGCGGCGCGCACAAGCCCTACGATCAGGTTCATCTTGGGGTGGGAGCGGCGAGCTACGGCAGCGTGGCGATCGGCCTCTATGGCTTATGGCACAACGTGCCGGGCGACGAGGATTCGCAGAAACGCTGGGGCTGGTTCGGCTACGCGAAAATTTCCTGCGACCTCGGCTTGGTCATCAGCAACGACGGCACACATTTCCGCGAGCCCGACAAGGGCCGCGCGTATATCTCGCGCTTCGATTCTCCCTCGACGCCCATTCCGGGAAAGAATTACCCGACGATCCTGACCCAGTCGGGCAACGGCATCTTCAACGTGGGCGACGAGACACGCATCTATTTCGGCCGCTGGCTGAATGCCGAATACGGGATGGGTTACAGTGGCGAGGTGGCGATGGCGACCCTGCCCCGTGATCGCTGGGGCGCGCTGGGTCTTTTTCCCTCGGCCGAGACTTCGGGACACTTGGACGAACAGAAACACGGCGCGGTCTGGTCCGCGCCGATCCGCTTGCCGGCTTCCGGTTGCCAGGTGGTCCTGAACGCCGATCACACGGCGCGGATGACGGTCGAGGTTGCCGATCCGAAATTCCAGCTGCTGCCGGGTTATTCCGGCGCGCGCAGCGGCAAGTCGGGACGCGAGAGCGGCCTCGATTGCGCGGTGGCCTTTCCCGAGGACAATCTCTCGGCCCTCGGCGGCAAGACGGTTCGGTTCAAGATCAACTTTGAGAAGGATGCCGCCGCCGACCCGCGGTTGTTTGCGGTGTATTTGAAGGCGAACTAGAGGCTGTCATGCACTTTCGAACAACCGTCACTGGAGCCGCGACGCCCTCGTCGCGGTTTTTAGTCCGATCACAACGCGGCGAGGGCGCCGCGTCCCCAGGAGGGCTACCGTTTTCGAGCCAACCAGAGTTAAGTACAGTCTCTAAGCCGTTTTGAAAGTGACCCGTCATCCTGAAATTATCCACGATTGTAATGAAAGGGGGATCGGGCGCTCCGCGCGCGGTCTGGCAGGGCGCGGGGCGCCCCGCCCACCCGGTTCCGTGTTTGCGGCGTTTTGGCGTGACCATGCTCAAGTTCGAAAAACTGGCGCCGCATTGGCGGTGGCCCTGCTTGGCTGGAGCGGACTGACCAGTCGCGCCGCGGAATCCCCCCGGCTCGGTTCGCTGGTCTTTCAACCCGGTGAGCGCCAACTGTTCATCGATGATTTCATCATGGGCGATCTCAACGGCCTGACGCGTGTGATCCACCAACCGCGCAAGTTCGAGGGCAATCCGGTCATTCGCCCCGACCTGCCGAGCGATGGTAAGGCGATTCAGATGCGCGACGCGCCGAGCTGGGACGAGACGGAAAAAGTATGGAAAGCGTGGTACTTCCGCTATGGCGACGACGGCAATGGCTCGGGCTCACCCGGCTATGCGCGTTCCAAGGATGGCATTCATTGGGAAAAACCCGTGCTCGGTCTGGTCGACGTTTTCGGCAACCGGAACAACAACCTCGCGGTCGTCAAGGGCGTCCCGAAGGCGTTCATTCAACACGTGCTCATCGATTCGCACGCGCCGCCCGATCGCCGCTACAAGGGCCTGCTCGGCGAGCGCGGTCGCCAGCCGGTGGTGTCCGCGGATGGATTCACCTTCACGCCCTTGGACGTTCCGCCGATTCCCAGTGAGGACGAGTCGCACTTGAATTGGGACGAGCGCGGCCGGCAATTCATCCTCACCGTGAAACACCCGGGCCCGTTTGGGCGCTCGGTCTACCTGAGTCTCAGCAAGGATTTTGAACATTGGTCCGAGCCGGAGTTGATTTACCACGCGGACGCGCAGGACCAGCTGCTCGGTGCGCAGTATATGCGCGAGGTGGCGGCGAACCCCCGGCTCTGGCGGCCCACGATCAACCAGCCCGAGGAATACAACGTCGAGATCTACAACATGGCCGTGTTCCCCTACGAGGGACTCTATATCGGGCTGCCCAATTATTTCGAATCGAGCGGCCGCATCCCGCTGCCGCGCGGCAACCAGGACGGC
>CANJNJ010000204.1 GCA_947474995.1 Opitutaceae bacterium | reverse complement strand
GTCATTGCGCGCGTGTTCAACGGCAACTATTTCGGCACCGCCGTCGGCTCGCTCACCGTGGCCAAGGCCGTGCAAACGATCGTGTTCACGGCGCCGGCCACGGCCACCTTTGGCCAGCCGGTGGCGCTCGCGGCGACCGCCAATAGCGGGCTCCCGGTGACCTTCGCGGTCACCGGCCCCGCGGCGATCAGCGGTTCCACGCTCACCTTCAGTGCGTCCGGCACGGCCACCGTCACGGCCACGCAGGCCGGCGATGACAACACCCTGTCCGCCACGGCCACGGTCACGGTGACCGCGACCGACAAACTAGCGCAGACCATCGCGTTCACCACGCCGGCCACCGCCACGGTTGGCACGCCCGTGACGCTGGTGGCGACGGCCAGCAGCGGGCTTCCGGTGACCTTCGCCGTCACCGGCCCCGCTACGCTCAGGGGTTCCACGGTCACCTTGAGTGCGGCCGGTACGGTCACCGTCACGGCCACGCAGGCTGGCGATGGCACCTATCATTCGGCCACGGCCATGGTCACCGTGACCACGAGCGACAAACAGGCGCAGACGATCGCGTTCACCGTGCCCGCCACGGCCACGGTTGGCACGCCGGTGAGGCTGGGGGCGACCGCCAGTAGCGGGCTTCCGGTGACACTCGCCGTGACCGGCCCCGCTGTGCTCAACGGTTTCACCCTGACCGCGAGTGCGCCCGGCACGGTCACGGTCACCGCCACGCAGGCTGGTGATGGCACCTACCTTCCCGCCACCGCCACAGTCACCCTGACCACGGTCGACAAACTGCGGCAGACGATCACGTTCGCCCCGCTGGGCGATCGTTTGAGCAACGCCGGCAGCTTCGGGCTCAACGCCAGTGCCAGCTCCGGCCTGCCGGTCACCTTTGCCATCGTGAGCGGCCCGGCGCTGCTGGCGGGCACGACCGTCGATCTGACCGGTGCGACCGGCCGCGTTGTCATCCGGGCTTCGCAGCCGGGCAACCTGATCTACGACGCGGCCCCGGACGTCTCGGTGACGTTTGCGATTTTGGCGCCGCCGGTGAGTGTTTATTTTGGTCCGGTCAACACCACGGGCAGCACCGTGAAGTCCGGCGATGTCGCGGCCGTGCTTCCGCCGAACACGAACAAGGGCACGCTGCTCCTGGTCGCGCCCGGGGTGGGCGTGAACACGGTCCTCGACTTCACGCTCAACGCCGATGGCACCTTCAGCACGACCGTCACGATCGCCGCCGCGCCGGCGATGGCGCAGGCCGCCGGCGCCGAGCGCACGCCCGCAGTGGCCGCCGCACCGGTGACGCTGACGGTCCGCGGTTCGCTGGTGAACGGTTACCTGCAAGGGGTGATCGAACCGCTGGGGCTCGCCTTCAACGCACTCGTGTTGCCCGCCGCGGGCCCGAGCGCCGGCGTGGCCGGCTTCTACCAATCGAGCACGCTTGCGAACACGACCGGCACCACGTTCTCCGTGGTGGGCACGAACAATCAGGTGCTGGTGCTGGCCACGACGCTCGACCTGAGCACGGGTGGCCTCACGACCTTCGCGGCCGACCGGACCTTCAGTTTGCAAACGCAGACCGCCGGCGGGACCATCACGATCCGGGGTGCGATGGACGAGCCGACGACCATGGTCACCGGCTCGATCAGTCTGCCGGGCCGGGCGGAGACGGCCTTTGCCGGACTCAGGACGACGACGACGCGCACGGATCGTTTGATCAATCTCTCGTCCCGCCTGCGCATCGGCTCCGGAGCGAACATTTTGATCACGGGCTTCGTGATCGGCGGCACCGAGGCCAAGCAGATCCTCGTGCGCGGGATCGGCCCCGCGCTCGCGGGCTTGGGGGTGCCAGGCGCGCTGGCCAATCCGCGGATCCGACTCTACCGCGGCGACGAGGTCGTCGCCCAAAACGACGACTGGTCAGCCGGGTCCGATTCCGCAGAGCTGGCGGAGGCCTTTCAACGGCTCGGGGCCTTCGCGCTCGCGCCCGGCAGCAAAGACGCCGCCCTCCTCGTCGCCCTCGCCCCGGGTGCCTACACGGCCCACGTTTTGACCGACAGTGGGGCCGGCGTGGTGCTCGCCGAGATCTACGATGCGAGTACCAACCCCAACTCTGAGTATCAAAGTCTGATCAACCTGGCCACCCGCGGCGAGGCTGGCACGGGCGATAATACTTTGACCGCGGGATTTATCATCACGGGCAATGCTCCGAAAAAAGTCCTGGTGCGCGGAATTGGCCCCAGCCTCACGGCCTTCGGCGTGACCGGCGTGCTCGCGGACCCCCGCCTGCGGATCTTCAACGACGGCACGCTTGTCGCGGAGAATGACAACTGGAGTGCGGTCGGGGCCGAGGCCTTGGCCACAGCGCAAGCGGCGCGCGACACCGGTGCCTTTGCGCTGGGGAACGGCAGCAAAGACGCGGCGATGATTCTGACGCTGGCTCCCGGGGCCTACACGGCCCAAGTGGGAAGCGCCGACGGCACCTCGACCGGCGAGGCCTTGGTGGAGGTCTACGAAGTGCCCTGAGGTGCAGCCTTTCGGGTAGCTGATGCCGTTTGTGGATGGTTTAGGCGCTGCACAGACGGAATCGAAAGAGGGGGGCCTGGTGCAGGGCCTGAACCCCTGAAACGGGCCGCAGCCATAAACACCGAAAGGTCTATGGCCACGCCCCTAGCAAGTACTCTCGCGATCTTCCCCCCCCCGCTATTTGTCAAGTAAGCGACAAGACCAAACAAAACAGAAGCAGTGTTGGATCTGAAACTCGATGGTGCCCGGGGCGGGACTCGAACCCGCACGCCTTTACAGGCAAGGGATTTTAAGTCCCTAGTGTCTACCATTCCACCACCCGGGCGAGCGGGGTGAAACTTGTTTGGCGCGGCCGTGGTTGGCGAGCGTACGTTTGCCCACGCGCCTTCCGTGAGGGTGGCTCGCGGCGTTTATTTCTTCGCCGGCGCCTTGGACTTGTCGGCTGGCGTGATGATGACGGGGCAGGAAGCGCGCATGAGCACACCGTGGGTCGTGCTGCCGACCAGCAGGTCGTACAAGGCGGTATGGCCATGGGAACCCATGACAATGTAGCTGGCCTGAAATTTCTTCGCCTGTTCCACGATATGTGGAATGGGAGAGCCGTTGAGCTGCACGGTTTCGGAGGCAATGTCGTCGCGACGAAGATCCTCCTGCAGGCGGGTCAACTGGCGGGCGGCGGCTTTTTCGCCAGCGGCGGTGATTTCGGCCAGATTTTCCATCATCGGGGCGTATTCGCTCGTGATGACGGGGGGTTGAATGACCGAGAGGAGGACGACCCGACCTTTGAAGGAGCGGGCGAGGGCGGCGGACTGGGCGACCACGGCGGCCGTGGAGCTCGAGAAATCGACGGGCGCGAGAATCGTTTTCACGCTAAAAAATTATCACTTACCGGCCCATTGCGCACTGCACCGATTGCGAGAGCCTGCGCGATTCTTGCCAGCCCGCATTCGTCCTGCCGCGGACTGCAGTCACCGACAAACGGAGGAGGTTAATTTTTCGACAGGATGAACAAGAGGGATCGAATGCCACCTGGCCAAGGCCGTATCCGGGCAAATCCTGTAAATCCAGTTCATCCTGTCTCAAAGTATTGCCCCGGTTTGTCCTCCGGTGAGGATCCGGGGCCTGTTCTCGTGCCCATTGGCGGACGGTGGAGCCGGAGCGGCGGAATTGAGCCTTGCCCGCGCTGGCGTGGGTGACCACGGTCCGCGCGGTGAAAATTGGATTCCTTGGCGGGAGCTTCGATCCCGTTCATTTCGGCCATCTGATGGCGGCGCAGGATGCCTATGAGCAGCATCACCTCGACCGCCTGATTCTGGTGCCCGCAGCCCAGGCGCCGCTCAAGCCCAGCGACGTCCAGTCTTCGGCCGAGGACCGGCTCGCCATGATCCGGGCGTCCGTGGAATGGGATACGCGTTTCGAGATTTCCGATGTCGAACTCCGCCGAGGCGGCGTGAGCTACACGATCGATTCGGCCCGGCACTTTCGCGCCCTCTACCCCCAGGACGACCTGTTCTGGATCATGGGTGGGGATCAGCTGCCGAATTTGCATCTCTGGCGAGATATCGAAGAATTGGCGACACTCGTGGAGTTCATCTTTCTCGAGCGACCGGGATTCCCCGTGCGGGCGACGCCGCATATTCCCGGGCTGCGCCTGCACCGGTGTGATGGCCATTTATTGGCGATTAGCTCGACGGAATTGCGTGAGCGGACGCGGCGCGGGTTGTCGCTGGATTATTTCGTTCCGCACAAGGCAATTGTTTACATCAAGGAGCACTCGCTGTATCGTGATCGACGATGACATCGAAGCAGACATCCACCCGAAAGTTGCTGGCCCTTTGTTGCCGGGTTCTCGACGAGAAAAAAGCTGACGATATCAAGGTATTGGACGTCTCCCAGCAGTCGTCGATCACCGATTACCTGGTGGTGGTCACCGCGACGTCGGGCCCGCACATGCGGGCGCTGCGGGTGGAAATCGAGAAAGCCCTCGATGCGGCTGATACCCATATCGTGGGAATGGAATCAGCTGGAGAGAGCGGGTGGATGGTCATCGATGTGTTCGATGTGATGATCCACCTTTTCCTTGCTGAGACTCGCGAGCGCTTTGGAT
Source organism: Opitutaceae bacterium (assembly GCA_947474995.1). Lineage (GTDB taxonomy): Bacteria > Verrucomicrobiota > Verrucomicrobiia > Opitutales > Opitutaceae > ER46. The sequence continues at coordinate 2,180 of CANJNJ010000204.1, read as the reverse complement.
TGGAGCGGCTGTGGAGAGATGCCACGGAACTATCTGTGGCTAAAATACTTGGGAAAGATGATCCCAAACCAAAAGCCAAGGCTACGCGGGCGCGCGCCGGAACGGCGGCGAAGAAGCCTCGGAAAAAGGCGGAGTGAGGGGCAGTTGTAAGCTAAAAAAATAAGTAAACACCCTATGGATATTGATGATTAGGTCGCTTTGTTAGCTAGGGTATTTTACCCTTGATGCCGCTCATTAAATGCCATTTCTTTTCCATAACTGCTCACGCTTGAGCGTATATAATAAATAATAGTCAGCGACTGGATACACATGAAAAAGCACAACTCCTCATCCAAGGGCTTCACCCTTGTTGAAATCATGATCGTCGTCGTCATCATCGGCCTCTTGGCTGCGATGGCGATTCCCGCCTTCCAGAAGGTCCGCACTTCGTCGCAGGACAAGGCGGTTCTTAACAACGCTCGCCAGCTTGCCGCTGCCGCTGACCAATATTTCCTGGAAAACGGTGTTTCCTCGGTCTCCGTCAATTCGCTGGTTGGTTCCACGAATTACGTGAAGTCCCTGAACTTGGTCGCCAGCGAGAGCTATCCGGGCGGCTTCACCCAGGGCATCACCATCACGGTCAGCGCCATTGCTGGCCAGCGTACGATCACGTACGCCCCGTAAATCGGGCGGCAGGGTAGATTCCTTTCCAAGCCGCTCGGAACCTCCGGGCGGCTTTTTTGTTAGGCGCCTATTGGCATGGCTGAGTAGGTTCGTTACGACCTAATTGATCGGCGCTAGTCCATGGACTGAGGGATTTAATGCGATTTTCACCGTATGAATATTCTTCATGCTTTCTTGCAAAGCTATGGGCTAATCATCTAACGTTTAAATATTCGATACGTCCATTACCCGTATCTAAGAGTGTATAATTAATCATATGAAAATGCATCCACGTTCCCACCGGGGCTTCACTTTGGTGGAAATCATGATCGTCGTCGTCATTATCGGCCTGTTGGCCGCGATGGCGATCCCCGCCTTCCAGAAGGTTCGCACTTCGTCGCAAGACAAGGCCGTGCTTAACAACGCTCGCCAGCTTGCCGCCGCCGCTGACCAATACTTCCTGGAAAACGGTGTTTCCTCGGTCTCCGTCAACGCACTGGTTGGTTCCACGAACTACGTGAAGTCCCTGAACTTGGTCGCCAGCGAGAGCTATCCGGGCGGCTTCACCCAGGGCATCACGATTACGATCGATGGCATCGCGGGCCAGCGCACGATCACCTACGCGCCGTAGTTTTCGTGTTTAAAGGCTGATTTCAGTTCTGGCCGCCCGGCTTTTAAGCGGGCGGTCTTTTTTTTGCCCCGCGATTTGAGCAACAAGCTTTCCATTTTTCGAGCGCCCTGCATCCTCACCGCTGCCTTATGACCAGCCTAGCTCCCACTGTCGCGGCGCTCTTGCGGGAGCGTCGTATTTGGTGGCTGGCGGGTTCGGCGGTGGCCGCGGTGATTCTCGGGTTCATTGCGGTTCCAGATTTTGCCGCAATCGTGTTCGTATCGAAGGCGGGCTTCTGGCTCGTCCTGCTGGCGTTCGTGCTTTTTCTGCGCGCCCTGTGGCAGACCTTCGCGGGTGAGCTCCGGGCGTTTCGCTGGCCGGGGTTGGATTGGGCGTCGGTCGCAGTCATCGCGGTCGGCGGGACCGTGCTGCTGACCCATGAGGCCCATGGTTTTAAGATCGTAATGGATGAAATCATGCTGCTTGGCACCTCGCTGAGCATGCACCTCGACAAGACGGTCCTCGTGCCGATTCGCGGCAGCGATATCCAGGGCAGTTTCGTGATCCTGGATGGCCTGATGGACAAACGGCCGCTGTTTTTTCCGTTCCTCGTCTCGTTGATCCACGACCTTGCCGGCTACCGTCCCGCCAACGCGTTTATTCTGAACGGAGTTCTGACGTTCGTGTTTCTCGGTTTGGTCAATGGGTGTGGGCGGCTATTGGCCGGGAGAGTCGCCGGGTGGCTGGGGGTCGTACTCTTTGCCGGACTGCCGCTGCTGGCGCACAACGCAACCGGCGGTGGCTTCGAGCTTCTGAATTTGGTGATGATCCTGGCGACGCTGCTGTTGGGCGTCCGCTTCGTCGAAAAACGGGACGAAGCCGGGTTGGCGGCGTTCTGTTACTCAGCCTTGCTTCTCGCTCAAGTACG
>CANJNJ010000203.1 GCA_947474995.1 Opitutaceae bacterium | reverse complement strand
GGCGCCGACGAGCGGGAGGAAATTATTTTTCCACAGCTGAAAGCTGCGGTCGAGGCAGCTGAACACGTCGAGGGCTTGGGCCCGCGTGCGCAGGTCCTCGGCCAGCGAGTTTGCATCCTGCGGCCCGGCAGGCAGGGCGGGCGCGGGTTCGGCGCCGAGCACGGGAGGCGCTCCGTCGGCCGGGAAAAACTCCGTGAAATCGCCGAGGCGCTTCCACGCGTCGGAGCCCAGGGCCTTCGCTTTGGTTTCGAGATTGGCGCGGTCCGCCTTGATCCACGTCCGCATCTGATCGGCCGTCACCGGCCCGTATTCCTTACCGTCACCGCCAATGATGATGAACATGGGCGCAACGCAGTGGATTATCCGGCGCGATGCAAGGCTGCCGGGCGGGGTGCCGTGCCGGTCCGATGGGGTCATGCTCGAATTCTCGACAACGCGGCTTTGAAAGCGCGTTCTTCGGCCCCACCGCTCAAGCGAAACCGCCGCACGGATTGGGTCACACTGCCGGGGACACCCATACGCAAACGGGCGGCCAGCCACCCGTTGGAAACCGACGTGGCCGTCTTCATTAGCGCGGCCAAGCGCATCTTTTCGGTCGCCGATTTCTTCGCGGGCAATCTAAGCAGCGACACGCCGAATATCCTGGCCGCCGCCTGCAGACGCTCCTCCCACAAAGCTGCCCGCGCTTCTTGCACGGCCTCACGATCTGCGCCGAGCAGTCCGAAGGGTTCCGCGTCCGGATGCTGGGCTAATAGTTCCTCCTTCAGCGCCAACTTGAATTCCGCCGAGCCCACCGCCCAGCCGCGGGACAAACGTCCAAATTTCTTCTCCCGAAGTTTGACGTCCTCTTCGGCCAGTACCGCGAGATACCTGACATACCCCCGCCACCCGGCGGACGAATCGCGCAGGTGGCCACTCTCCGCCAGCACCGTGCGCGCCTCGAGAAACTGCGGCCTTTTCCGTCGCAGAAAATCCGGCAGGCTGCTCCACGGAAAATCCGTGATTCGATCGGCCGTCACCACTCCGGCGCGGACCGGGTTGAGATGAATGTAGTGCGCGACCTGGGCGAGAGCGTGACCCGGTTCCACATGCAGCGCCTTGTAGCGCCCCTGAAATGGACGACCGGATTCGCCGTGGAAGCGGTTGAAGCGGGCTGCCCAGGTGCTTTGCAGCCATTGCATGCCATCGCTTAGATTTGGTTCGGGCGTCTCCACCGCCAGATGGAAATGGTTCCGCATGATCCCAAACGCATGCAGGCGCCACTGGTAGCACGTGCAGGCTTCAAACAGGCACGCCCGGAATGAGGCCGCGGCCCCCGCCGTGGCAAACAAGTCACGCCGGTAATTGCCCCGGTTCAGCACATGATAACACGCGCCGGAGAATTCGAGCCTCAGCTTTCGCGCCATGCGCCAACTCCAAACTCCCGCTGCTCATCCAGCGACCCCGGTGAAACCCTGAATTAGGGGTGTTCACCTCGGCGGGCTCGGACGCCCGAAGCCAATTTGTCGATAATTCGAGCATGACCCCTTTACCCGGCCTCCCTTTACCCGGCCTGACCCCTTTACCCGGCCGACCCCTTTACCCGGCCCCAGTGCCGTCGTGCCATGGTGGTGAAAAGTCGAATCACTTCACCGTGAACTTCCCGAAGTGAATCATCGTGCGGGCGCGGTCCTTGGTGCCGGTGTCCCACACGGCCCGGAATTCGCCGGGGGCGACCTCGATCAGGGTCGCGTAGGAGTTCTTGATGCCGGCCTCGAAGAAGGTCTTCTCCGCGCTCCAGGGTTCGTTCAGCGCCTTGGTTTTATAACGCAGGGCCATGCGCGCGCCCACCGGGCCGTCGCTGTAGATGTAGAACTGGGTGCCGTTGGCCAGGCGGTAATAGAAACCCTTGGAGCGGGCGTTCCAGAGGTCGGGCTCCTGCTGGGCAGGGCTCCAGGTCCGGCCGCCGTCCTTGCTCGTGCTGGAAAAGGCGCGCGGGGGATCGAGGGCGAGGCGCTCGTCGTCGTAGGTGGCGGTGCGCATCACCGCCTTCACCTCGCCGGGGGCGTCGCCGGCGGCGAGGCTGGCCTCGTGCAGGAAGACCTTGGGTCCGGTGGTCGGCTGCGGGATGTGGCCGGCGAGCTTCCATTCGATCAGGTTAGTGCTCGAGAGCATGAGTTGCACGCGGTCACCCGTCGGGTCGGCCCGGAGCGAGTTGCGCTGGGCGGGAAAGAGGTAGCGCGGGTGGCCGTTTTCCTCGATGGCGTAGATGCCGCAGACCACGACGAGCGGCCCGGTGTAGCCCATGGCGGGCTCGACGTGGACCCAGGAACGCCCGCCGTCGGCGCTGTAGGCAGCGGCGAGCTGGGAGTCCTCGCTGTTCTTGAAGTTCATCGGGCAGCGGATGGCGTAGGCCCAGAGGATGTCCTGCCCAGGCGGCTTGAAGAGGATGGCGTTGCCGTAGGCGAACTGCAGCGAGCCCTCGCGCTCGTTGTGGTTGAAGATGTAGACCGGCTCGCCCCACGTGTCGCCGTCGTCGGTCGAGATGCACGCGACGATGTCGCCCATGTCGACCTTCCCCGGGATGCCGACCCCATAACCCACGACCAGGTGCTTGGGCTTCCACTCGGCGATGTAGGGCTCCCAGATCAACGCCGACCCCGGATGCTGTTCAAATTTGCGGACAACCCGCACGTCCGTGACATCACCATTGTATTCCGGTGACGCGGCCAAGACCGGACTGGCGAGAACGAGGGCAAACAGGAGACAGGTGCTGGTTTTCATGCGTGGGGATCCTTCAGGAGTGAGGCGATTTCAGGCGGGGCCTGAATCTGCCAAGGATAGGGCGGGAGAGCCACGACGAGACAACACCTGTTTCGCCGGCACCACCCAATTCCAAGGTTCTTTATTTGGACCAATGTCGGCAGAGAACGACATAGCGGAAGCCATGCTTGTCACACCGTAGGCTGGGCAAAGGCGGAAGGCTTTCGTCCGGGTTGAACCACAGGAGCCCAAAATGGGTCATCGCAAGAATCGAGAAAATGCCAGATTTTCAGAGGCAAAATGCGCCTCGGGGCGATCCCGTCCTCTCATGACGCTAGAACCTTGGACGGACGCCAATGCGAGGGGGAAGCTTTCTTCTCGATTCTCGCCATGAACCCTTACTCCGCCTTGGCTCACGGCGACCACCCAAGCCAGCCGGGCCACGTGCGAACGATTTATCCGCGGGATCCTCTGCGTCGCGCGCGGCTTGGTGCCGGACTATGTGCTCAATCCCGCGGTGCTGGCGCGGCCGGAAATCCAGAATAGATTGGCCAGACACAAGGCGAGCGCCGCAGCTACAACTAACGGATGAGTTTTTTTACCACAGATTTCACCAATGGGCACAAATCTCTGAGGATTGAATCTGTGCCATCTGGGTAATTTGTGGCTAATAGGCTTGGAGACCTGCGAGCAATTCCTTTTCGAAAACAGGATGTTTGTGGCCGGAAACCGGTATTGCCCGCGGCAGCCTTCTGCTACGTTGGCTCGCGCTGCGGGCAACGATTCGTTGTACGTCCTTAGTCGTCATGAAGAAATCCAAGACCCCAAAACCGAAATCGCCCATGCCTGACCGAAGCACGCTGCTGCACCTGTTCGAACAGATGGTGCTGTTGCGCCGCTTCGAGGTCAGCGCCGAGGGTCGCTGCAAGGCTGGCGAAATCGCCTTTCTGCATCTTTACGTCGGCCAGGAGGCGACCGCGGTGGGCGTCTGCGCCAATCTGCGGAAAACCGATTGGGTGACGAGCACCCATCGCGGTCACGGCCACGCTCTCGCCAAGGGGATGGCGCCGCGCGCGTTGATGGCTGAACTCTACGGCAAAGTGACGGGCTGTTGCGGGGGTCGGGGTGGCAGCATGCATCTTTACGATCCGGCGGTCGGCCTGTTTGGCACCAATGGCATCGTTGGCGGCGGCACGCCCTCGGCCGTCGGCGCGGCCATCAGTGCGCGGGTGCGCAAGACCGACCAGGTGTCCGTCGCCTTCTTCGGCGACGGCGGCAGCAACAACGGGGCCTTTCACGAGTCGATGAATTTTGCCGGCATCCAGCGCGCGCCGGTGGTCTTTGTCTGCGAGAACAACTTGTACGCCACGGCCACGGCGCTAAAAATTGCGACGCTCAACACCGACATCGCGAGCAAGGCGGCCGCGCACGGCATTCCCGGCATCGCGGTGGATGGCAACGACGTTCTCGCCGTGTGGGAGGCGACGCGACAAGCCGTCGAGCGCGCCCGCGCCGGCGGCGGTCCGACGCTGATCGAGGCGCGCACCTACCGGACGGTCGGCCATAACGTCGGCGATTCCGGCGTCGGGGTTTATCGCACGCAGGACGAGGTCGACGAATGGAAAAAGCGCGATCCGATCCTCACGTTTCGCGAGCGGCTGACGAAAGAGTTTAAAGTGGCGACCACAGCCGAGCTCGATGCGATCGAGGAGCGCGTGCAGCAGCAGATCCAGGAGGCGATCGAGTTCTCCCGCGCCTCCGCGCTGCCGGATCCGGCCGGCGCCTACCAGCACACGTGGCATGAGCCCCTCAACCCGCCGATGCCGCCGGCCAATCCCGCGGCCAGGACGACGACGCTGGGCTGGCTCGATGCGGTGCGCGATGCGATCGCCGAGGAGATGCGGCGCGACCCGCACATCATTCTTTTTGGCGAGGGCATTGGTTTTCGCGGCGGCAGTTTCGCCCATACCAAAAACTTGTATAAGGAGTTCGGTGGCGACCGGGTGATGGACACGCCCATCAGCGAACTGGGCTTCACAGGCGCCGCCATCGGCGCCTCGGCCACGGGCTGCCGGGCGATCGCCGACATGATGTTCATCGAGTTTCTCTTCGAGGCGATGGGCCAGGTCGTGCTGCAGGCCTCGAAGCTCCGCTACATGAGCAACGGGCAGATGAGCGCGCCGCTGATCATGCGGGCGGCCTCGTGCTCGATCGTGCACGGCGGGCCCCAGCACAGCGGCTGTTACCACCCGATCTGGGCGCATGTGCCGGGCTTGATTGTGGTGATGCCGTCGAATCCGGCGGACGCGAAGGGCCTGATGAAAACCGCGCTGCGGTCGTATGACCCGGTCATCTTCCTCGAGCCCATGTCGCTCTTTGCCTCGAAGGGCGAGGTGCCGGAAGGCGAGCATTTCGTGCCCTTTGGCGTCGCCAAGATTGTGCGGGAGGGCGCACAATTGTCCATCGTCACGTGCGGGCAGCACGTGCAGACGTCGCTGGAGGCCGCGACGCGCCTCGAGCAGGAAGGCATTTCCTGCGAGGTCATCGACCTCCGTTCGATCGTGCCGCTGGATGTGGAAACCATCGCGGCGAGCGTGAAAAAGACCGGCCGACTTCTCGTCGTCGATGAGGGCTATTCGATGTGCGGCCTCGGAGCCGAAATCGCGCAGTCGGTCATGGAACTGGCGTTTGATTATCTCGATGCCCCCATCGGGCGGCTGCACACCGCGCCGGCGTCGCATCCTTTTGGTCCCGCGCTGCTGGCGGAAATTGTGATCTCGATCGACAAGATCGTCGCGACGGCCAAGGAGATCATCGCCGGTCGCGCACCCGCGCCGCGTCGCGCCCGTGGCCCCGGCGGCGCCGTCTCCCCGGTCGTGGCGCCCGCCACCGCGAAACCGGCCGCAGTCCAACCCGTCGCCGTCGCGCCCGCGCCTGCCGCGGCCCGCCTCGAAGGGGAAATCCTCACCATGCCGCATGGCGACCTGACGATCAGCGGCGGCACGGTCGTGAAGTGGTACAAGAAAGTCGGGGATGCGATCGAACGGGGTGAAACCGTCGTGGACATCGAGACGGACAAGGCGGTGTCGTTCGTCGAGTCGCCGATCACAGGCGTGCTGGCGCGCATCACCACGCCCGAAGGCACGGCCGTCAAGATGGGCCAGGAACTCGGGGTCATCCGGCCGCGTTAATTTTTTTTCACATGAAAATCATCCGCTATCAGGACACCAAAGGCGCCATTGGCTACGCCGCCCAGCAACCGGACGGCACGGCCCTCCAACTGAGTGGTGACCTCTACCACCAACCCAAGGCGACCAATGTACCTGCCGACGTTCAGCAGGTCCTGTCGCCGATCGCGCCGACGGTATTTTTCTGCATCGGACTCAATTACCGGAAACATGCGATCGAGTCGGAGACGCCGATCCCGGAGTTTCCGATTGTGTTCATGAAGAACCCGGCTGCGGCGCAGAATCCCGGTGGTCCCATCAGCCTGCCGCGCCACCTCAAGAGCACGCTCGTCGACTACGAGGGCGAACTCGCCGTCGTCATTGGCAAGACCTGCAAGAACGTGTCCAAGGAGCGGGCGCTCGACTACGTCCTGGGCTATGCCTGTGCCAACGACGTCAGCGCGCGCGACTGGCAGGGGAAGTGGGGTGGGGGCCAATGGTGCAAGGGCAAGACCTTCGACACCTTCGCGCCGTTCGGACCGTGCCTGGTGACGACCGATGAGATTCCCAATCCGAACACGCTCCGAATCCGGACCATCCTCAACGGCCAGGTGCGGCAGGACTCCAACACGGCGGACATGATCTTCGATGTGCCGACCTTGATCGCCTTCTTGAGCGGCAGCACGACGCTGCTGCCCGGTACCGTCATTCTCTCGGGCACACCGGGCGGAGTCGGGTCGGCGATGAAGCCGCCGAGTTGGCTCCAGCCCGGTGACAGCATCACCGTTGAAATCGAGAAGATCGGTTCGCTCACCAACCCGATTCGCGAAGAGGTCATCGGTTCGTGACCCGGACGGCGCCGGCCTGCGGCCCGCCTTGAATCTACTAAAGCCAACCATGAGGCATGCAGAAATGAGGGGGAGCGCGACCGCCCTCGGTCGCGTTTGGTGCAGCGACCGAGAGCGGT
>CANJNJ010000202.1 GCA_947474995.1 Opitutaceae bacterium | reverse complement strand
GAGCCTTGTGCTGCTCAGTGGCCTGCCAGTAACCGCAGTCGGCGCCGCGCCCACCAAAGGGACCGAAATACTTTGGGACCGCTATGGCATCCCGCACATCTTTGCACCCGACCACGCCAGCTTGTTTTACGCCTACGGTTACGCGCAGATGGAGGCGCACTCGGAACTTCTGCTGCAGCTCTACGCGCAGGCCCGGGGCCGCGGCGCTGAATTTTACGGCGAGACGCATCTCGACGCGGATCGCTGGGTCAGAATCAACGACATTCCCGCCACCGCGAAGAAGTGGGCGGCCGCGCAGAGTCCTGGATTTGCGCCCCTCATCGAGGCCTTTGCCGCCGGCCTGAACGCGTGGGCCGCGGAACATGCGGGAGACGTGAGCCCGGCGGCCAAGCGCATGCTCCCGGTCACCGTCGAGGACGTTTACGCCCATTGCCTGCGCGTCATCCATTACGATTGGATCATCAATCCGGTGAAACTCGAGGCTCGGTTGAAGTCCGCCGAGGCCGACGTTCACGGTTCGAACGAATGGGCGATCGCTCCCGCGCGCTCGGCGTCGGGTCACGCGCTGCTGATGAGCAACTCCCACCTGCAGTGGGGTGACCGGCACACGTATTTCGAAGTGCAGCTCAACGCCCCCGGCGTCACGTCCTACGGCGCGGTATGGGTCGGTTTCCCGGTGCTGCGGCAATGTTTCAATGATTTCCTCGGCTGGACCCAGACCACGAACAATCCGTCAGAGTCGGACCTCTACCGGCTGACGCTCAAGGACGGCGGCTATGTGCTCGACGGTCAGACGCGGCCATTCGAAGTCCGCACGGAAACGATCCGGGTCCTCCAAGCCGACGGCACGACGCGAGACGTTCCGCTCACGATTCGCCGCACCGCCCACGGTCCGGTCGTGGCCGAGCGCCCGGGCCTGACCGTCGCCATGCGGGTCGCGGGCACTGACCGGTCGGGGCTTTTCGAGCAATTCTGGCGGATGGGACTCGCGCACAACCTCGCCGAGTGGGAGACGGCCATGCGGATGCAGCAGCTCCCGATTTTCCACACGGCCTACGCCGACCGCGACGGACACATCATGTATGTCTACAACGCCACCCTCCCCGTGCATCCCACCGGCGACTACAAGTTCTGGCAGGGCGTGGTCCCAGGCGATCGCTCCGAGCTCATCGCCACCGCGATTCATCCCTACGAGGATATGCCCAAGGTCCTCGATCCGCCGTCCGGGTTTCTGCAGAACTCCAACGACATGCCCTGGACCAGCGCCTACCCGATGTTGCTCGACGCGGCGAAGTATGCCCCGGGATTCGCCGCGCCGCAGGGTCTCACCCAGCGCGCCCAACGCGGCATCCGGATTCTCAGCACCGCGCCGCAGAAGATGACCTTCGCCGACGTCAAGGCCGGCAAGCTTTCGACGCGGCTCGAGACCGCGGATCAGTTCGTCGACGATCTGGTGGCGCTGGCGCGGGCCTCCGGTACCGAGCGGGCGAAGCGCGCCGCCGCCGTGCTCGAGAAATGGGACCGCCAATCCGAGGGCACGAGCGACGGCACCCTGCTCTTTTATCGCTTCATGACCGAGGCGGGCCCGACCTTCCAAGGCATCGGCGGTTTCCGGGTGCCGCTCGACGATCACCGACCGCTCGAAACGCCGCGGGGCTTCGCCGATCCCGCCAAGGCGGTTGCGCTGCTCGACGCGGTCGCCGGTAAGGTGGAGAAGGAATATGGTTCCCTGCGCGTGCCGTGGGGCGACGTCCTCCGCTTCCGGCGCGGCAAGGCGGATCTCCCCGGTAACGGCGCGCCTTCGGCCATGGGTTCGATTCGCACCGTGGGGCCTGGTCCCTTTGTGAACGGCCGGGCCGCGGGCATCCAGGGTGACACCTATTTCGCGGTCATCGAATTCTCGACCCCCGTTCACGCCGAGGCGCTCCTGAGTTATGGCAACTGGTCCAAGGTCGGCTCGCCGCACATCGAGGATCAACTCCAGCTGATGACGAAGAAGCAGATGCGCCCGGTCTGGCGCGACCGGAAAGACATCGAAGCGAATTTGGAAGGCCGGAAGCTGTTCTAGCCCGCATTTTTACTGACGCAGTTCCGCCGCAACCAAAGGAGCAGCGAAAACATCGAATGGCAGACCGGAAGAGATTCCTCGACTGGGTGGCGGTCTGGAAATCGTTGAACGATCCACCCAGACCAGGCACAGGAGTTCAATCCGAGGTCGGGCAGAGACCGAAGAAATCGGAATGGCCGGGACCGAGCTCGGATGGTACTCGGTTTGGTCTCCTGTGCACTGGTTTGGGTCTTGGAAATCGTCGCAAACATGAACGATCCGGATCGACATTAGCCTAACGCAGCTCCGCCACAACCGAAGGAAAGCGCCAAACCGTGAGGATCCCGCTGATAAGTTTCACCAAGGGGTGAGACTTTAAAAATCCCCTCCGGCATCTGTGCCCATTGGTGAAATCTGTGGCCAAAAGATCGCCCTTCCTTTGGTTGTGGCTGCATGCCGCGGCAGAAAAAGTCCGGGTTAGCTTTTCCGCGTTCCCGCCTGCCAAAGATGAGGAGCGCCGGTTCTTCCAGGCTGGTTGACCAATTCGGTGGCCAAGCCCTAGCGGCCAACATTCGTCACCTATGACCTCCCGAGGGAGCGGGACTACTGGGCTGTGACCGCGTAGGCATTTACGAGGTAATATGCCTTTGAATCTTTCCTGAAAGAACCGGCGAACAAAACTAATTACGACTCGTCCGCCCGGAACTTTAGCCCCCATTAATCACTTCTTCTGCAGCTTTTCTTGTCGCAGCGCGGACCGAGTTCGGCCCCGAGTTCACCGAGCCAAACAGACGGTTGGGCGCTGTGCTCTCGATGGCTGGCTCCTTGCCCTCTGTGACTCATGCCGTGGACTGATTCATGTTTTCTACTGTCGGTTTGGAACGTCTCCCGCCGCGGCGTTTTTCGTTCGTGGCGTGAGACGTAGCCCTGCCCGAGAAGGCCGGGTTGATCGTATTTTCGTTTTCACGCGGTCCCGTCTCTCTCGGACTGGGTGAAAAATCTGTCGTTCTACGCGAAGCGAAGAATGCACGCATGAGCCTTACTCGACGACATGGATTCTTCGCTTCGCTCAGAATGACAAAACGATTCGAAGACCATCGCGAGCTCGCTTCGGGAGAAGCGGGACTATCCGTGCTTAACAGATTTGCTTCGTTTTGTTGCGCCTCATGATCGCGCGTTGCCTCGCGGGCCGCTCCAGCTACGTTCCTGAACGTGGAAACCAAGCCACAGTCCGAGCGGCCTAGCGGGCGCGAAATGGACCGACTGCGCGAGCAACTGGTCCTCTTGGCGGTGGAATGCCCGTACACGAATGCCAATCCACCCAACTGCCCGTTGCATGAAGTCCGGAAAATGCCGCCGACAGCGATTATCGACTGGATGGATGGATTGAATCACGAGGAGAAGGAGTTCGTCGCGCTCTACCATCAGTGCTGCCTGGTGACTAAATGGGAGCGGGACTGCCTCCGCGAATTGTAAGTGCCGGCGCGAGCTCGTTCGCGGGAGCGGCCACGATCGGGCGCGACGCCACCAGCTTGCCGCGCTCCCGACAGCGCAGGTGCAGGAGATCTTCCCGCGCTTCAAACGGTTCGTCCCCGGCGCGACTACTGGGAAATCTGGAAACAAATCGGCCAAGCTTCCTCACAGGAGCATAAGCCGAGGCCAGCCGGAGGGATTGATCTCTGAATGTCCTCGGATTGCCCTCGGTGTAAGAGGAGGGGGTTTTTGGTGCGGCTCCGCCGCGCTCCCGATCGGGCCGTCGGGTCAGGGCAGGCTCTTGAGATACAGATTCTTGAACTCGATCGTCATGGGCTGGCCGGCGTGGAGTTGGAGAGCGAGGACGCCGGACTTGGCGGCGAGCGTGGGATCGTTGTCGATGACGTCCGCGGTCAGCTTGCCATTGAGGACGTGGCGGAGGTGGTTGCCCTCGGCGATGATCACGAGGTCGTTCCAGTCACCGACCTTGTAGGCGGCGTGGAGTTCGGCGGAAGGCGTGGCGCCCGGGAGTTTTTCGACCGCGGTCGTGGGCTTCTTCGTCGCCGGGTCCATGGTCGTCGCACCCACGCGGATCTTTTCGCCGGGCGCCATGAGGATGCCGCGGCCTTTTTCCTCGTAGAGCATGCCCGTGTACTTGTCGGCGAGATCCATATCTGCCTGATAGCCGCCGATGACGAACGCGGCGGCATCAACCACGTGGCTACGGTATTGAATGCCCGAGTTGGCGAAGCCGGTGGTGTTCTGGCCGGTGAGGCGGAACGTGGCGCGCAGTTCGAAGTTCGCGGGTTGGCCGGCCCGATAGACCAGGAAGGTGTTTCCCTTCGTCGGCTTTTCCGGCGTGGTCTGCCCGACGATGGCCCCGGCTTTCACCGACCAGAAAGGGAGACCTTCCCAGCCGGTGAGATCCTGGCCGTTGAAGATTTCCTTGAACCCGGCCGGCGCGGCGGCGGGCAGGGATGATGAAAACGTGGCGAGACCGAAGAGGAGCAGGGCGGAGACGGTAGAGCGGCAGTGCATGACGAGTATTTGTGGCGGGGTGGCAGGTGAGGTAGAACGGGGCGGACCCGCGTCCGCCGAAGGGTATGATGACCAGTAATCCGGTCTCCGGTGCAAGCTCAGCGTCGAGGTCTGCCCGGCCATCGGGTCGAGTGAGTGCCGCGCGGTCCGCCCCAGGCCTGACTAATGCTGGGCAATCTATGAGGCGCATCCGATGAATGGCAGCGTGGTTGCTAGAATCAGTATCGCTTGGCTTTTATTTTTCATGGGGCAAAATTTTTCTTCGCCGAACGTCACAGATGAGCCACGACCATGGCTGGCGCGCCGCGTGCAGCCTGACGATTTAGGTTCCGTGGTTTCATTGGGAAAATCCTTCGGTAGCACGCGGCGTGACCGCCATGGTCGTGGGCGGCGCCTGGTTCGGCCCCTTCAGAGGTCTTCAGGTCGCAAACCAGTGTGCCGGGCGATTCGAGACAACATACGTGGACCGATCTCTTCACCGTCCTGAAAAGCAAAGATGACATCGGCCCGGCCATCGCGTGAAAGGACTTTGTGCGAGCCTGTCTGCCGCTTGATCTGCCAACCAATGCGCGAGAGGGCGCCGAGAACTATCTTGGCCTTTCGAGCACCCCAAACGCTCATGCCGCAACGGTGAAAACGTGACTCACCTCGGGCGGCTCCTCGCCGTGCTCAATCTTGTCGGCGAGTGCCCGAAGGACCAGCGCTTCCACCTTGGCGATCGCTTCCTTCTTGGTCGAACCGTAGCCCATCGCCCCGGGCAACGCCGGCACCTCAGCGATCCAGCGCCCGTCTTCTTCTTTTTCAGTTTCAACGCGCATGTCGAAAAGGTGTCTTTCGTTGCCGGTACGGGCAAGCGGCTTCTTTGCCCAACGTCAAAGCTGAGCCACGACCATGGCTGGCGCGCCGCGTGCAGGATTCGAGCCAGCAATTCGATTTGAGCTTTTCATTTTTGGTAAGAATGCACGAGGCGTGCCCGACGTGCTCGTTGGCTCTGGCGCCTGGTTAGCCCGGTCTTTCACTCACTGCGGTCGAGCCTCTCCCTCGTGAGCTGCTCCTTGAAATGAACGATCGTCACGATTCGAAACTCCTCTTCCGAAAATCCGTAGATGCTGCGATATGGGGACTCGTGCACTTCCTTCAGGGGTTCTTCGGGATACTCGTGAACGGGATGTCCCTGCCTTGGTGAAATCGAGACACGCTCCACCCGCTCGACGATCCGCGCCACCATTCGCGCCGCATAGAAATCAGAATCCTGTGCGATGTACCTTTGAATCGATCGCAGAGATCTCCGGGCCTCTGCCGACCAAATGATGCTCACGACAATCCAAATTCTTTCCGGATGGCGGAGTGAGTGTGCACGCGGCCCGCACGTAAATCCGCCAAGCCCGCCTCAATCTTTTGGCGGACGTAGATGCGGTACATGAGGTCGTCCCACGACGATGAGGCTGAAAGGCCACGCACGAGCTTGAACGCTTCGGTCTTAACGTTTCGACGTTTCGCTTTTGCTGTCGGCATACGGAAGAAATTGGCAGCGGTATCACGATTGGCAAGCGACCTCTTCTTTCTTTGGCTAACGTCAAAGATAAGCCACCACTATGGCTGGCGCGCCGCGTGCTGAAATACGATTCGGATTCTGTGGCTTCATTTGGAAGCTTCTTCGGTAGCACGCGGCATGACAGCCATGGCTTGGCTCTGGCGCCTGGTTCGGCAGTTACGTTTGATATTTTTCAACAAGCGTCGTTCGCATCTTTTGATACTCTTCTGGTGTGATTTTCTTTTGCTCCAATAATTCATCGAGCTTGGTCAATTCTTCTACGAACTGCTTCGTCTTTCCTGCTGACGTCGCAACGGATGCCGCGAGCGTCGCTTGCTGGAGGCGAACATTAATCGTCTGGGGATTCAGATTGTACTGAGCGCCACTAACGGCATCGACACCCCAGCCTACCAGACCACCGGCTAGAATATTGCCGGCTACCGCGCCTCCCATGCTCTTCGTAACAGCAACACTTTCCGACGTGTAGGATTCTTTCTCGATTGTGACCATGTGGTTTTGCTTCCTGCTCAACGTAAGCGTGGTGGGCGTCGTACCAGCAGGCGAGCCATCGACTGATACCCGCGCGCCATTGGGCTCAGATGCGACAGGAATTTGCTGAGTAGTACCTTTGACGATAGTCGCGCAGCCGGAGCTGAGCGAACTGATGATAGCGAGTGCTACGACGAGACAAATTGACGGTATTTGTGTTTTCATAGGGTGAACTGAAAGAGGTCTGCTTGCCGAACAGTGTTATTGGGACCAACTGAGTTTGTCCTTTGCCGGGCGGAGTAGCATGGCGGATTGGGGGTGCCGGGAGGAAAAGCGATTTCGCAAGACATTGAAACAGAAAATCCCCGGGAGCCAGACCCCAATATTGGGGGAAACGGGGTTTCCGACTTGGCCCTCGCAATGCCTAAGTGCGGGAATGCAGCCCAACG
>CANJNJ010000201.1 GCA_947474995.1 Opitutaceae bacterium | reverse complement strand
GGAGCGAACATCACGCCCGCCGTTGATATCAGCGCGATGCCGGAGAAGATGGCATAGGTGCCGGCAAAAATCTTGGCGGTGCGCGTGGGTAACTCGGCCACCGGGCCCATGCCGGAAAGAATCATCGCGGCGTTAAGGTAGGAATCGGTCCAGCCGAGGCCAGCGAGTTGATGATAGCCAAGAATGCCGATGGCCAGGGAGCCGCCAATCAGCCCGAGGCCATAGCCGATGTTGCGCACGACCCGGCGGACGAATCGGCGGCGCGGCAGGATGGGGTGTTGGCGTGAATCAAACATCGCCGCGGAATTCTGCGATGCGTCGACCGGGATTTTCCGCCTTCATCAACGCTTCGCCGACCAGCACGGCATGAGCCCCAGCAGCGCGCACGCGGGCGGCATCCGCGCCGGTGAAGATGCCGCTTTCGCTGACCGCGGTCACGTGGCGGGGAATCTGGGGGATGAGGCGCTCGCTCAACGCCAAGTCTGTCTTGAAGATGGCGAGGTCGCGATTATTGACGCCGATGATCCGGGCCCCGTGGGAGAGTGCGCGGGTCAGATCGGCCTCGTGGTGAATCTCAAAGAGGGCGTCGAGGCCCGCGGTCGTGGTGGCGTGCGCCAGCACCTTGATTTCCTCGTCGGTCAGCGCGCGCACGATGATCAAGATGGCGCTGGCTCCGGCCTCGCGGGCTTGGAGGACCTGCACGGGATGGACCATAAAGTCCTTCCGCAGGCAGGGTAGGGCCGGCGATTCGCGGTGACCCGGGGCGGACGAAGCGGTGCGAAAGTAATTCGTCACTCCTTGGAGGTCGGCCAGCGTCCCGCCGAAATATTTTTCATCGGTCAGGATCGACAGCGCGTCCGCGCCGGCCGCCTGGTATCGCTGCGCCTGGTCGAGGGCGGAGACGCCGGCCTTGATTTCGCCGGCGGAAGGGGAGCGCCGCTTGATTTCCGCAATGACCGCGAGGGAGCCGTTCGCCCGCCGCAGCGCCGTCGCGAACGAGGGTGGACGGGGCAGGGCGGCGTTCAGCCGGGCCAGTTCCGCGTCCGACACCGGGCGTACAAGCGGCGCGATCTCCTGCCGCTTCCAGGCCATGATTTCAGTGAGTTTGTCGGACATGCTGGCGAATAGCTGCAAAGAGCCGCCAAAGTCGCAAGGCGGCATTTTGCCGGAGGACAAGCCGAGATCAGGCAGAGTCCGGAAAATCGCCGCGTCTCGGGTCGGTCGCGGCTTGTCCTCCTGGGCCAGGGTTCGGGAGTTTGGGAATGCTGAAGCTGCGATGATCGGAACGTTTGATTGCGACGGAGTCGGACTGTGCCATTTTGCGGCCAATCATATGAGTGCGATGGACGATCTTCGGCAAACGATGGCCCGGCTGCGGGGGCGCAACGGCTGTCCCTGGGACCAGGAGCAAACTCACGCGTCGTTGGTCCGCTGCCTGCTCGACGAGGTCAGCGAGTTGATCGACACGATTGACCGCGGGGACTACCCGCACATGCGGGAGGAACTCGGCGACGTGCTCATTCAAGTGGTCTTTCATGCGTGCCTCGCCGAGGAAAAAGGACAGTTCGACCTCGATGACGTGGCCCGGGAGATCAATGAAAAGCTCATTCGCCGGCATCCCCATGTGTTCGGCGCCGACAAGCTTCAAACTTCCGATCAGGTGCTGGTCCAATGGGAGGTCATCAAAGCGACCGAAAAGAAAAATGGTCCGGCGGCGACCGGGATTTTCAAGGACCTGCCGCCGCGACTGCCGGCGCTGATGTTTGCCGAGGCGATCTGGAAACAAATTGAAAAGAAAAAAATGCCGGCGGACGGCGTGGTCGACATCGCGCAGGTTCGCGCGCTCGGCCCGCAACTCGACGAGGCGACGCTGGGACGGATGTTGTTCGAATTGACCGCGGCGGCGCGCGAAAGAGGTTTAGATCCAGAAAGCGCGTTGCGATTGCACGCAACGAAAGTGATGCGGGCGGTGGAAGCGAAGGTGGGGGGCGCCAGCTAGGGTGAGGTTTTCGCTGTCATTCTTCGCTAACGCCCAGAATGACAAGCAGAGGGCCCTTATCCGACGCCTTCCCAATCAACATGTCCGCCCCCGAATCCGCCGCGCCCCTGCCGCCCGCCGTCTTGGCCGAATGGTGGATGCCGTTCGAAGACTTCCTGGCCAAGGAGCGGCGGTATTCGCCCTATACGGTCCGGAACTACCGGCAGGCGTTCGAGGATTTTTATCGCTGGTTGGTGAGCGGCGCGCTGTGGGAGCGCGGTCTCGATGCCCTCGGCACCCGCGACATGCGCGATTTCGTGATCGAGGCGCAGCGGCGGTTCGACCGGCGCACGCTGCACAACCACGCCTCCGGCCTGCGGACGTTTTTCAAATTCTGGATGCGCCGCGGCCGATTGCAGCGGAATCCCTTGGCGGGCGTTCCGCTTCCCCGACTCGAGAAGCGACTCCCGAATTTTCTCACCGAGGAGCAAATGAAATTGCTGCTGAGCGGGCCGCTGCGGCTGCTGGAAAATGGCAGCATCGAGGCGCAGGCGGCCTGGCGCGATCGACTCGCGATGGAGTTGCTCTACGGCGGCGGCCTGCGCGTGAGCGAACTGGTGGCGCTGAATTATGGCGCAATCGATCTTCCCTCGGGGGTCGCGCGCGTGCTGGGCAAGGGCCGCAAGGAACGCCTGGCGCCCCTCGGCCGCGTGGCGCTGGCCGTGCTGGTGAAGTTTCGCGACGAGTTCGCCAGGCAGCCGACCGCGTCCAGTCCCGTGCTCAGCCTGCCCACCGGTCGGCGCGTGACCATTCGTTCCGTGCAGCTCATGCTGAAACGCTATCTCGCACTGGCCGGGCTCCCGATCGATCTGACGCCACACAAGCTCCGGCATAGTTACGCGACCCACCTGCTCAACGCCGGCGCGGACCTCCGACTCGTGCAGGAACTGCTCGGCCACGCCCAACTCGCCACGACTCAAGTCTACACCCACGTCAGCGTCGCCCGCCTCAAGGAAGTCTACGCCAAGGCGCATCCCCGGGCCTAGCAATCGGAACGGCGCTTGAAAGGTGGACCGGGCGCTCCGCGCGCGGTCAGTGTTTGGCTCGGTCTCACGTTCGATGGCCGCGCACGGAGTGCACGGCCCACCCGGTACGCCTTCGGTAGGCTTTGGCATGACCTATTCCGCGACGTCATCAGTAGCGGCAGCGAAGAATCCAAGCGTTAGCTCACCCCGTTGGCGTGGATTCTTCGCTACCGCTCAGAATGACGGTACGGAAAGGAGTTGAAACTCCTCACCAATTCAGCCGCCGCGACGTGCCGTTGCCGGCCTGGTCGTAGAGGGTGACTTCCAGCGACGTCGCGTTCGACACCTTCGCGAGCGGCACTTCGAGCGTGAACGTTTCCTCGCGGCTATCGCGTACGCCATCGACCGGTTGCTCGACGGTTTCGCGCAGGCCG
Organism: Opitutaceae bacterium; assembly: GCA_947474995.1. Lineage (GTDB taxonomy): Bacteria > Verrucomicrobiota > Verrucomicrobiia > Opitutales > Opitutaceae > ER46. The sequence goes on along the minus strand of CANJNJ010000201.1, from coordinate 3,632 downwards.
TTGTTGAAGACGACTTCGATGCCATCGAGCAGCGAAAGCTGGTCGCGGCCATGCACCTTCACGACGACCGCATCGCCGACGCGTTGGGCGGTCGCTTCGAGCGCTTCGGGGGCCGTGTGATCCACGATCAGATCGTCGGTCTCGAAGGTCTGGCTGAGACGTTCGGCCGCGACGCGGGGCGCGGTTTCCGTGGCGACGAGTCGCGTGAAGTAAACCCCGTCCGGCAAATGGGCGGTGTCGAATTGCGCGTAGCTCTGGCGGGTCGCCGCCGCCAGTTCGGTCCACGTGGCATCACCGTCGCGCCGGATGGAAAAGGTGCACACGACACTGTCACCGTCGGGATCGGTGACGGTCCAGAGCACGACCTGCGTGCCGGGCGAGGGCACGACCTGGCTGCTGAGGAAATTCGTTTTGCGTCGCTCCTCGTCCTTCGGGGCCTGCGCCACCTGGCTGAGCGTGACGACGGCGGACGGCACGGACTCGGCGGCGGGGATCACGGCGAACCCCGGCGAGAGCACGCGAAAGTCCTGCAGGAGCGGTCGGCGATTTTGCGGCAGGGAGAAAAGACTCGCGCGATCGATCTCAAGCGCGGTGAGCGGCGGACGGGCGGCGGTCGCGGTGCCGGCCTCCACGACGTGCAGTCGGATCTTGGCGTACCGACCGCGCTGGCTGTCGGCCCGCCAGCCGGAATCGTTCGAACCCTTGAGCGCCGTCCACGGGCTCCAGCCCTCGGTTTCGTCGCTCGCATTGCTGGTGCGAATTTCGAGCGCGAGGTTTTCCGGCGCGAGATTGCGCAGGCGATTAAAGCGGAGCGCGCCCAGTTGCGCCGGCGTGCCGAGGTCGAGCCGGCGAGTCTCCGCTTCGCGCGGGCCGGGAGCATTGAATTCGAGCAGCGCCAGGCCGGGGGCGTTGTTGCGCAGGACGAGGAATTTTCCGGGCGCGCCGGCGAGCGGCACGATGCTGTTGAGCTGCGAGGAAATGCTCCCGGCAAACGTGAGCGACAGCCGGGCCTTCAAATCGTAGCCGAGCAATTCACCCTGTTCGCCGCCGGCGACCAGCAGCGTGTCGCCGAGCCGGACGACGCGATAAAAGGCGGTCGCGGCGCGGCTGGTGAGAATCTCGGGAAAACCGTCCGCGGGAAACCAGACGAGCGAACTGCGGCCCCCGAAACGCTCGATCTGCGCGGGCGGAGGCGTGGGCACCTCGTCCTTGTTGTCGCGGCCGCTCTTGGAAGACGCCGGCGGGATGATGCGCGACTCGCCGCTGGTCGAGGAAAACACAATCGTCGCGTAGAGATCGCCGTTGGGCTGGGGGAGGAGATCGGTCACCTCGGCGTCGCGGTTTTCCTGGAGGATGACGGGCTCGTTTTTTGGCGCGCTGTCCAGTGGAACTGCCGGGGCGGGCGGGGTGTCGCGGGAAAAAACGTAGACATTGCCCTTGGGCGCGGAACCTGCGGCGATCCTACCGCCGGCCAGAAGGGCCAGCCGACGAACATTGCGATCGTGAATTTCGCCGAAAAGCGTGACGCCCTTTTCGGCCAGCGCTTTGGCGTCGGTGACCTTTTCGGGCGAGATGCCGGCGTCGGCAAATTTCCGCAGATCGACCCGATAGATCCGGCCCGGGTTGCCCGTAGCCACCAGCGCGGTGTCGGCATCGAGCAGCAGAAGATCGAAAATCGAATCCACCGGCAACAGCACCCGGGTCACGGTCTTTTCTTCCCTCACCAGGTAGAGTGCGCCCTTGGGCGAGGTGCCCGCGAGGATCGCCCCATCCGGGAGCCGGCGCAGCGTGAACACCTGCGGGTCCTCAAGCGTGACGAGATCGCGCACGCCGTAGGTGGCTTTGGTGACATCGAAATTTACTTCGAGGATCTTGCCCTCCGAGCCGGTTCCGACGAGCCACCTGGCGGGATCGGGCGTCGGCTCGAGACACCAAAGCAGCGCGGCGGGGGCCGGAACGGCGATTTCGCTTAACGCGGGGCCGGCGACGATTCGCCCATCCGACCGCGTGGCGAGTCCCTTCAGATTGCGGCTGGGCACATCGCGAAAAAAATCGATGTCGGTTTTCTTGGACAGCGGCTCGGCGAACACGGAGCTGATGAGACCCGCAAAGCCGAGGGGAAGGAGGAGAGACCAGCGAAGCACGCGCGTACACCGATGCGATCGCCCGAGAAAGGCAAGGCGGGGGTAGAACGCCCATTCCCGACCAAGGCGGAGTTTAACCGCTAATCCGCGCTAACCCGGATGCATCACAATTTTTTCAACTTGGCGCATCCGCTTTCCGCACTCGGAGAGTGCGGAAAGGCGACTTCGTCGCGGTTAGCCCCGACAAAGTCGGCCCGACAGGGTGCATCCATCACACCTCTGAGTGTGATGGATGCAGGCTAATGGTCGCAGGCCAATGGGTCTGCGATGAGAACTCGCGGCGCGCTCATCGCCGTAGCCATTGCGCAGGCGAAAGATTAGCGAAGATTAGCGGTTTAAACCGGCTTGGGGATTGGGCCGAATCGCTCCCGCGCTTTTGGCCCACGTTTCTTCATGACGATCAGGCGCCCGTGCCGGTCTTGACACTTATACATGACGCAAGCGAACTTACCTCGCCCCATGTCCGTCCTTGCCGCTGAATCTGCCCCGTCAGCGCCTCCCATCGCCGCATTCGATGATGATGCCTGGGAGGACCTGCTAAATTTCGTCGAGGAAAAGAAGGTCATTCCCATCGTTGGTCCTGAACTCGTCACCGTTCAGACCGATGCCGGACCGGAGAACCTCTATCGCTGGCTCGCGCGTTCGCTCGCCGCCCGACTGGGGATGCCCGCCGACGCGCCGACGCATGCCCTCACGCTCAACGATGTGATCGTGCGCCACCTCTCCAACCGCGGTCGCCGCGAGGATCTCTACACCCGGATTCGCCCCATCATGCGCGAGGCGACCTTCGCGCCGCCGCCCGCCCTCCTGAAGCTGGCGGAGATCACCGATTTCACGCTCTACGTCAGCACCACCTTCGACTCGCTGCTCGAGGATGCCCTCAACGCCGTCCGCTTCGGCGGCCTGCGCACGACCGACGTCTCCGCTTACACGCCGAGCAAGCTCGTCGATCTACCCTGCTAGCGCGAGTTCCTGCCGCGGCCGCTGGTCTATCATCTCATGGGCCGGCTCTCCGCCTCGCCGACGTATGTCATTTCAGACGAGGACGTGCTTGAATTTGTCTGCTCCCTGCAGTCTCGGAACTACGCGCCGGAAAAACTTTTTGCCGAACTTGAACACAGCCACCTCCTCCTGCTCGGCGGCGGTTTCTCCGACTGGCTGACGCGCCTTTTCGTCCGGCTGGCCAAGCGCCGCCGGCTGTCCGAGCCGCGCGACGTCGGCGAAACCCTCGCCGACTCCCACGCCACCCAGGAGCCCGGACTGGTGTTTTTCCTCCAACAGGTCAGCAGCCGGACCCGCTTGTTCACCGGCGGCGCCGAGGGTTTCGTCGACGAACTGCACCGCCGCTGGACCCTCCGCCATAAGCCATCCCTCGCCGCCGTCCCGGCAGCGTCGGCCGCGGATCCCGCGGCCCCGGAGCGCTTCCGTCCGCCCGAACGCGAAATGGCCGATCACGCCGTCTTCATCAGCTACGCCCGCGAGGATCTC
>CANJNJ010000200.1 GCA_947474995.1 Opitutaceae bacterium | reverse complement strand
TCTACCAAAGCGGCACGACCTATGATGGGCTGGCGGATATCGCCTCGATTTCGATTCTAAGCCCGAACGGAAAGTTCGCCGGCCTGCGGAGCGCGAACGCGAGTTACTTCGCGACGCGAGGCCTCACCGGGATCTTTGCCCCCGGCGTACAGTTCAGCGGTCCGGTCTTCGTCGAGAATATCAACGCCTTCGACACCGCCATCCCTGTGTTGCTGCTGGGCGCGGCCGCCGACACGCGCATTACCGGAGGAGATCTTCTCCAGGCAAATGCCCAGCCCATTCAGGTCAGCGGCCTCACCCAACTGCGCTTCGCCAATGGCACCACGTCGCACAGCGTCCCAATCCCGGCGCAGAGCGTCGGCGGCACGTTCGTGCAAAATGGCGTGGATATCACAACCCAGATCAGTGGGGCCCGTCCCGCCGCCGCCCTCTACACGACGGTCCTTCGGCCCGAAGGTTCGGCCAGCCCTTCGCTCGGCTCAGGCCTCGCGACCCTCGTGGTCAACGCCAGCGGTTCGGCGAGTGTCAGCATCTCGTTTTCGAATCTCACCTCGACCGAGACCGGGGCGCACCTGCGCATCGCGCCTTCGGGCGATTTTGTCCTCAACTTCGCGCTCGGCCAGGTTTCCGACCGGACGTGGACTTTTGCGCCGACCGGCACCTACACCAGCAGCGATCTGATCTACGCGCTGAACACCGGCAACATCTACGTCGGGCTCGACTCGGCGAATTTTCCTTCCGGCGAACTGCGCGGCACCTTTGTATCGACCACGGGCTCGCAGGTCTTCGTGGCGCCGCCCGCCCCACCCGCCCTCCCCGATGGCGCACTGACGAATCCAACGGCGACCGACGCGGCGCGCTTTCTGACTCAAGCCACGTTCGGACCAACCACGTCGACCATCAATGCCCTGATGGCTCGCGGGATTCCCTCCTGGATTGACGATCAACTCGCGCTGCCCGTCACGGGCGCGCTCGCGGCGCTACGGGCCGACCTCGCGGCTTATCCTCTTCCCCCCATGCCCGCGGTCATGGGCAGCGAAAGATTTGCGTGGAACTACAACTGGTATGCCTCCTGGTGGAAAATTGCCGCCACCGCCCCGGATCAGTTGCGGCACCGGGTGGCTTTTGCCCTCAGTGAAATCCTCGTCCTCGGCCAGCAGGACGACCTCGACTTCAATCTTGAATCCAAGGTCAAGTACTACGACATCCTCGTGAACGGCGCCTTTGGCAGTTACCGGCAGCTGCTGGAGAATGTTACGCTGAATCCCGCGATGGGTCTTTGGCTCAGCCATCGGGGCAACGCCAAGGCAAATCCCACCAAAGGCACGGCCCCGGACGAAAATTACGCCCGCGAGGTCCAGCAGCTCTTCTCCATCGGGCTCGTGCAGCTCCAGCCCGATGGGACCCTCATGCTCGATGCCACCGGCCAGCCGATTCCCACGTACAGTCAGGCCACGATCTCGGAAACGGCGAAAGTGTTCACCGGCTGGGCGTATGCCGGGTATCCGGCCACCACGACGAACGAAGGCCAGTTCAGCAGTTTCTACCCTCCGGGAACGGCCTCCTACCCGGCGCGCCTCGCCGATACCCACGCGTGGCTCGTGCCGATGAGCTACTACGACAATTTTCATGACAAGACGGCGAAACGGCTTGTGAGCCTGCAGCAAGTGCCACTCGCCAACGCGACGCCCACGCTGCTGCCGGCCGGCCAAAGCGGTCCGCAGGATCTGGCCACCACGCTCGACACACTCGTCAATCATCCCAACACGGGGCCGTTTATTTCCAAGCTGCTCATCCAGCGGCTCGTCACCAGCAATCCCAGTCCGGGCTATGTCTACCGCGTGGCCCGAGTCTTCGCCAACGACGGCACTGGCGCCCGCGGCAATCTCGGTGCCGTGGTTCGCGCGATTCTCACGGACTACGAGGCGCGTTCGCCGGCCCTGCTGCGTAATTTTGGCTACGGCAAGATAAAGGAGCCGGTGCTGCGAATGACGGCTCTACTCCGCGCCCTTAACGTCGCCGCCCCCAACGGCCGTTACCTGGATAGTTACTTTGGCGATCCCCGCGCCTCCAACGGTTATACGCCTGTCGGGTTCATGCCCAACCCGGCCTCTAACTTCGGCCAGGGCCCCCTGTGGTCAGCGACCGTATTTAATTTTTTCTCTCCCACTTATTCGCCGGCGGGCGCGATGGCCGCGGCGGGTTTGGTCGCACCTGAACTCGAAATCACCGATTCCAACTACTCAATCACCGTACCCAACCAGCTGATTCAGCTCATGGAGCGAAACGTGGATATCTTGCCGCAGCCGGCGACCGGGGCGTCGCCGTTCCTCGTCTTCGATTATTCCGCGCTCCTGCCCAATGCCCGCAATTCCGCCGCCCTGCTGGATCAGCTCAATCTTCTCTTCTGCGCGAATCAGCTGACGACCGCCACGCGGACCCAAATAATCGCCACGCTGGCCGCCCTGCCGGCGGCGGCGACCGACCTCGAGCGGATCCAGACCGCCATTCAATTCACCGTTACTGCCCCCGATGGCGCCCTGCAAAAATAAGCCCATGATACCGCAAACTCCCGATCTTTCCCGCCGCGCCTTCGTCCGCCAGGCTTGCTGTGCGGCCGTTGGCACGACCGGCTTGCTTTCGGCCCTCGGCCAATTGCGCATGATTGGAGCCGTGGCCGGCGACAGCCTGCCCCGCAACACTGCGGCCGCCGTACCCGCCGACTACAAGGCCCTCGTCTGTCTCTTTCTCCAGGGGGGCATCGACTCCACCAGTCTCCTCATCCCCTCCGATCCCTCGAGTTTCTCCGCTTACTCCACCGCCCGCGCCGATCTCGCCGTCTCGCCAGCCGGGCTCCTGCCGATCTCGCCCCGCAGTTATTCGGACGGTCGCAACTATTCGCTTCATCCCTCCGCCCCGCACCTGCAGTCCCTGTTCGCCGCCCAAAAACTGGCGATCCTCGCCAACGTCGGCACGCTCGTCCGGCCCACCACCCTCGCCCAGTACCAGGCCGGCACCAACCTGCCGCCCCAGCTTTTCTCCCACAGCGACCAGGCCCTCCAATGGCAAAGCAGCATTCCCGATCAGCCGTTCGACACCGGCTGGGGCGGGCGGCTCGCCGATCTCGTCGACGCCCAGAATTCGAACAATCAGATCTCGATGTCGATCACGCTCAACGGGGCCAATTCGTTTCAGCGCGGCAGCGCAGTCACTCAATACGCCATCAATTCCAGCGGCGTCAGTTCACTCAGCAACACCGGCTCGCTTTCGGCCACGCCCGGCGTATCCACGGCCCGCTCCAACGGCATTCGAAGCCTGATGCGCAGCACCCAAGAAAACGCCCTGGCGGCGGCGTTTGGCGGGATCACGAAGGCGTCCATCGACGACGGTGATCTCCTCGGCACCGTCCTTCGCACCGCCCCGGCGCTTACGACCACCTTTCCCGGCACCGGCACCGCCGCGCGGCTTTCGATGGTCGCGAAATTAATTTCCATCTCGCAAGCTCTGGGCCTCAAGCGCCAGATCTTCTTCGTCCAACTCGGCGGCTGGGACATGCACGGCTCGCAAAACTCCGCCTACGGCCCGCTGCTCGCGGAGCTGAGCGGGGCGATGAATGCGTTCTACAACGCTACCGTCGAACTCGGCGTGGCGAACCAGGTCACCACCTTCACCGCCTCGGATTTCGGCCGCACCTACGTCCCCAACGCCGGCGGCACCGACCACGGCTGGGGCAACCACCAGCTCATCATGGGCGGCACGGTGCGCGGTGGTGACATCTACGGCCAGATGCCAAGCCTCGCCGTCGGCGGCAACGATGACACTGGCCGCGGCCGCTGGCTGCCTTCGACGAGCGTCGACGAATACAACGCGACGCTCGCGACTTGGTTTGGCGTCAGCGCGGGCAATCTCTCCACCGTGCTCCCGAACATCGACCGCTTTGCGAAACCTAATCTGGGTTTCCTGTAGTGCCCTTCTTCACCCTTATCATTCTGAGCGCAGCGAAGAAGCCAGCAGGTTTTGCGCCGCCTCTCCGTGGGTGCGAACCTGCTCGGGAATTCTTCGCTGGCGCCCAGAATGACAAAAACAGGCACAAGAAGATCTCATGAAACGCCTCGTCATCGTCACCGCGTTCCTTGTCGTCGTCTTTCTCGCGTGGCAGTTCTGGTCCGCGGATGGCTCCAACCCGGAAACCAACACCGCATCCCGCGGCCCCCAGCACTCCGAAGCTTCGGACCCCCAACCCAAAACACAAAACTCAAAGCCCCCAGCCCCACCCGAACCCAGCGAGATTGCAGACGCACTCAACACCCCGTCAGGCGACATCCGCGCCGACCTGCGCATCGTCAACGAACTCATCACCACGTTCCGCACGAATTTTCCCCACGACGGCAACCCCGTCGGCGACAACGCGAAAATCACCGCGACACTCGCGGGTAAGAACCGCCTGCAACTCGCGCTCATTGCCCCCAACCACCCGGCGATCAACCGCGCCGGTGAGCTATGCGACCGCTGGGGCACGCCGTTCTTCTTCCATGCCGAATCCGGCACGCGGATGGAGATTCGGAGTGCCGGGCCCGATCAAAAGCTCTTTACGACGGATGATGTGATTTTTGCCCCTTAATCGGGGCAAATTCCCCAAGCCAAAATTCCCGATAAACTTCAAAGGCCGGAAGCTTCCCCATTCCAACCTGACGGCTGCCGATTGTTTGAGATTTGGACCTTTGGCGTTTGAGATTAATCACGCCAGCCAACGGACGCTCCGCTCATTTCTTGCCGATCCGTCCTCCTCTCCTGCCATCCCGGGAATAAGCGATTGCGAAACTGCCGCGCACCCCTACCGTTCACTTCGATGATTCGTCGGTTATTCGTGTTCGCCTTGATGCTCGCCAGCGCGCTCGCGCCGGCGATGCCGCTCGCGCCGACGGAAACCTCGTCCGCCTGCTGCGCGGGTAACTGCGGCGCGCCGTGCCGGACGGACTGTGCTTTGCCGCCGATATCCGCCGCCCGCACGACGGGCGCCGCTGTCGTCACCATCGAGCATCGGGCAGCGGCTGCCAAGCCCGCGGCCCGCGCGACCATACGGTTCGCGCATCCGCTGGTTCTGTCCGGGATCCTTTCGGCCCCGACTGCCCGCGGACTAGCGTCCGGGCAGCAGGTGCCCGCTGCCAGTGTCGCGCTGTTTCAGGCGCACTGCAGCCTGCTGCTCTAAGCAGCCCAGTCTCGTAGTGTGCCCGCGCGTCGGCCCATGGCGGCCAGCGTGCTCCCGCGTATTCCGCGTGCGTGGCTTTGCCACCTTCACCGCCAGCCCAGCCCGATCCTGTCATGAAATTCTTCGCCCTTCTCCTTACGCTCTCCCTCACCCTCGCCGCGGCGGCCGCGGAAAAATCGTCCGCGCCGACCGCCCCCGCCACCTCCGGCACCGCGAAGGCCGACGCCGTCGTCTACCAGTGCCCGATGCATCCCTGGATCCGCTCGGATCATCCGGGTAAATGCACCATCTGCGGTATGAATCTTGTCGTCGCCAGCGGACCCGCGACCGCGGCGCCCGAGGGCGTCGTCACGTTGATGCCTTCGGTCATCACGACCATCGGCGTCGAAACCTCCAGCGTCGTGCGCCAGCCGCTCACCCGCACGATGCGGGTGAACGGCCGGATCGACGACGACGATACCCGCCACCGGGTTCTGTCCGCACGTGTCCCGGGACGGATCGAGCGCCTTGATCTCCTTTATCCCGGCCAGCAGGTCGCGGCCGGCGCGCCTCTCGCCACGATCTACAGTCCCGAAATCTATTCCGCCGAGCGCGTCTACGTGGAACGGATCAAGGCCGGCGAAGGCGCGTTTCCCGCCGCCGAGAAATCGGCCGCGCGCGAACGTCTGCTCGAACTCGGGCTCAACGAGACCGACCTCGCCACGCTCGAAAAAAGCCTGCAGCCGTCCGCGATTGTGGCCGTCCGCGCTCCGGTGACCGGCACCGTCGTCAGCAAGTTTGTCTACGAGGGCCAATACGTCCAGACGAGCGACCGCCTGTTCGAGATTGGGGATTTCTCGTCGATGTGGTTCGTCTTCGACATCTACGAACAGGATTTCTCGTGGGTGAAAGTTGGCCAGACCGTCGAGATCACGACCCGTTCCGTGCCGGGCGACGTGCTCCTGGCCCCCATCGCCTTCATCGATCCCAACTTCAACGAACAGACGCGTACGACCAAGGCGCGCGCCATCCTTTCCAACCCTCATCCGTCCTCGATGAGCGGCGCACCCCACCAGCTGCCTCACCGCGTGCTCGCCGAGGGTCGGGTGCTCGTCGAGTCACCCATCGTGCTGGCCGCGCCCCGTTCCGCCATCCTCGACGCCGGCGGCGGTCCCGTGGCCTATGTCGATCTCGGCAACGGCGACTTCGAACAACGCCGGCTGGGCATTGGCCGGCGCGGGGACGCGTTGGTTGAAATTCTCGCCGGTCTTAGCGAAGGGGAAAAAGTCGTGACCACCGGCGCGCTGCTCATCGACGCCCAGGCGCAGCTGACCCGCGAGGCTTCCGGCCATCGGCAAAGTTCCGTCGCGCCAAAATCTTCCGGTGCGGTTGCCCAACGCCGGTCGGAGACCGGCGCTACTCCGCTCAACGCTCAACCCTCGACGCTCAACTCCACCGCCACCGACCTCACGCCGTATATCGCCCTGGCCAGCATCGTCATCGACGCCACGGCGGCCCTGGCCGCCGACGACTATGCGAAATACCAACAGATTTTTCCGTCATTGAAAACCACCGGCACCGCCTATCCCCGTCTCCCGTCCCTTCAACTCGGCACCGATCTGAAATCAGCGCGCCAGTCCTTCGAGCCGTGGAGCACGGCCGTCGCTGATCTCCTGAAACCCTATCGGACCCAGCTCGGCCTAAAAATTTTCCAGTGCCCGATGACCCCCATCCTCGGCAAGGGCCGCTGGATTCAGCGCAGCCAGCCGCTGAAGAATCCGTTCTTCGGCTCGACCATGGCGGATTGCGGAGAGGAACTGCCATGAAAAGCCCCTTGCGCGAATCGCGTAGCGGGCCGCGTTCCCTGTTGGTAGTTCCGCCTTCAGGCGGACTGAACGCATTCAAGGCACCGCCTGAAGGCGGGACTACAAACGTCCGGAAAAAGCCACTCCACGCTCGTCCGCTTCAAATCCCATGATTAACGCCCTCATCAAGTGGTCGCTCGGGAACCGGTTTCTCGTCCTGTGCGGCACGCTCATGCTCTTTGGCTGGGGGTTGATCGCGATCCGGCGCGTGCCGATCGACGCGATTCCCGACCTCAGCGAAAACCAGATCATCGTCTTCGCCGACTGGGAAGGCCGCAGTC